>DATHNE010000041.1:0-32189 GCA_035486355.1 Acetobacteraceae bacterium
GCGTGTCTGGGATAGCTACGAGGCCATCCTCGCCGCCTGCACGGAGGCATGGCTGTTCCTCGTCACTGATCTGGCGCGCATCGAATCAATCGCACATCGTGCTTGGGCATGCGTCAATCTTTGAGTCGCCTGGTATAAGACCTGAGGACCAACACCTGCTCCGGCATGTGCGGCCACCACACAGATCGTCTGGCGCACGACGCGGCGCGTGGGCGGCGCCGTGGCCGGTGACGGCCGGCCCGAGGTCTGGGCGTGCAACTACGACCCGCCCAGCAACGTGATCGGCTACCGGCCCGATTAGGCCGTCCCGCTACCGTAACGGTTCATAAAGCTTTCGGCCAATCATCCTCAGCGTCCGCGGCGATCGGGCCGTGGACGCTGAGGATGATCGGCCGGAGGACCGAGGATGCGTCTTCGCATTCGATGAAAATCCGGTGCGGGCGGTGGCCGGTGCGACGGAGCATCGCACGCCGCCGTTCGCCTTCCATACCGGTTGCGTGGAGGGCCATTTTGGCTCTCCACGCTCCGGCTGTTGACCCCACCTCGTACCCTCGAGGCAACGATCTCCCGCTCAGCCCAGCACGCCTTCCGGCCGCAACCGCGCCGGCAGCGTCGCCAGGCTCTCGGTGGTATCGAAGTCGCGCAGCACCGCGTCATCCGCCATCTCGATCTCCGCGACCACCTCCAGGTGTTTGCCCACCAGGAAACGCGCCCCAGAATCGCCCGTAATCTCAAGGATTTCTGAAAAAAAGCTCCGATCCCATAACATCGGATTGCCCTGCTTGCCGCGGAACGTCGGCAGCACGATCCTCCGCCCCTCGGTCGGGTCATAGGCCGCCAGCAGCCGATCGATCATCCGCCCGGTCACCAGCGGCATGTCGCCGAGGCAAACCACCGCCGCTGCGCATTCCGGCGGCACCGCGGCGATCCCCGCCTTCAGACTCGCCGACAGCCCCTCGGCATAGTCCGGTGCGTGCACATACCGCACAGGCCGGCCTGCCAGCGCGGTCTCGACCTCCTCGGCCATGTGCCCCAACACCACCAGCACCGGCCGTGCGCCTGACGACAGCACGCTGTCCACCACCCGCGCGATCATCGGCTTGCCGGTCTTGTCCGGGATCAGCAACTTGTTGTGCGGCGCCATCCGCCGCGACCGCCCGGCCCCCAGCACCACCGCGGCGATCGACGGAGCCGGCCGTGGCGCCGCCCCAGTGCGCGGTGTCGCCGGCGCCTTCTCGCGCGGCAGCGGCCGCATCTCGAATTCCTTCAGCAGCCCGCCCACGCCCATCCGCATCAGATCGGCTGGCACCACCTTCAGTCCTGCGAACAGCCGTGTCAGCACGAAGTCGATCCCATTCAGCACCGGGCTGCGCGCGCACCCTGGTAACACCAGCGCCGGCCGCGCCCCGATCCGCCCCAGGCATATCAGGTTCCCAGGATCCACTGGCATGCCGAAATGCAGGATCTCCCCGCCGGCCCGCACGATCCCCATCGGCCCGACATCCCGCCGGTCCACCACCGCCGAGGCTCCCACCACCAGCAGCAGGTCTGCCCCGCCATGACTTCCATTGGGTGCGATCAGCCCCTCCAGCGCTCGCGCGATCGAGGCCTCATCATGCGCGCAGCGCACTGGCGCCAGCAGCGTCCCGGTCAACCGCGTCACCCGCTCTTCGGTCGCTGCGATCGTCTTCTCCGTCACGCTGTCCTTCAGCCCAGGCAGCTCCGTCACCACCAGCCCGACCTTCAGCGCCTGGAACGGCGCGAGCGTCAGCGCCGGCCCACCCTGCCGCGCCAGTGCCTCGGCCACCGCCAGCACGGTGCCCGGTACGGCGAACGGGATCACCTTGATCGTCGCCACCAGATCCTTCGGGGCCACCACCGCGTAATCCGGCAGCGTCCCGATGGTCAGCGACTCGTCGATTGCGTTCAGCCGGTCGATCTTCCCGGCATCGACTCGCAGCAGCCCCGGCACCTCAGCCACCAGGTTCACCCGCCCGGTCGCCGCCCGCGACCGCGCCAGCAGCGGCGCCAGCACGCACTGCGCCAGCCGGTCCGCCGCCAGATCCTCCGGCACGTCGCCGGGATCGAGCTGCGCAGCAATCACCTCGTCACGGCCGGTGGCCTGTAGCGCCACGACCGCCTCGGCATCCAGCACGGTGCCCTTGCGGATCATCCGCTCCCCGGCCCGCAAGCTGTGCGCCATGATCGCGCCGCGCGCCTCGGCGAGCGGCACGGGCCCGAACTTCATGCCGCCTGCTTCTGTCCCAGGGGCGAGCCGCGGTGCGCCGCCACGACCTCGGCTATGATCGACAGCGCGATCTCTGGCGCCGTCACCGCCTCGATGTTGAGCCCGACCGGCCCGCGGATCCGTGCCATTTCCATGTCGTTATGCCCGAGCTCCCGCAGCCGCTTCAGCCGCGCGGCGTGAGTCTTCCGCGATCCCAGTGCACCGATATAGAAGCAGGGCGACTTCAGCGCATGGTCCAGCGCCGGGTCATCCAGCTTCGGATCATGCGTCAGCGTCACCACCGCGGTGCGCACGTCCGGGCGCAGCTTCTCCATCGCCTCGTCCGGCCACTCGGTCGACACGGCCACGTTCGGGAACCGCTCGTCCGAGGCGAATGCCCGCCGCGGATCGACGACAATGACCGCGAACCCGGTCGCCGCGGCAAATGGCACCAGTGCCTGGGCGATGTGCACGGCGCCGACCACGATCAGCCGCAGCGGCGGGTTGTAGACGTGCAGGAACCAGTCGTGATCGCCGACCTTCGCAGTGCGGGTTTCGTCATCGGCCAGGGCGGCGCGCGCAGCCTCGTTCACAGCCTCCGACGCGGCGGGATCCGGCAGCAACTGCTGCATCCCGTCCGGCAGCCGCGTCCCTAGCACGATCGGCTGCCCGGCGCGCTTGGCCGCATCAAGCGCGGCAAGGATTTCCGGGGTCATAGGCGCTCACCCTTCCACGTCATGCCGGGCGAAGCCCCGGCATCCACGGCTTTAACGATCGCCCGGAGGCAAAGCGTGGATGCCGGAGCCACGCCCTGGCATGACGGCGGCGCCATCACGCCAGCTTCTCCACGAACACCTTCACCTTGCCACCGCACGCTAGCCCGACCTCCCAGGCCCGCTCATGCGTCACCCCAAAATCCAGCAACTGCGGCACCCCGCTCGCGATCGTCTTCATCGCCGCATCGGCCACCGCGCCCTCGATGCACCCGCCCGACACCGACCCCGCCATCTTCCCCGAGGTCGTTACCGCCATCTGGCTTCCCGCCGGCCGGGGCGAGCTGCCCCAGGTCTCGGTCACTGTGGCGATCGCCACATCCTCGCCCGCCGCGCGCCACCGGGCTGCCAGGCCCAACACGTCTTCCGCTTCTCCAGCACTCATTCCCATGCTCATGACGCCATCCCCTCACGCAGGCCCGCCCGCCGAGGCGGCATCGGGCGCGACAGCAGTTCGACCAGACCGCGCAGGCTGGCCAGGTTGTGCACCGGACGGAACTCGTCCACGTGCGGCAGCATCGCGCGAATCCCTTGTGATTTTGGCTCGAAACCGCTCCAACGCAACAGCGGGTTCAGCCAGATCAGCCGCCGGCACGACCGGTGCAGCCGGTCCATGTTCTCGGCCAGCCCGGCCGCGCCGTCACGGTCCAGCCCGTCGGTGATCAGCAGCACCACCGCGCCCTGACCCAGCACGCGCTTGGCCCAGAAGCGGTTGAACGCCGCCAGCGCCTCGCCGATCCGCGTGCCGCCGGACCAGTCGGGCACCACATGTGCAACCATCTGGAATGCTACCTCGGCGTCGCGATGCCGCAACTGCCGCGAGATGTTGGTCAGCCGCGTGCCAAACAGGAAGATCTGCACGCGGTCCCGTTCATTCGTCACCGCATGCAGAAAATGCAATAGAATCTGAGCATACCGCGCCATCGATCCGGAGATATCGCACAGCACCACCAGCGGCGGCGGCCGCGTCTGCCGCCGGTTGCGCGCGATGGTCAGGATCTCGCCGCCTTGGCGCAGGCTGGCGCGGATGGTCCGCCGCAGGTCGATCACCGGGCCCATCGCGTCCGGCCGCAGCCGCCGTGTTCGCCGCAGATCCAGCGGCAGCGCCAGCCGTCGGATTTCCCGCTTCGCCGCTGCGATGTCCTCGGCCCTCATCGCCTCGAAGTCCATCCGCTGCAGTCGCTCCTGGTCCGAGACCGTCAGCACAGCGTCCTGCACTGTCTGGTCCTCGGGTGGCTTCGCCGGCTGGCGCGGTGGCGCCATCGCCTCGGCCACGCGACGGCTGCCGGCAGAGGGCCGCTCGGCCTTCTTCTGCTTCTGTGCCTCCAGCATCGCCATCGCCGCCGCCTGCTGCGCTGCGGTCGGATCCCGCCAAAACAGTGCGAAGGCCTGGTCGAACACCTCCTGCTGCTCGTGCCGGTGCACCATCGTGGCGCGCAGCGCCGTCCGTGCCTCGGTCTTGTTCCCCAGCTCGACCTGCGCCAGCGCCTGCTGCGCCGCCAGCGTCTCGGCCGGGCCCACCGGCAGCCCGGCGCGCCGCAGCAAGCGCGCGAAATGCATCACGTTGGCGGCGAGGGGAGACGCGGGTGTGGGCAGGGGGCTGGTCACCGTTGGGGCCGGACCGAGTGGGACGAGGCGAGCTTACCCCGGATGGGCGGGCGGGGGTATCCCGGGCCCGCTGACTGGTACATCCGGACCTACTGACATTCATCAGCAGACCTCCAATTTTCATCAGCATGAGCCTGATGGATTTCCTCGATCGCTACGCCGAGGAGATGGGAAATCAGGAGCTTGCTCCGGTGCCCGTCAGTGAAGTGCGAATACTTGCTTATGAAAAGCAGTAACTCCGGAGTAGGTTAGGGTCGCGTATGGAGGTGCGATATTGTCCCTGCAACAGCGGTCGATAGGCCTTGCATCGTGGTTTTAGGCCCATCGTGACTTCAATCTATTTTGGTCCGCGCTTGCCACGTCAGCGCATTTTCATCCCGCGTGATCGCTGGTCATCGATGTGACTTCGGGTTTTGTTGGGTGCGCCCGCGCGGCTCTTCACATGATCGATGAAGGCTCGCAGCTTCGGCATCATTTGCCGGTGGCCGGGATAGTAGAGAAACACCCCCGGCGCCATTGGCGCGAACGGCTCCAGCACGCGCACGAGTTTTCCCGCTTTCACCGCGCCGGCCGCGATCGGCCCGGGAACCTGCGCAAGGCCCAGTCCTTCGACCGCCGCGCCAAGAATTGTGGGCATGTCGTTGGCGATAAAAGGTCCTGAAACGATGACTTCGACGGCCTCGTTGCCGTCGACAAAGGACCAGGGCGTGATCGACCCGTTGGAGCTGCGCATGCGCAGGCAGGCGTGCCGGCGCAGATCGTCGATGCGCTCCGGCCGCTGCCGCCGGCGCAGATAGTCGGGGCTGCCGACCACAGTCAGCGAGTGCGATGGCGCCAGACGCACCGCGATCATATCGGCCTCGATGAACTGGCCGAGCCGGATGCCGGCGTCAAACCCTTCGGCAGCGATATCGACCAGGTCGGGACTCGCAACGATCTCCACTTCGACCTCGGGATAGGCTTGGCAGAACGACGCGATCAGCCGCTCCAGCAGGAGCGGCACCACCGCGCGTGGCGCCGTGAGGCGCAACAGCCCGGCAGGCCGCTGTCCGAGGTCACGCGCAACCTCGCTTGCGGCGACAAGCGCCTCGAAAGCAGGCTTTGCACGCGCGTGAAATCGCTCGCCGGCTTCGCTCAGGCCGACACTGCGCGTCGTGCGGATGAAAAGTGCTGCGCCGACGCGCGCCTCAAGTGTGCGTACCGCCTGGCTGATCGCCGATGGCGTCACCCCGAGTTCCGCGGCCGCTTTGCGAAAACTGCGGTGCGCGGCAACGCTTAGGAACGCCTCGATGCCGTCGAGCGCAGCTCGCCTGACTGTGAAGTTCTGCTTCATGGCCCATCAATATTATGGCGGGTAGTCGTGCACTGAAAGTGGTCGCACATCTGACGCGCAAATCCGCAGTCATGTCGCACACCAGGAGTCACGGCGATGTCGAGGCCCCCGATGCGGGACAATCAGATGCGGGACAATCAAGGGAGCAGTGCAATGCGAGATGCGACGTTATCCCGACGTGACATGCTCTGGGCGGGGGCTGCGCTCACCGTCGGTGCTGCTTTCGCGGAGCCGTCTAAGGCCGCCACGGCCGAACCCGGCGGGGCTGGCCCTGAGCCGACATCTTGGGTGGATTCGGCGATGCCCGAGGTGACGCATCGCATGATCGAAACCAATGGCATCCGCCTGCACGTGGCCGAGCAGGGTCAAGGACCGCTCATCATCCTCTGCCACGGCTTTCCTGAGTGCTGGTATTCCTGGCGGCATCAGCTCCCGGCGCTGGCGAAGGCTGGATTCCGCGCGGTGGCACCCGATTTGCGCGGCTACGGGCGAAGCGACCGGCCGGAGGAGGTGGAGAAGTATACGATCCTCCATGACATCGGCGACATTGTGGGTCTCGTCGACGCGTTGGGTGCCAGGCAGGCGGTCATCGCCGGCCATGACATCGGCACCGCGATAGCGTGGCAAGCGGCGCTTCTGCGCCCCGACCTTTTCCGTGCTGTTATCGCGCTCAGCCCGCCGTTCCGGCCGCGGGGGTTTGGCGACTCAGGGCCGCCAACGACGCTCATGCCGCGGAACGAGAATGCTGTGTTTTACCAGCTCTTCCTTCAGACCCCCGAAGCCGAGGCGGCGCTCGGGCGCGACCTGCGTCGCACGTTTCGTTCCCAGTTCTACGCGCTCTCCGGCGACAGGCCGCCGTCCGCGGGAGGAGGGTTTCCAGCCGGAATGGTGCCCCGGACGGGTACCGTCTTGACCGATCCAGTGTCCTTGCCGGCGTGGGTCACGGAATCCGACATCGACGTTTACGTCGCGGAATTCACGCGGAGCGGGCTCCGCGGTCCCCTTGCCTGGTGGCGCAACATTGATCGCAGCTGGGAGCTGCTGGCGCCTCTTGCCGGAGCGAAGGTGACCGTTCCCGCGCTCTACATCGCGGGCGACCGGGATTTTGTCGCCGCCGTGTTTTCCCGGTTCATTGCGCAGCAGTCGGCGATGGTTCCCAAGCTCCGGCCGGCGGTCATGCTGCCGGGCTGCGGCCATTGGACCCAGCAAGAACGTGCGCCGGAGGTCACCGCTGCCATGATCGACTTCCTTCGGAGCGTGTAGGCGACGGTCGCGACAATAGCCTGAAGGCTAAGAGGAACCTTGCAATAATCAATGTCCTTGATGGGGTGCACGACCACTACCGCGCGACCGGCCTGACCAAACGGCTGAAGACGGCTCTCATCGCCCTCGGGCCGGAGGATTGGCTGATGGGCTATCTCAAAGAACAGAGGTGACCGCCGTGATCCGAGAAACGAGACCGATGAAAACAATCCGCAACGTTGTTTTGGCACTCACCCTAACTCAGATAGGCGCTACATCCGTGGCCCATCCATCCGTTGCCCAAGCGCAAACCATCTCGCCCACAATCACCGGGGTGATGGTCATCCTTACCGTGAAGGCGGGCGTCACACGCGAACAAGTCATGCCGGTTATGCCAGCAGAAATTCGGCAGACCGTGCAGCTCTATCTCAATGGGAAGATTCGCGAATGGTATTCGCGTACCGATGGGCGCGGCGTCGTCTTCTTGCTGGATTCCACGGACGTCGCCGAGGCGCAGGCCATCATGGAGGGCCTACCGTTGGCCAAGCAAAATCTCATGGACCACGAATACATCGCAGTGGGTCCGCTTTTGCCGCTCCGCTTGCTTATCGGCAATCCCTGAGCGCGCGCAATAAGCACCCGCCTCTGCAGGTCCGAATATCGCCAATAGAGTGAAACCCCACGCTGCGTGCGCGCTGGATGGAATGACCGCCTTTGGCCGGCACCGCCTAATCGATCGGCCCACCTGAGCGTCCGAGACGGCTCGACGCCGGAAGTTCGAACTGACCCGCTGCGGCGCCGAACCCAGCCCTGACACCGCATGCGACGGCGCCGGGCCTCCCGCGCACCGCGGTCCCGTCAAACCCGCCGCGCCGAACCCGCGACGCTTATGCCATCTGCGCGACCAGCGTCACCAGAGCCTGCGCCGTGGCGGTCGAGGACGCCGGATTCTGCCCGGTGATGAGCCGACCATCCGTGATCGCGAAACTCTCCCAATCGGCGGCCTTCTCATACAGACCGCCGACGCGCTTCAGCTCATCCTCCACCAGGAACGGCACAACGGCGGTGAGATGCACCGCTTCCTCCTCGCCGTTGGTGAAACCGGTCACGCGCTTGCCCTTCACCATCGGCACGCCGTTGGACATCACCCGATGGAACACCGCCGGCGAATGGTACACTGCTGCAACGACTTTGCCGGAATTGTAGAAGGACTCGATCAACGCGATGGAGTCGGTATTATCGACCAAATCCCACATCGGACCGTGCCCGCCCACATAAAAGATCGTGTCGAAATCCTCCGACCGCATGTCGGACAGTTTGGCGGTGTGCGCCAACGCCTCTTGCGCTGCCTTATCCCGCTTGAATCGCGCCATGGCCGGCGTCTGACCTTCCGGCAGGTCGCTCTTCGGATCGATCGGCGGCTGCCCGCCTTTGGGCGAGGCGAGCGTCAACTGCGCGCCGGCATCGCGAAACACGAAGTACGGGGCTGCGAATTCTTCCAGCCAGAAGCCGGTCTTGCGCCCGGTGTTGCCGAGCTGATCATGCGATGTCAGCACCATGAGGATCTTCATTCGGTGTCTCTTTCATTCATCATGTTGCACAGAGGGAGGGATCCGCGTGGCATGAAGCGATCGCGGCGACCTCATGCGAGGGGGCGATATATCGTCGCGATCCGGTGCCCCCACCGAGGTACTGGGTCTCGACCGCATAGCTCATCTCCGTCGGCGAGGCGTGCGAACCAACTCCAGGCTACTGGAGCTACCCTGATCGCTTTGCCTCGGTGGTAATTGAATGAAATCGCCAAGAGTCAGCGGTCGTGCTCGAGGCCTCTCCAGCGTTTCCGTGTGGGCTTACGACCCTGCTGGCAACACCTGCTCGATATGGAATGCCTTCGACGTAACAATCCACCTTCCGTCGACGCAATGAAATATCAGATGATCGACGAACACGATTTGCCCAATCCGCACGCGCACCTTGGCCACCGCCAGGTCGGGCGCTGTTTGCTCAATCCCAAGGATGCCCTGCGCGCGTGGCGCGTGCATCGCCGCGGGTGATGGCCGGCCTCGCGTCACCGCGCGGAACTCCGCCGCCGACCACGCAACCAACCGTCCATTGCGCACGCCGTGGATCACACAGGCGTCATGGAACACCGCGGGGAACGCCGTGTCGTCCGCGCCGTACATCAGGTCGAAATAGCCATGGATCGCGGACGTGATGGCTTCGGTCGGGTCCATGCTGGTCTCCGTTCGGGTCGACGCCCCCAATCGCTCTTGTCAGTGGCAGGGGTGGCACGACGACCGTGGCCTATGTCGGGGGCGGGCGTTACACACTCAGCGGTCATTCCTTGGATGACTGGGAGGCATCAACCATTGCGGAAATCGACAGCCGGCTGGTCGCTGGCCTGCTCGTCCTTGCCGCGGTCGCCGATACGCGCGGGTTCGGCAAGGCCGCCGAGCGGCTCGGCATGACGCAATCCGGCGTCAGCAAGGCGATCGCAAGACTTGAATCGCGCCTCAACGCGCGGCTGGTCGAGCGCACCAGCCGCGCGGTCGAACTCACCGATGAGGGACGCGCGCTGTGCCAGCGTGTCGCCCAGCATCTGGCGGGGATCGGCGAGGCGGCGGCCGAAGCCGCGAAGTCCCGCGAGTCCGTTCGTGGCCGCTTGCGGGTCAACGTCGATCCGCTGTTCTCCCACATGGTTCTGGCCCCGAGACTAAGGGACTTCCTCCGGCACCACCCGGAGCTCGATCTTCGCATCGAAACCAGGGACCGCATTGGCGACCTGGTCAGCGACGGTTTCGATCTCGCGGTCCGCTTCGGCGAGCCAACACCATCAGCGCTGATTGCCCGCCGCCTGCTCAACGCGCGCATTCTCACGGTCGCCGCGCCGGCCTACGTCGATCGCCACGGCCGGCCGGGCCACCCGCGGGACCTGGCGAGCGATGCCCATCAATGCATCCGTGCGATCGATGTGGCGACCGGGCAGCCCTTCGACTGGGAATTCTGCCAGGGCCACAAGACCGTTTCGGTTGCGGTCAACGGGCGGCTGACTGTCACCGATTCAGGCACCAAACTGGGCGCCTGCCTGGCGGGCTTCGGCGTCGCCCAAGTCATCGATCTCGGCCTTGAGCATCAGTTCGGTAGCGGCGCACTCATCAACCTGTTTCCTGATTGGTCGGATGAGCGGTTTCCTCTCTACGTCTATCACGTCTCCCGCAACCACGTGCCGGCCAAGGTGCGCACATTCATCGACTTCATCATTGGCTCTCTGGGCGCCGATGTCGAACCGGCACCGGACCGACGCCCTGCCGCGCGTGCCTAGACCCCCACAAACAACCGCTGCCCGACAAACTCCCCCTCGCGCACCCCGCCCGGGCACGCAAACAATCCGCCGCCGGTATGGGTGACGAACTGATTGAGCATGTCGAACTTCGCCATGTTCTCGAAGATCTTCACGAACCCGGTCCGCGGATCGCGCTGATATGCCACGAACAGCAGCCCGGCATCGTATTCCATGCCTTGCCGCCATGGCGGCCAGCGCTCGGCGGTGAAATTCACCCCGTCGTTATACGAATACCCACGCCGCAGGATCTCCGCCCCGCCATTGCTCGCGGCATTCGCCAGCCGCACATGAGCATTCTCCGGAATGATCGGGTTGCCGTCCTTGTCGGCCCGGTCCAGCCGCAGCGGCGCGAACTCGTCCCTCAGCCCCAGTGGCGCGCCCGAAACCTTGTGGCGCCCCAGCGTCTGTTCCTGAAACCCAACATTCGTGCGGTCCCAATGTTCCAGCGCCATGCGGATGCGTCGCACCACCACATAGCTGCCGCCTTGCATCCACGCCGGCCCCTCGGTGCCGACCCAGACAACGGGATCGACCTGCGGCGGGCTGTGGGTGCCGTCCTTGAACCCCATCAGGTTGCGCGGCGTGCCGCCCTTCGCCTGACGCGACTGAAAGCCGCTCTGCGTCCAGCGGATCTCGGCGATGTCGTACGCCAGCCGCGAGAGCTGCCGCACCGCGTGAAACGCCACCATTGGGTCGTCCGAGCACGCCTGCACCGACAGATCCCCGCCCGTGCGCGTCGGCACCAGTTGATCGCCGTTGAACCGAGGCAGATCGACCAGCGCCGCCGGCCGCACCACCGCCAGGCCGTAGCGATCCTTGCCGGCCTTCTCGAACAGCCCGGCGCCGAACCCGAACGTCACCGTCAGCCGCGCAGGGGTCAGCCCGAGCGCCTCGTCGGAGTCCGTTCCCGGCGCATCCAGGGTCGCGGCGGGCGGCGCAGCGGGCGCACCCAAGCTCATCCGCGCCGCGGTATCGGTCCAGCTCCGCAACAGCTTCATCACGTCTTCGCGCTTGGTGGTCCGCAGGTCGAACGCCGCGAGATAGGTGTGGTCCTGCGCCGGCGTCACGATGCCGCCCTGATGCGCACCAAAGAACGGCTCGACCGGCGCACGCGCCTTCGCCGCCTGCGGCACCGCGGCACCCGCGGCGAAGCCACCGCCGACCGCGGCCACCAGCCCGCCCGCGGCGGCCAGCAGCCCGCGTCGCGACGGGCGGGTCGGAACTTCCGATGCCATGCTCAGCGTGCCTCCATCACGGTATTCATGTCATCTGCGACGTAATAAAACCCCTTGCCGTCCGGCCGCAGCGCCAGACCGAACAGGTCGCCATTGCCCGGCGGCGACTGCGCCTGGTTGGTATCAACCCACTGCGCATAGATCTGCTTCCCCGCCACCGGATCCAGCTCCACCACCTTGCCATTCTGCGCATTGCACACCAGCAGATGGCCGTTCGGCAGCAGCAGCAGCGCGAGCGGCCGCAGCATCAACCCACCCTTGGTGACCTCGCGGCCGGTGCCAGCGCTGCTGGTGCGCGTCGTCGCCGCGGGAATGGCCACGATCCGGTTCTCCAACGCATCGGACACATACAGCGTGCCATCTTGCGCCAATGCGAGCCCGGTCGGCCCGATCAGGAACACATCGCGGTCGGCGCGTTCGCCAAACCCGTCCGCGACGACCGTCTTGCTCCTGATCGCCGGTGGCTTGCCATCCGCGATCGTCAGGTCGATCCGCAGCACCGTCGCCTTCGGCACGATCACTGGCAGGCCGGTCTTGGGATCCAGCACCTGCGGCCCCGGCACACCGAACCCCGCCATGCTGACGAACAGGCTCGCGGTGCCGCCGTTATCGCTCACCGCCATGTTGCCCCACGGGCCATTGATGTCCGGCCCCGCCCAGGTGTCGACCAGCTTGCCATTGGCATCCAGCACCAGCAGGCAACCCGCGCCCTTCGTCGCCGCCGTGCCATCCGTGCTGGGCGTGCTGCCGACGATCAGCCACCCGCTTTTCAGCATCACCATCGCCGTGGTCAGCCCAATCCCACCTGGACATTGCGGCAGATGCCGCGGCACCGCCGCGAACAGCGTTGTCTTCTTCGTCGCCGGATTGTAATCGACAACCGTGCTGCCAGTGCCCTGCAGATTCGACAGGTCGTTGAAGTTGTCGATCAGCACATCATCCTTCTGGACCTTCCCCGCCGATATCAGCGCCACCACGATGGCATAAGGATTCTGATCGCCATTCTCCGGCACCGTCGAGGTCAGCGTGACGTGCCGGTGGACAGTCTCCAGGAACCCATGCGGCGCCTCGGCGCGGGCCACACCGCCCGGCACCATCCAGGCACCGAACGCCACCAATACAATCGTGCTGACAGCCCCCATCGAGCAGTTCATCTCGTTTCCCCTTTAGATCAAAACAGGATGTTGGTGCGCAGGCCCAGCACCAGTTCGTTGCTGACCCGCTGCGTGGGTACATTCGGATTGGCAATCCCGCCGCCTGGATTGAACACGTATTGGATGTCGGGCTGCACCTGCCACCACGGCGCGACCGCGTACTGATAGGTGATCTCGATATAGGTCTCACCACCGCGCGCCGGCACGAACGACCCCCGGTTGAAGGCCGCAGTGGCCCGATCCAGCGCCGCCGCGCTGGTGCTCACCTTGGCATATCCCATGCCGATGCCGAACGTGTCATCATCCCGCCCAAGGAATGGTTCATGGAACGTCATGCCGGCATTCAGACTGAAGGTGATCAGATTGCGATCCGCCTGCGGCGCGCCCAGCGCGCGAATGAACAGGTTGACGGTCCGGTCAGATTCCTTCGAATCCACCCACACCAACTGATCCGCCACCGCATAGATACTGTAATTTCCGCGATGGCTCTGCGGATTGCCGCCGCTCGCCGGATTGGCCAGCGACAGCCCCGTGTTGTCGAACTGCTGGTCGGCGAAACTCTCGGTATCGTATGAGAATCCCAGCTTATAGGTGCGCGCCAGCGGCTCCGACTGGTCCGCATACAGCATCGTCCCCAGCGACGGATAGGTATACTGCAGCTCCCCGATCACCAGCGCCCCGCCGTTCAGCGGAAAGCTGGTGCCCGATGGATTCTGCATCTGCGGATCGCCGGCGTTGAAGCTGTTGTTCCTCACCGGGCTGCCATTGAACATTCCCAACAGGAACGTCACCGGATCGATCGGGTGCGCCCGCAGCCGCACACCCAGCGCCGACAGCGGATAGGCCGGCCCGCCGCCCGGCAGATCCGCCGACGGCACCATCGGCCAGCCGAACATTGTGTTCATGAAATAACTGGCGTTCTGGCTGACCATGAATTCCTGGTCGAGGCTCTGCTGCCCCACCTTGAGATCGATCCGATCCTCATCCAGGAACTTCTGTTGGTACCACAGCTCCCACAGTCGCGTGCTGCGGTCCGCCTCGATACCGCTCGCGGTCTGCAACGTCAGCAGATTGTTTGCACTCAGATTGGTGCCGTGGATCTGCAACGCGCTGACATTCAAGGTGCCGCCGTGCCAGCCGAACGCGCGCTGCGTGTCCAGCTGCACAATTATCTGCGTCAGCCCGTCATACGCCGCACCGCGCTGCGCCCCGCCGGTGACGTTGCCCAGCACCTCGCTGGTCTCCTCCAGTGCGAAAGTCACGCCGAGCTTGCTCAGCGCCGTGCGCAGCCCCCACATATCGCCCAGCAGGTAATCGCTGCGCGAGATACCGTTCAGGAACTCGAACGGCCCGTTCTCGGCCCCACCAAGTTGCAGTGTTTCATCGGTCGGCAGCGTGGCGACCGGCGGTGCGGCATGCACCGGCGCACCCCCCAACATCCCGCAGGCCATCGCCGCAGCGGCCATGCGCCGCAACCGTCCGCAACCGTGCGGGCAGGGCAGGGGTGATCCCGCAACGCACTCACCGCCATCCGTCATCCGCATGCCCCTGGTCCCCGTGCCGTGATCCACCGGGGGGTTTATTCGCAATTGCGAGGCACTCGCAACAAGTAATTGCAATTGAGAGCGATTTGCATCTAAAGACAGACGTCCCCCACTACGACGGAGACCCGACGCCCATGCCCCATTTGCCGCCGCGCAACGCCGCGTTCCTGACCCTGTGCGCTGTGCTCGGCCTTGCCGTCCCGGCGCGCGCCGACGATCCGACGCCGATCGACGTCGCACTCAAGGACCACCGCTTCCAGCCGGCGGAAATCCACGTCCGTACTGGCCAGCGCGCCGTCCTGATCGTGCGCAACGAGGACGCCACGGCGGACGAATTCGACTCCGCCGCGCTGCATGTCGAGAAGGTGATTGCCCCCGGCACTTACGCGAAGATCTGGCTGCACCCGCTCGGCCCGGGTCGCTACCCCTTCATGGGCGAATTCCACTCCGACACCGCGCAGGGTGTGGTGATCTCGGAGTAAGCCCGTCATCACACAATCGAGCCACTCACATTAATTCGGGCACATCAGGCTTCCCAGTCACGGGCGCGCTGTGCGATTTCCCTCCGAGTCGCGTCAGATGGAGACCCTCGCATGCGTCGTCTTGCCTACAGCCTTGCCGCTCTTGGCCTGCTCGCCGCACAGCAGGCGCAGGCCCAGGCCGATATGAGCTGCCTGACGCCCCCAGAGCGCGGCGCGGTGGAGGTCGCGGCGCTACGCAGCGAGCTGATGGTGCTGGCGACTGGCTGCCATGACGACAGCGACTACAATGCCTTCATCCACAAGTACCAGCCCGCCCTGGTTGGCAACGAGGCCGATATCGGCGACATGATGAAGCGCAAATACGGCCGCCGCGCCCAGGCGGAACACGACCGCTTCACCACCGAGATGGCCAACGCCGAGTCCGACCGCGGCCTGCGCCTGGGCGGCGATTTCTGCGCTCATGACGGCATGCTGTTCACCGAGGTCATGGCACTGAGCAGCGCCAGCGACCTCGCCGTCTATGCCGCCGGCAAGGATCTGGTGCCCGCCACGCTGGAGACCTGCCCAACCGAGGTCGCCCAGGCCCCGGTGCGCAAGACCACGCGCGCGCGGGTCAAGCACAACTGACGTTGGTCGCTGAGGCAGGCCGTCAATCCGTCCTCGGGGTGGCGTCTCAGGGCGGCGTCACTGTCACGTTGGCCTGGATCGTCGCGTTGCTCGGCAGCAGCTGCACGGCGAAGGAATCCGTGCCGGTGAACCGCGTCTCCGGCGTGTAGTCGATTCGCGTGTTGTCGCCGACGGTGTGGATCAGCACCCGTCCATGCGCCGGGTCGCGCGCCAGCAGCCCGGCGGCAAACGGTTTGCCGTCATTGGCCACCGTGATCGCGCACCAGCCGCCGTCATTGCCCACCTTCATCGCCACGGCCACCGGCTTCCCGGTGGCCGGGGTGACCGACGGCACTGTGCACTGCTTGGCCCCCCCCATCATGTCGGTGGCGAACACCCGTGCGTTGGAGGCCGGCGGCGGTTTTGCGCAACTCTGCAGCAGCAATCCCAGTCCCGCGATCATCACGCCCCCCAGCAATTTGCCCCCGAGCGGTCGGTTGTACGCCACTATGTCTCTCCTGGTCAGTCAGCCCGGTGGTGATGGTGGTCATTTGCCCGCGCCGCAAGCCATCTCGTGCAGCAATCAAACGTGTGCCGCACGGCATTCCCCTGCCGCCCGATTCGCTCTACCTGCCCATCCCGTGCGCGCGCCCCGCAAACCACCCCCTGCCACCGACGTCACCATCGCGCGTGTCGGCGCCGAGGCCGACGGCATCGCGTCCCTGCCGGATGGCACGCCGCTCTACCTGCCGCTGACCCTGCCGGGGGAGCGTGTCACCGCCCACCCGATTGCCCCGCGTGGTGACGGCTGGCACGCCGCGGCCGACACGCTTCTCGCCGCCAGCTCCGACCGCGCCGACCCGCCCTGCCGCCATTTCGGCGCCTGCGGCGGCTGTGCTTTGCAGCACTGGCACGACGCGCCCTATCGCGCCTGGAAGGCGGAGCTGCTGACCGCGGCCCTGCGCGCCGCCGGCTTCACCCCGCCTTCGATCACCCTGCTGCCCGGTCTGCCCGGCGAACGCCGCCGCCTGGATTTCGCGCTGCGCCGTGCCGGCGGGCGGTTGATTTTGGGCCTGCACGGCCCGCGCGCCGCCGCGGTGGTCGACCTCGCCGACTGCCTGGTGCTGCACCCGACGTTGCTGGCCCTGCTCGCCCGGCTGCGCGCGCTGCTGCGTGACAGCCGCGCGCTGCGCCGCCAGGGCGCGGTGCTGATTAATCTGCTCGAGTCCGGCCCCGACCTGCTGCTGCGCACCGACGCGGCCCCGTCGCTGGAGGACCGCACCGCGCTGACCGCCTTCGCCCGCGCCCATTCCCTGCCGCGCATCGCCTGGGCGCATACCGGCGCCAGCCTCGACGACGCTGAAACGATCTGCCTGTTGCGCCCGCCCACCACTGTGCTGTCTGGCGTGACGGTGCGGCCACCTCCCGGCGCCTTCCTGCAGGCGACTGCGGCCGGCGAGCGCGCGATCGTCGATGCCGTGCTGCACGCGTTGTCGCATTTGCCGGCTCGCGCCCGCATTGCTGAACTTTACGCCGGCTGCGGCACCCTGACCTTCGCACTCGCCGCCGCGCAGGCGGGCAAGTGGCGCGTGGCTTCGTGGGAGGGCGATGCGCCGGCCGTCACCGCGCTGACCCAGGCGATCAACCAAGCCGGCCTGTCCGGCCGCGTCACCGCGACGCGGCGCGACCTCGCGCGGCAGATGCTGTCGGCGAAGGAGCTGGCGGGTTTCGCCGCCGTGGTGCTGGATCCGCCGCATGCCGGGGCCGCCGCGCAGATCAGCCAGATCGCCGCTTCTGGTGTGCCGATAATTGTCTATGTCAGTTGCAACCCCGCGACATTCGGCCGAGATGCCCGTGCGCTGTGCGCCGCCGGCTACGTCCTCACGGTCGCCACCGCGATCGATCAGTTCCTCTGGTCCGCAAGGCTGGAGAGCGTTTGCGTCTTTCGTCGCGGCTAATTCGTTTCGTAAATGGAAGAAAATGAACTGCACGGATTCGCGTTTGCCCATCATCATGAGGCCGCAATAGCATGCGGCGATCAAAGCGGTTCCGATATAAGGGTTCATCGTCTTGAATAGGTCGTTGAATGCGCCGTCCTTGCGATATCCCAGGTAATCGGCCAGCAGTGTGACTGCGCCCAGAATGATGACGCCGCGTGCGAAGGCGTGAAACAGGATCAGGTTGCCAGGCTGGAACAGCGCCGGAATGGACTGCAGCAGCGGGATGATGGTCGCGGTATGGCCGCGGAACAGGATCCATCCCAGGCAGACGATATGGCAGGTGAGGAGGATCGACAGCCACTTGCCGATGACGCCCAGCCGTCTGGTCAGAAACCGGTGAACCGGTACCACCTTGAACAGCACCAGCATGACGCCGTGCCACACGCCCCACAGGATGAACAGGATGCCGGCGCCGTCCCACAGGCCGCCCAGCGGGATGTAGAGGTAGTCGCGTAGCCAAGTCGACAGCGAGATGTGCCAGCGGTGCCAGAACTCGGTCGGTGATGCGGCGAAATAGGGTGTGTTGAAATTGCGGATTAGGTCGACGTCGATCAGTTTTACCGAGCCGCGCGCGATGTCGGTGTAGGCGGAGAAGTCGCAGTAGATCTGTCGAGAGAAGGCGTAGCCGAACAGCAGCCCGGCACCCGCGAATGGGACGTTGGCCTTGTAAAGCTCGTCGATGGAATCGACGATGTTGCCGAAACTGTCGGCCGGCACGACCTTCTTGAACAACCCCCATGCTATCAGCATCAGCGCGTAGCGTGTTTCGTCGGCGGTGACCACCGGGCGCACGCGCTCGAGCTGACGCAGCAGGTTGTGCGCGCGCGCATGATTGGTCCGGCGACCAGATGCGGCCAGAAGGTCACGAACGCGATGTAATCGATCAGGTGACGCGACGCCTTCATCTCGCGCCGGTATACCTCGATCGTGTAGCTCATCGTCTGGAACGTGTAGAAGGAGATGCCGGGCGGCAGCGAGACGTCGAGCGTTGGTATCACGACGTTCAGCCCGAGCGCGGCGAGGCCAAGGTTCACGTTCTCGGTCAGCCACGGCGTGTATTTGAGGAACGCCAGCAGGCCCGGATTGGCGGTCGGGCTGACGATCAGCAGCAGCTGGCGGCGGGTGGGCCGGTCCTCGCGCGACAGCAGCAACCCGACCAGGAAGTCCAGCAGCGATGTGACCACCAGCGGAATGAGATATCAGGCCGCGGCGACGGCGTAGAAGATATAGCTGGCGATGAACACGATGACATTGGCGAGCCAGGTGCGGCGCAACAGCAGATCAGAGGCCGACGACGACCGGCAGGAACACGAACAGGTAGTTGAGCGAGATGAACGTCATGACGTGGCGGCCATCGACGGTTCGGGGCAATAGCCGTCAAACTTGCGCACGCCATCCTCGACGACCGTCGGCACCAGTACATACGACGATTCCAACCAGCTCACTGGCTCGCGCACGTTTGCCTCCGGTGAGTCGTAGGTGAAGATCATGTTGCCGTACAGATGCACCCATTGCGACGTGCCGCCCGGCGCGCCGGCGCAGGCGGGATGGCCGGTGACCGCGACGGGAACGGCGTTCATCTGCTCAGATCGAAACCGATCTTGATATGCAGCTGATCTTGCGACGCTCACCGCTGCCGTTCATCCTGCATGGCGTACTGAAAGGCCGGTTCCGCGGCCATCAGGTCTTGCACCCGCCGCGAGAACAGCGCGCTGTCGCGCGGATCAGCGGTGAGGCGCAGAGATACAGCGCCAGTGCCGGCGCCAGCAGCGTGGGATTGGGTGGCCCGAGCGGCGTGACCGTCACCGGACCGGGGGCGGTCAGGGGCTTATACTGCGCGGTATAGCGTGGGATCGTGGCCGGATCGCGGATCAGCCGCGCCAGCGCGCGGCCCATGCGTTCGGAGCTGAGGAAGGTGTATTCCCGGGAGACGTGATTGAACATCCCCATCTTCTCCGGGCTCCACGGCGTGATCAGCGGAAACAGGAATGTCACATCGGGTGCTCGCGCTGAAAGCGGGCCAGTGCCTGGTCCGCAAGCGGAATATTCGGATCTCCCGGCTTGATCAAACGCCGCGAAATCGGTGCGAACGCGATGACCAACTTTGCGCCGTGGCTGCGCACCATCCGGTCGAACGCATTGAGCTGCACGTTGGTCGATGACGGGTCAGTGAGGCCCAGATAATCGTACCAGTGGTCTGGGTGGTCCGGAGCGAACGACGCACGGGCGTTGACCCGATCGTATCGGACATCGAATTCGGGCAGCCATCCGAGCGCGGCATCGACCGTGCTCGGATGACTGCAACGACGGCACGTTGTGGTCGACCATGTCACTGGGATGAAACCGCCAGTCATCGAACATCCAAGCCTTGGCGTAGGGCGAGGCAAAGACGCTCGGTGGCGTCAGATAAGCCCGGAACGACGCGAGATCGTCATAGGTGATCGGGCCGAGATCTGCCACCTCCATCGGGATGGGTTCCGGCAGAAATTGCGGAAACAGATACAGCACGACGTAGCGGATGTGATGCGAATGGCGCAGCATGTACTCGGCAATGGCGGCATAGCCCGCGATATTCTGATTGACACCGCTATGCAGGCTCAGGAATTTCACCGGCGCGGTAAAACGGTTGATCGCGATGGATTGCAGGGAACAGAAGCCGGAACTGTCGCTGATCGAAATGATATCGGGCGCACTGTTCTCGAGATGGCTCAGGCGTATGTACAGTTCGAGCCAGTCGAAGATTTCCCCGCCATGAAACGGGTCGTGCATCAGCCAGGTGGCCTTTTGCCAGAAGCTCGGGTGCCAGATCAGTTGGACGCTGCCTTCGATCGCGGCACGCAGACCCAGTGCGCACAGCAAGGGCAGGATCATTCGTCGCAGCGCACCCGCCGAGGCTGACGGCCGGGTGGGAGCACCGGTGACGGCCGCCGCGTAGTGAGGCCCGGGTTGTGGTCCGTCGGGAATGGCGTCCTTCACCTCAGTCCAGCATAATGTCAGCGGTCGAACCGATCGAACGCCATGATGCCGCCGCGCCTGCGGCTTCGCCTGTGTGACTGACGGCGCTTTGCGCGCATAGCTTGTCTGGACTGACCGGGCCGGTCTGGACGAACCTGCCGGTCAAGCGCACGACGATCCGTACACATAACGAATGTCCTGCCGTGCCCCCTGATTGACGCCTGCACGGGTTGGCCCACATACACCCCGCACCGCAGGAGTCCGGCATGGCACCTACCGCCGACGTCGTGGTCATCGGGCTCGGCGCCATGGGTGCCGCGGCGTTGTACCAGCTCGCCCAGCGCGGCGTGTCGGCAATCGGCATCGACCGCTTTGCCCCGCCGCACGACCACGGCTCCAGCCATGGCGAAACGCGCGTTACCCGCCAGGCCGTGGGCGAGGGCGCCATCTACGCCCCGCTCGTCCTGCGCTCCCACGACATCTGGCGCACGCTGGAGGCGGCGACCGGCGCACGCCTGCTGGTCGCCTGCGGCGGCCTGATCATCGGGCCGTCGCAGCGCGCCTCCTCTCACCACGGCAAGCCGGATTTCGTCCGCAGCACCGAAGCGGTCGCCCGCCAGTTCGCCATCCCGCACGAGATCCTGCCGCATGACGAGCTGAGGCACCGCTTCCCGCGCTTCACCGGCCTGGAGCCGGACGACATCGGCTATTACGAACCCGGTGCCGGCTTCGTGCACCCCGAGGCGTGCATCACGGCCCAGCTCGTCGAAGCTGCACGCCGGGGTGCAAGCACACTCCCGAACACGCGCGTCACCGCCATCGCCCAGCATGGCGATACAGTGCGGATCGACACCACCGCCGGACGGGTCGAGGCCGCCCATGCGATCGTCAGCGCCGGCGCCTGGACCGCACCCCTGCTGGGCGCGCCCTTCAACCGCCTGCTACGCGTTACGCCCCAGGTGCTGCACTGGTTCGCCCCCGAGGATCCGGCACTGTTCGATCCCGCGCACTGCCCGATCTATTTCCGTATGCACGGTCGCGGTGACAGCGATTATTTCTACGGCTTCCCCATCCCCGCTGGCACCACCGGCGTCAAAGTCGCGACCGAGCAGTTCGACGTAGCGACGGACGCCGAGACGGATGATGGCGAGGTGCCAGCCGCTCTCGCGTCCCAAATGCATGCAGCGCACATCGCCGGCCGGCTCAACGGCGTCAGCGCGCGCGCGTTACGGTCGCTGGCCTGTCGCTACACCAGCACACCCGATAGCGGGTTTCTGATCGATACGCATCCGGACATGTCGCGCGTCCTGATTGTCTCGGCCTGCTCCGGTCATGGCTTCAAGCACTCGGCCGCCATCGGCGAGGCGGTGGCCGAGCGCGTCACGACAGGCCATAGCACGCTCGACCTGTCGGCCTTCCAACTCGCACGATTCTCACATGAGGCAGTCAGCGCATGCAGCAATGGACAAAACTGTTGATTGGCCCCGCGGTGGCGCTCGCGCTGGGCGGTGGGGTGCTCTACGCGCATCGCAACGCGCCGCCCGCCTGCGGCAGCGCGCCAACGCTCGACCGCGTCACGTCCGCGCTGCGCGCCCAATCCCAACTGACCAGTATCGTCATCAGCAATGTCCGTACGCTGTCGAACGGCTTCTTCGGCAACCGCTACGAATGCAGCGCCGATGTCGCTGAGATACGCAGCGATGTCACCGCTGCTGATATGCATTGGCACGCAATTCAGTATTCCAGCGTCCGCCCCGGCAAGTCGCCGTTGAGCGTCGTCTCGGTCACCATCGGCCCGGAGATCCCCTTGCCGCCAAAATCCCTGTCCTGGTGGGACCGCCTGCGTGCCTGGCTGTAGCGACACTCCGTCGGCTTTGGTGGCGCGCCGCCGGCGCACGCATGCGTAGACGCCGATCCGAACAAGTTGGAACAGGGTTGAATGTGATGTGATGATCACAGAATATTAATACCAGAATAGTAATATTGTGCCCGCCATAATTCTGGTTTCGCGTGTTGCATCTGGAGCCGGTACAAGAACGATCCGCTTTTCTATCGTCATGCCGTGACATTTCCTGGGGGTAGCGTGCGTACAACCCGCAACGGGTTGCATCGGCGCACATTCCTGGCGTCCGCCGCGACCGCGACAGGCATGGCGGCCTTGGGGGCAGCACCGGCCCGCGCGGCAAAATACACGCGCTACAACGTCACCGGCACCGAAGGCAGGCAGATGCTGGCGAGTTACGCCAAGGGCGTCGCGGCGATGCTGCAACTACCGCCGGATCATCCGCACGCCTGGTTCCGCAACGATTTCACCCATTTCATGGATTGTCCGCATGGCAACTGGTGGTTCTATGTCTGGCACCGCGGCTATGTTGGCTACGTCGAGCAGACCATCCGCAAGCTGAGCGACGATTCCAATTTCGCATGCCGTTCTGGGACTGGAGCGAGCTGGCGCAAATCCCGGACGACATGTTTAACGGCGTGTTGACGCCAACCGATAAGGCGTTCGTGCCGTGCACCACGCACCTCACGACGTTCACCAAATTCATCCAGCCGTCGATGCTGGCCTATTGGAACAGCCTGTCGAAGGACCAACTGGCGCAGGAGGCGGAGCGCGGTGTCACATCCTTCGAGGGTTTGTGGGCAGGTGTGACCGGCGTTGGCGATCCGGGCAACATGGCTTTCGCGACCACCGATCGCGCACGCTACCTGACGCGACAGAATCCCAAGCTGGATGATGCGACGGCACACGATTGCTCGCGCGACGTTGTCCTGGGCGGGCTGGCGCCGAGCTTCTTCTATGCGTCGCAGTTGCCGCCCAAATATCAGCAGGCGCTGAGCTTCAACAGCGTCAAACCCACGTCACACACGATGCAGCCGCACACGTCGACCTGGTTCTCGATCCTCGAGGGCCTGCCGCACACCAATGTGCACAATGACATTGGCGGCGTCGGCCCATGGGATCCGGGGCCGTACGGCAACATGACGAACTTCCTGTCCCCGGTCGATCCGGTGTTCTATTTGCACCATGCCAACATGGATCGCCTCTGGGATGTGTGGTCGCGCAAGCAGCAGGCGTTGCATCTGAGTGGCCGGCCCGAGCCCGCGGATGAGGCGACGTTCATGCACGA
The DNA here is from genome assembly GCA_035486355.1 of Acetobacteraceae bacterium. GTDB lineage: Bacteria > Pseudomonadota > Alphaproteobacteria > Acetobacterales > Acetobacteraceae > Palsa-883. Next base: position 23,634 of record DATHNE010000041.1, read on the forward strand.
ACCGTTCCGCTTCTTTGTCGACAGCGAGGGCAAATACATCCCCGACGCCAAGGCCGGCGACCACTTCAGCACTGACCGGTTCCAGTACGGCAATGCAAAAGGCACCGGCGCGGAGCTGATCCCGGCGACGGGCGCGGTGGCGGCGGCCGCACCACGGCTGCTGGCCGCGGGGCAAGGCAATACCGGACGGGTGACACTGCCGCGTCTCGCGGCGCAGGCCCGCCTGCTGGCCGCCGTGACCTCGCCGCGCCCGGCGGCAGGGGGCGGCCGTTCGTTCGACGTGCTGCTGAACGCGCCGCCCGGCGTGACCCGGGTTGCGGCCGACAGTCCCTTCTTCGCCGGCCGCGTCGCGTTCTTTGGCCCGACCATGGCGAACATGCAGGGCCCGGTCACGTTCCTGGTGCCGCTGCCGGGTACGCAGAGCGGAGCGCAGGTGAAGGCGCTTGCGGCGACAAACGCGAACACCACGCTGAATGTCGCCGTGGTGCCGGCGCGCGGGTCGGGCCCGGCACCCACCGTCGAGGGCGTCTTCATCCAGGTGCTGTGAGGCTCGGAGCCGTTGCTACGACAGCGGCTCCTTGGCGATTTTACTTCCATAACATTCCATGAGTTCCCCCGCAGATGACACCGGTACGTCGCCTGTGGCCCTTCGTGGCTCTCGGCCTTCCTCCATGGCGAAAAAGCGCGGCCGCCAGCAGCTGGATGTTGCGGGTGACGGCACGGCACAACGGGTTCCCGCGGGTGACGACGCCTAAAACTCCAGCAGATTGTCCTTGAAGTGCTTATGCGCATAGCGCGTCCGCACCACACCGCGGCGCTGCAGTGCTGGCACCAACCCGTCGCACACCTCCATGATGTAGCGGCGGTCAAAATAGGTATTGTAGAACAGGAAGCCGTCGCCGCCGACTTCCTCCATGATATCCTGCATTAAGCCCGCCACGTGATCAGGCGTGCCGGTGAAGTCGATGCCCATGCGCGTGGAATAGCTTGTCGCCACCTCGCGCGGGGTCTTGCCGATCCACTTCGCCAGCGAGGCCTGATGGCCGTTGGTGAATAGTTCCGGCAGCGGTTCATCGGGATCGTACTGCGAGAAGTCGATGTTGGTCAGGCGCGACATGCCGGAGAGCTGCGCCTCAAGGTGGCAGTTGGCGTCCTCGCGTTGCAGGCGGCGGCGCTCCTGCGCGGCCTCCATTGTCGTGTCGACCAGGGGATAGGTCAGGAACAGCAGCTTTACCGTGTCGGGGTCGCGCCCGGCGGCGGCGGCGCGGCGGCGCACATTGGCACGATAGGCTTTCATCGCCTCTACACTGGTGGCATCGGTGATGATCGTGTCAGCCCAGCGCGCGGCGAATTCCTGGCCGCGCGGGGACCCACCGGCCTGGCAGATCGGCGGCCGGCCCTGCGGCGAGCGCGGCGCGTTCAGCGGGCCGCGGCAGCGGAAATACTTGCCCTCGAAATTCACCGGATGGACCTTGCCGCCATCGGCGAACAGCGGCTTGTCGCGATCGATCACAACGGCGTCCGGCTCCCACGCATTCCACAGCCTGGTAACGAGGTCGGCGAATTCATCCGCGAGGTCATAACGCTCGTCATGCGGCGGCTGCTGCAGGTGCCCGTAGTTTTGCGCCGCGCCGTCGTTGCTGCTGGTCACGCAGTTCCAGCCGATGCGGCCTTCCGTCACGTGGTCCAGCGAGTTGATCAGGCGCGCCAGCAGGAACGGCGGATATTCGGTGACCGACATCGTCGGGACCAGACCAAGATGTTTCGTCGCCTGCGCCAGATACGGCACGAGCACGGCGGGATCGAGCTTCGGCGTGCTGGCGGCGTAACGCAGATAGGTGTCGTGCGATCCCTGGAACGTGTACGGCACCATCGAGGAATCCTCGATGATGAGGTAGTCGAAGCAGGCCCGTTCCATCCCCCGCGCAAGGTCGAGGAACAGGTCGGGCATCATCCAGCGCGCGGTATCAGGGCCCGGCCAATCGCCACGCCAGGTCTTCGGGCCGTAGCCCTGCGAGAGAAACCAGGAGAGGTGGAACGGGCGCTTCGGCATCGTCGGATCTCACACGCGGTGTGGGCAGCAGATAGGCCACCCATAGTGCTGCACCGCAGCACGCAATAACAAGACCGCGTTCCGCCAAGGTCCGGTTATCGACAAGCGAACCGCCGTCACCTCCTCGGCCGTCGGGGTTCGGGCCTCGCCGTCGCCGGTGATCGTCAGCCGCAGGTCGAGCCGGCCCTCGTGCACGACATCCAGTGGCACCGGCAGCGGACAGGTTCCACCGGATTGCCCAGCCGGCGCGCCGAACGCCGAGATCGTGCCCAGTCGCTGACCCGATGCAGTGGTCACTTCGAGCTGTCGATGTCCGATCGATCCAACCGTCACCGCAACGACCAACCGGTCACCTTCGCGTGGCGGATGCGGCAGCGTCAGCACCACATGGTCCAGCGTCGCCGCCTGCGACCCCACGGCCACCAGCACGGCCAACACGCAAGCGACGGTGGCGCGCATGCACCGTTGAAGAATTATGTATCAGTCGTATCAGCCTGATTGGCTGACCGGTTCCAACGCCGGGGCAACGGCGCCCCCGACTTGAGGCGGGACCGTTCGAGTTCTCCGTCGGCTCGTCTCGGTCAGGCCGGATTGCCCTCCCGTCGTCGCCGAGGCAGGGCGGTTCGGCCCATCTCGTCGTGTTGTTCCCGTCTCCGACCGCGCGGTGCGAACGGCTTTCGCCTCCCGCGTCAGCCGACGAACACCCCGCCAACGACGCCGCTCGGTCCTTGGACGCATCCTTGCAGGTGCATCGAGGGCGGTGCCGTCCATGGAGACGAGGCGTTCGCCATATCTTTGGGCCACGCGGGCGATGACCAGAGCCGCCGCATGATGCGTGCTCATGGCCCGGCCGCGGGCGTATTTCGTCCGTCCGATCACCGAGGTGTAGGCCGGGTTGACCTTGGCCAGGTGCACTCCGTCGCGCTTGCAGCGCGCCTGCAGAACTTGGAAGAACTTGGCATAGGCGAAGCTGCTCAACCGCCGCGCATGGGCGGGACCATATTCACGCAAGCCGCCTTCTTCTTCGAGAACTCAAGGTCTTCGACGGCAATTCCGTACCCACGGCTCCTGGCCAGGAGGCAGATCGCACGGACCGAATCGCCGATGAGCACAGCCGCTCTGCCCTCGTCCACCCCGGCTTCCGGGAAGCCGAGCTTCAACCGCGCAATTGGGTTACCCCAGTAATCGACCAGTGTCACCGCCAGATGGTCGACATTGAGATCCACCGCGACGACGCCGTGACGGATGTCTGTGACGACCTCGGCGACTGGCGCCTCAATGGTGACGTGGGCGTGCCAACGGTTCTGCGCATCGAGAAAGAACAACCAGCTCAGAGAAACCCGTGAAGCCTTGTCCCGGTTGCGCTCCATCACGCGCCGCAACGCGTCTTGACCGTAATGGAAACGAACCCCGCGCAGCACCTGCATGTGCCCGCCCAGTGCGTCCGGCAGGCGCAGGGACAGGTTTTCTCCGTCCCAATGAACCGACTGGTTGCCGTGCGGCCCGTCCGTCTTGGACCCAGCCAGGAAGATGCGGCTGTTTCGCTTGGCCCGCCATCCTTCGACATCGCCATGGCGCAGCAATTCGCCTCCGCCGAAGCAGATGCGGGGTTTGCCTGCGACAAGAGCATTTTCCGTGACGGACAGGCGGCCGCGCAGCACGTCCAAACGGGGCTTCTTGCCAACTTTCCGGAACTTCAGAGACGCACGCCGCCGCTCGGTCTTGGCTTTGTCCATACCTCGGTTCAGCGCGGAAATCTGCTCGATGGTCGCCTCAATCGAAGCCTTGAGGTGCTGGACCTGGAACTCGGCCGTGCCGCGCCAGGCGTTCACGGCCTGGTCAAGGTCAAAGTGCACCCCATTGAACTGGCGCGCGGTGATCCCGAACTTGCGCTGTGCCGCCTTCTTGACCTCGGTGACGCTGCGCTCCAGCACGTGGATCTGCTTATAGCTCCAGTGTCTGGTTATAGCTCCAGTGTCTGGCCCGGGCCATGATTTCACCGTATGGCCACAGCACGGCATGTGCCTGCGGGTCAGAGATGACAGCGCAGAAGGTACGGCTCATGATTTTAGGGCATCCAGCGCACGTTGCGCACGGTTGCGTGCCGACCCGCGGCCATAAAGCCTTGCGGAGAAACAGGTCATCGGGTCGATCATGTCCCGCACCAGGTCATCGTCGACTTCGCCCGGTTCGACGATGACAATGGCGCGCGTCGCCGCGGACATCGCACGCTTAAGCTGCGCGACGCCGCACCGCGCCAGTCTGTCGCGGTGCTCCACGACGATCCGATCCACATTCGGATCGGCCAATAATGCAGCCAGTTCCCGACGTTTGTCGTTCAGCCCCGAGCCGATTTCCCGGACGCAACGGTCGACTTTGAGGCCACTAACTGCCGGCCATCCGGGCGATCTGTCGGTCAAGATCGGCTTTCTGGTCGTGCGATGAAACACGCGCGTAAGCAACGCTCAGACGAACCGGCTCCGGTTCGTCTACTTCGACTGTCCACCGTCCTGCCGCAGACAGCGTCGCGCCAGCTAGCTTGCCGGACGTGGCCATGCCCCAGGCGGTCATCCGTGACACAACTTCCCGCTCAGCCCATTCTGATAATCGTACCCTTCGTCTCATTTGATATGTATGACACCAACAAATTCAGCTTGTTTCAACCCTTGGCGGCTATCGTGTGGGAAGAGAAAGAAATAACGCAAATGAACGCAAAGGGCGCAAATGAACGCATGCGTCGCATGCGGCATTCGCGTTCATTTGCGGCCTTTGCGTTACCATCCTACTTCGGCCGATGACGCACGCACATCGTTGCGGAACCGGGGTCAGCATCCGGGCAGCCACAGACGCGCGCGCACGGTGAGGATGTGCTGCTGGACCCATCTCGCCCGCGTCGCTGCGCTCGCGAGCTTATTCCGCCGCCGCCGTTTCTTCCGAATCCTCGCTCGCCATCATCGCGTTGGTCACCACGCCCGACAGCTCGCGGATCTTCGCCTCGATCGTATCGGCGATGTCCTTGTGGTCGCGCAGGAACTGCTTGGCGTTCTCGCGGCCCTGGCCGATGCGCTGGCTGTCGTAGCTGAACCAGGCGCCCGATTTCTCCACCACGCCGGCCTTCACGCCGAGGTCGATCAGCTCGCCCACCTTGCTGATGCCCTGGCCGTACATGATGTCGAACTCGACCTGGCGGAACGGCGGCGCCAGCTTGTTCTTCACCACCTTCACGCGCGTCTGGTTGCCCACGACCTCGTCGCGGTCCTTGATCTGGCCGATGCGGCGGATTTCCAGGCGAATGGAGGCATAGAATTTCAACGCGTTACCGCCGGTCGTTGTCTCGGGGTTGCCGAACATCACGCCGATCTTCATGCGGATCTGGTTGAGGAAGATCAGCGTGGTGTTGCTGCGCGACACCGTGCCGGTGAGCTTCCGCAGCGCCTGGCTCATGAGCCTGGCATGCAGGCCCATGTGGCTATCGCCCATCTCGCCTTCCAGCTCGGCCCGCGGTACCAGGGCGGCGACGCTGTCGATCACCACCACGTCGATCGCGCCGGAGCGCACCAGCGTGTCGCAGATCTCCAGCGCCTGCTCGCCGGCGTCGGGCTGGCTGATCAGCAGGTTGTCGACGTCGACGCCAAGCTTGCGGGCGTAGATCGGATCCAGCGCATGTTCCGCGTCGATAAAGGCGCAGGTGCCGCCGCGCTTCTGCGCCTCGGCGATCGCGTGCAGCGCGAGCGTGGTCTTGCCGGAGCTTTCCGGGCCGTAGATTTCCAGGATGCGGCCGCGCGGCATGCCACCAATGCCCAGCGCCAGGTCAAGGCCGAGCGAGCCGGAGGGGATGACCTCGATCTGCTCGTCACCGCCGCGGGCACCCATGCGCATGATGGAGCCTTTGCCGAAGGCCCGCTCGATCTGCGCCATCGCGGCGTCCAGCGCCTTGTTCTTTTCCATGCCTGGTTCCTTGTGCTCGGCGGTCTCTACAACTTTTAGTTTCATTTTGCCACCCCTACTCTCGTATAGATTGTGCATCATACCGGCGCATGTGGCAAGCGAACATAGCGTAAACCGTCCTCTCGCCGCAGCATTAACCGAGTGTTTGCTTTATGTTCTGATCTGCTGCGTCGTGCAAGAACAATTAATGAACAACAGAATGGATGGTACCACAACCCTCGCGTCCGGCGGACCAGCCAGCCGCGCCACCGTCGCCAGCCGCTCCGCCGTGTCATAAGGCTTTGATAGATAGGAGATATCGGTGGAGATTAAAGCTTCCCACGGTGCCTGGTCGGCATAGCCAGACACCAGCACCACCGGCAACCCTGGCCGCATAAGCCGCAATTCTCGCACCAGCGCCAGCCCATCTTTGCCCACAATGACCACGTCGGTAACGACAACTGCAAGTTGCGACTCGGGGCGGGTCTCCGAGGCGCGCACCAGCGCCAGCGCCGCCACCTCGGTTTCGGCGGCTAGGAGCTTGTCTGGGTAATTGCTTTGGGGGGTATTTTTATTGCGGGCGCGGGGGTTGGTGGGTTGATGAAGCGACTGAGGGCAGATGGGGTGCCGCTGCTACTCGGGATGATTGATGGCGCAACGTCGCGGGTCATGCCGGCGTCGCGGGTCATGCCGGCACTGCTTTGATGGAGCTCATTGGGGTGGTTTTAGCTGCCAGCTTCAATAGATTGTGCACTGTGCAGAGCATCGCCCATTCGCCGGTGACGTTGTTGATCCCGCGCATCAGGAATTGGCGAAAGCCCCTGGCGTGTTTGATCTGGCCGAACACGGGTTCGACGATCTGCTTGCGCAGGCGGTAGGGACTTTCGAACCCGCCCTCGCGCAACTTCTGGCGCATCGCCTCGACCTGTGGCCCGTTGCGTTTGTCAGAGCCCCCATCGGCGGCCGGCTCTCCGTGCTTTTGGCGTCCGGTGGCGATGTAGGCATCCACCTTGCGCTCATCGAGCGCTGCAATGTTCGCCTCCGAACAATAGCCGCTATCGGCCGAGATCTGCGCAGGCGCATGGCCGGTATTCGCCTTCACGGCATCACTCATCGGGATCAGTTGGCCACTATCAGCGGCGCAATCGGTCAAGCCGTGAGCGACGATCACCTGGGTCTTGGAATCCACCGCCGCCTGGGCGTTGTAGCCTTGGATGAAGCCGTCCCGGCCCTTCATGATCCGGCTCTCGGGGTCGGTGAAGTTGCGCTGTGATTTATCCGCCGGTGTGCCGGGCGGGGTCTTCGGCTTGCGCCCGCCGCGAGTGCGTGGCGCTTCTTTGGCCTTCTCTTCCGCCTTGGCTTTGGCCTCTGCCTCCAGCGCCGCCTTGGCCGCGCGCAGCTTCTCCAGGCGCTTGGCCTTGTTGGCGACCCACTCCGGCATCTCATCGCCACGCCGGTCGGCTCCGTGTTCCTTGTCTTCTCCGTTATCCGTCGCTTCGGCAGCCTTCAGCCAACCCGCAACTTCGTGCGCCAGGTCGGCTTCTGCCGTCTTCATGCGCCCATACGACATCGCTTTGTGTTTGGACGCATTCGCCTTGATCTTGGTCCCGTCCAAGGCAACATGGCCCAATTCAACCAGATCCGCCTCCTGGCATAGCCGCAGCACCTGAACGAAAAGACCCGACAAGGCCGCCAGATGCCGCTTGCGGAAATCCGAAATCGTGCGGAAGTCCGGCCGGTTCATCGCCGTCACCGCCATGAAGTCCAGTCGCTCTTCGCATGCCCGAGCCAGCTTCCGCGATGAATAAACCCCGCGGCTGTAGCCATAGAGCAAAAGCGCCGTCATCATCGCCGGATCGTACGCCGGGTAGCCCCGTTCCTCACCATAGGTCGCAAGCATCGCAGAGAGATCCAATTGCTCGCGCACGACGTCCCGGACAAAATGTGCGACATGCCCCGGCGGTACAAAATCCGTCACCGCCGACGGCAACAAATGAAGCTGGTCAACCAGCCACGGACGAAAGCTCTTGCTCATGACACTGAGCGAATCATCAAACCAGTCCAACGTCGACCAAAATCAATTACTCAGACAGGCTCCTAGTCTTACTGTGTCATAAAATGCTTGCCCGATTCGACGTGGCTTTGTCAGTGGTGGAGGTTCTCACTGGTGGAGGCGGGTTGTGGATCTCGAATCCAAGTCACGTGGCAGCGAATTAAGCTTCGCCGCCTATGTCGAGGCGATCACGTCAGTGCTTGGCCATGCCGATCCTGTCGCACCGTTCCGATCGTATTGCACAGGGCTGCTGCTACCGGGTGACCGCAAAAGCGTTGAGCCGATGGCCGCACGCGTGCAACCCGGGCGGGTGCGGGCCGCCCATCAGTCACTGCATCACTTCGTGGCGCGCGCCGATTGGTCTGACGTGGCTGTTCTCGCGGCGGTGCGCGCCCGTGTCCTGCCCATCATCGAGCGGCGCGGCCCGATCCGGGCCTTGATCGTCGACGACACCGGCGTCCCCAAGAAGGGCAAGCACTCGGTCGGCGTCACCCGTCAATACTGCGGTCAAGTGGGTAAACAG
>DATHNE010000042.1:0-6543 GCA_035486355.1 Acetobacteraceae bacterium
CGTGGTGGTGCGCCACGCGCTGCGTAATGCGCTCATTCCGGTGGTGACACTGGGCGCGCTGGAGCTTGGCACGTTGTTATCCGGCGCCGTGCTGACCGAGCAGGTGTTCTCCATCCCGGGCTTCGGCAAGATGATTGTCGATGCGGTGTTCAACCGTGACTACCCGGTGGTGCAGGGCGTCGTGCTGGTGACGGCATTCCTGTACGTGGTGCTGAACCTAATCGCCGACGTGCTCTACGTGGTGATCAATCCCAGGCTGCGCGGCGCATGAGCGCGACCACGGTCAACGCGCCGGTCATCGTCGCCTCACGCAGCCCGGCGCAGCTCGCGCTGCAGCGATTCCTGCATCGGCCGATCGCGGTCGCCGGGCTGGTGGTGATCGTCTGCTTCATCCTGGTGGCCGTCTTCGCACCGCTGATCGCGCCCTATGACCCGATCGCCACGAGCTGGACCGCGATCCGCAAGGCACCGAGCGCGCTGCACTGGATGGGCACCGATGAGAACGGCCGCGATGTCGCCGCGCGCGTCATCTTCGGCGCGCGCGCCAGCCTGCTGGCCGGCGTGATTTCGGTGATCATCGCCGCCGCGATCGGCGTGCCCGCCGGGCTGCTGGCAGGCTTTGCGGGCGGCGTCATCGACATGCTGCTAAGCCGGATCACCGACGCGATGCTGGCCTGCCCGTTCCTGATCCTGGCGATCGCACTGGCGGCATTCCTGGGCCCGGATCTGACCAACGCGATGATCGCCATCGGTGTGTCCACCGCGCCACGCTTCATGCGCGTGACGCGCGCGGCAACGCTGGACGCGGCCAGCAACGAATACGTCGAGGCGGCACACGCGCTTGGCAACCCCGGCTGGCGCGTCGCTGTGCGCCACGTGCTGCCGAACATCGTGCCGCCGATCCTTGTGCAAGGCACGCTGGCGATCGCCACCGCGATCATTGCGGAGGCGTCGCTATCCTTTCTCGGCCTCGGGCAACAGCCGCCGGATCCGTCCTGGGGATCGATGTTGAACTCGGCGCAACGGTTCCTCTCACAGGCGCCCTGGCTGGCGATCTTCCCCGGCCTGGCGATCTTCCTGTGCGTGCTGTCGTTCAACCTTGTCGGCGACGGGCTGCGCGACGCGCTGGACCCGCGGCAGCGGTAAGGTTCAGCAACCTCTACTTGCTGCCCGAGCCATCATTGGCATCGGTGGGCGCGCCCTCCGGGGAATAGAACGTGTACGCCGGCGCCGGTGCCGCGTAATAGGTCGTCACCTGATAGGTTGGCTGAGCTACCGGGTACGTCTGGTAGGTGGCGGGGTACGTCTGGTAGGTGGCGGGGTACGTTTGGTAGGTGACGGGTGCCTCGGAATAGCCAACCGCTGGCTGGTACTGCGATGATACTGTGCAGCCGGCCAGTAGCGCGGCACCGCCCACAATGACAAATAATCGCGTTCGCATGATTGTTATCTCCATAGACTGTCGCTCCGTGCCTTGGATGGCGTTACGGCTTTCCGGCGCGGAGATATATCGAGCATCGTTGTAGATGGTTGCGCGTCCGGCGCACGGCAAAGCGCGTTCGCGTGTTATGCCGCGATCGTGATTGGCTGTGCGCGCGGCGGACCAGCGGAGCGCTGTTCCGCCGCCCTACGCGGGGGCGGCATCGGTGATAATGAAACCGGCGCTCACGCTGCCGTTCCATTCCTCGGCGCGCAGGTGTCCGGCCAAGTGCAGAGGCACCGCGCTGTTGCGCGCCAGCAGCGCGTCGGCCAGGGCACCGTCACGTGCACGGAATAACATCGCCTTCAAGCGCTGGCCGCCACCTTCGCCTTCGATGAAGGTGCGAATCGTCGCGCCCTCGCGGCCAACGCGGTCGGCGCGCAGCACGCGGGCGCGCTGCAGCACGAACTGCGGTTCTTCATTCCCGGCGCCGAACGGCGCCAGGCGCGCCAGCTCTTCGGCAAGAGCGGTGGTCGCACCTGGCACCGCGAGCACGCCTTCCACGGTCAGGTCGACGGCCGAGGGCAGTGCAGAGGCTGCGGACAGGCGGTCATTAAGAAATGCATGGAATGCCGGCAGCTGTGCCGCTGGCAGGGAGAATCCCGCCGCCATCGGATGGCCGCCGCCGGTGGTCAGGATCCCCATCTGCCGCGCCATCAGCACCACGGCGCCCAGATCCAGACCAGGGACGGAACGGCCGGAGCCTTTCGCCAGACCGTCGGCGATGCCCGCCACGCAGGAGGGACGATTGAAGCGCTCCTTGATCCGGCCGGCGATGATACCAACCACGCCCGAATGCCAACCCTCGGCGTGCACCAGTACCGCGGCGTGACCCGCGTCGACCTGACGTTCGGCCTCCTGCATCGCCACGGTGAGGATGCCGGCCTCGACTTCCTGCCGCTGGCGGTTCACCGCATCGAGCGTGGCCGCCAGTTGCGCGGCCTCTAGACGGTCCTCGGTCAACAACAATCGCGTGCCAAGATCTGCCTGACTGATGCGCCCCGCCGCATTGATGCGCGGGCCGAGCACGTAGCCCAACGTGAACGCGCTGAGCTTATCGCGCGTCTGCACCACATTCAGCAACGCGGCGAGACCGATGCGCTGCCGCCGGGCCAGCACCTTCAACCCCTGGCAGACCAGCGCGCGGTTCACGCCGGTCAGCGGCATCACGTCGCACACCGTGGCCAGCGCCACCAGATCCAGCAGCGCCATCAGGTCGGGCTCGGCGCGGTTGGCGAAGTAGTCCCGCTTGCGCAACGTCCGCACCGTCGCGACCGCGGTCAGGAACGCGACAGCCGCCGCGCAGAGCAGGCTGAGGCCGGAGCTGTCGTCGAGCCGATTGGGATTGACGGTGGCGAGGATCGGCGGCGGCGGGCCGTCGGCCTTGTGATGATCCAGCACAATCACGTCGGCCTGGCCGGCAACGGCCGCGAGCGCTGACGCCGCGGCCGTGCCGCAATCGACACAAACAATCAGCGTCGCGCCGCGTGCGACGAGCCCCTGCAATGCCGGCGCATTGGGGCCATAACCCTCGGTGGTGCGGTCGGGCACGTAGGACAGCACGGTGCAGCCCAGGGTGCGTAGCAAGCTGGCGATCAATGCGCCCGCGCAGGCGCCATCGACGTCGTAATCGCCGAACACTGCCACCATTTCGCCACGCCGCACCGCGTCCGCCAACCGCGCGGCGGCGGTCTCCATATCGATCAGTCGCGAAGGATCCGGCAGCAACGCGCGCAATGTGGGGTCGAGGAAATCGGCGGCGGTCTCGAGACCGATTCCGCGTGCGGCCAGCAGCCGGCCGACAATCTCCGACACCCCGAGGCGCTGCGCGATACCGAGGCTGATGCGATCCTCCGCGTCGCGCCACACCCAGCGCCGCCCGGTCAGGCTGCACGCCACGTTGAGAGCGGGTTCGATCATGCTCGGAGGCGCTGTTTTCCGGTCATTGCGAGGCTTGCAGGGCCGCAGCATTCGCGCGGGCCGTGCCCCCGATCGGCGCGATGGCTTCGTGCTCCGCTGCTCGCAATGACAGGTTGGGCACGACCAGGACGTCTACGTCGACACCCAGGTCTTGGTGGTGAAGTTGTGGCGCGCCTCGATGAACCGCACCGTCCCGGACTTGCTCCGCATCACCATTGAATGTGTGATCGCGCCATGGCCGAACCGCTTCACCCCGCGCAGCATCGCGCCCGTGGTGACGCCGGTGCCGGCGAACATCACATCGCCACTGGCCATTTCCTCCAGGTTGAATTTCCGTTTCGGATCCGGATGCCCCATGTCGATCACGCGCTGGACCTGCGCGTCATCCTCGAACATCAACCGCCCCTGCATCTGGCCGCCAATGCAGCGCAATGCCGCCGCCGCCAACACGCCTTCCGGCGCACCACCCGACCCCATATAGATATCGATCTCGGAATCCGGCGTTGCCGTCGCCACCACGCCGTTGACGTCGCCGTCGCTGATCAGCATGATCCGCGCGCCCGCCTCGCGCACCTTGGCAATCAGCTCCTTATGCCGGTCGCGATCCAGGATGCACGCCACCAGATCGGACACCTCGCATCGCTTGGCCTTCGCGAGATCACGCAGATTCTGTGCGACCGACGCATCCAGATCGACCACGCCCTCGGGCAGGCCGCCGCCCACGGCGATCTTCTCCATGTAGATGTCGGGCGCATGCAGGAACTTGCCATGCTCCGCCAGCGCAACGACCGCCAGCGCCGCCGGCCCGCCCTTGGCGGTCAGCGTGGTGCCTTCCAGCGGATCGACGGCGATGTCCATCTCCGGCCCACCGGCACCGACCTTCTCGCCGATGAACAGCATCGGCGCTTCGTCCATCTCGCCTTCACCGATCACCACCGTGCCGTTGATCGCCACCGTGTCGAACGCCTTGCGCATCGCCTCGACCGCAGCGCCGTCGGCCTCGTTCTTCTTGCCCAGCCCGATCCAGCGGGACGCGGCCAGCGCCGCCGCCTCGGTCACGCGCACCAGCTCCAGCGCCAGGTTGCGGTCGGTCACTTCGCCGGGTTTCGAGGTGGCGCGGGCGTCCATGGGTTTTCTCCGGGCAGGCTACGGGTCCGACAAACCTAGCACGGGGGGGCGGGGAGGGGGGAGGATCGGTCACGCGCCGATCATCGCGCGGGAAGGTGGTGCCGATAGCGCCAGGCAGCGGCGCCGCGACAATTATATGCCTGATATGGAATATACCTTGACATGCATATTCTAATTGGAGAATGTGCGGTATGTCTGCCTTTGGTGCCCTTGCCGACCCGGCTCGCCGTCAGATCCTGGCCCTGCTGCGCGCGGGGGAACTGCCGGCCGGCACCCTGGTCGACGCGCTGCGCCTGCCGCAGCCCACCGTCTCCAAACACCTGAAGGTCCTGCGCGAGGCTGGCCTTGTCCGCGCGCGGATCGATGGCCCGCGCCGAGTGTATCGCCTCGATCCCGCACCGCTGGCCGAACTGGATGCCTGGCTCGCGCCCTACCGCAGCTTCTGGGCCGACCAACTTGACGCTCTCGGCGCGCATCTCAAGCGGAGTGACTGATATGGACGATCTCGGAACATTCCAGGGCGGCGACGAGGGGACGACCCTACGCTACGAACGGTTCTATCCGCGCCCGATTGCCACCGTATGGGCGGCGCTGACCCAGCCCGAACGCCTCGCGGACTGGATCGGGCAGGCGTTGGTCGAGCCGCATGTCGGCGGGCGATTCGAGCTGTTCACTGATCGCAGGCGGCCAATGACCGGACGCATCACGACCTGGCAGCCGCCGAGCCTGCTGGAATTCTCCTGGGACACCGGGGATGCCCCACCCTCGATAGTGCGCTGCGAGCTGGCGGAAGATAATGGCATCACCCGGCTGGTGTTCAGCCATCGCGGCGTGGGGATCGTCTGGATCGGCCTGGTGCTGCCGGGATGGCACGCGCATCTGGAATGGCTCGGCAAGGCGCTGGCGACGGGACAGGCGCAGACCTTTGACATGGCACGCTGGCGGGACCTGCAGGCGGTGTACGTCGCGCGCTATCGGCTGGAGGGCGCGATGCTCGATCCGCCAGAGGGGCATTGCGACTGACACACGCGCCAGGCGCATGTGTGGGGGCATCGTAGTGAGGGTGTACTTGCGAGGGCGTGGCAAACGGCGTACGGCGAACCAACGCCGTTCTCAGGGGAGGATGCCATGCCCGACGCCTATATCTGCGACTTCGTGCGTACGCCGATCGGCCGCTATGCCGGGGCGCTGAAGGATGTGCGTACCGACGATCTCGGCGCGCATCCGATCCGGGTGCTGAAGGACCGTCACCCGAATGTGGACTGGGAGGCGGTGGACGACGTGATCTACGGCTGCGCCAACCAGGCCGGCGAGGACAACCGCAATGTCGCGCGCATGGCGCTGCTGCTGGCTGGTCTGCCGGAGAAGATCCCCGGTGCGACGATCAATCGCCTGTGCGGCTCTGGTCTGGATGCGGTTGGCACCGCGGCACGCGCGATCCGCGCGGGCGATGCCGAGCTGATGATCGCCGGCGGGGTGGAAAGCATGACCCGCGCGCCGTTCGTGATGGGCAAGGCGGCGGAAGCGTTCGCGCGCTCGGCCGAGGTTCACGACACCACCATCGGCTGGCGCTTCGTCAATCCCATGATGAAAAATCAGTTCGGTGTCGACGCGATGCCGGAGACCGCAGAGAACGTTGCGGAGGAGTTTCAGATTAGCCGCGCGGATCAGGATGCGTTCGCGTACCGGTCGCAGCAGCGCACCAAGGCGGCGCAGGAAGCCGGATTCTTCGCGCGCGAGATCGCGCCGGTGGACATCGTCGGGCGCAAGGGCACGGTCACCGTCAGCCGCGACGAACATCCGCGTGGCGAAACGACGATGGAGGACCTCGCCAAGCTGAAGACACCGTTCCGCAAACAGGGGGGCACGGTGACAGCGGGCAACGCGTCCGGCGTGAACGATGGCGCGGCGGCGTTGATCATTGCGTCCGAGGCAGCAGCGAAGCGGCATGGCCTGACGCCGCGCGCGCGTGTCGTTGCGATGGCGACGGCCGGCGTGCCGCCACGCATCATGGG
>DATHNE010000043.1:0-5491 GCA_035486355.1 Acetobacteraceae bacterium
TGGTGAACACCGCCCGCGGCGCGGTGATCGACGAGGCGGCGATGATCGCGGCGCTGAAGGCGGGCCACATCCGCCATGCCGGTCTGGACGTGTTCACAAACGAGCCGCTGCAAGCGGGGCACGAACTCGCAACCCTGCCGAACGTGACGCTGACGGCGCACAGCGCATTCCGCACGCCCGAGGCGAGCGAGACGTTGATACGCCGGGCGCTGGACATCGCCTGCACGGTGGCGGGCAAGGCCTGAGGCGTCCACGTACGGCGCCTTGCACCATGGCATTGTGCGTGTGCCACCTTGGCTGAGCGGGAACCGCCGGCCGCGGTCGGCCGTTCCTTGGCGCATGGGCGCTGGCGGCCGGTGCCGCCGGCCGTGACACGTCGAGATGCGCGCGATGACCGCATCGAAGGATCGGGTGGTGAAACGCGGCGAGACGCCGCTCGCCCTTCATGAGGCGGAGCAGTTGATCGCCTCGGACAAGGTGGAAGGGACCGCAGTGCACGATCCCGAGGGCATCAGGCTCGGTTCCGTTCACATCGTGATGATCGACAAGTTGGGCGGTCGCGTGGCCTGTGCGGTGCTGCGTTTCGGCGGGTTCCTGGGGATCGGTGCGCAGTATCTTCCGCGGCCCTGGAAGACGCTGAGCTATAAGCGCGCGCTGCGCGGTGACATTGTGGACCTGACGCGCACGCAGTTGGAACGCGCACCGCATTATGCCGCCGACGCGGAGCCGTCGACCGATCCGGGCTACGGCCGGTCAGTGTACGACGATTGCAACGTTCCCCGGTGCATGTGGTTGAGGACGTGTGACCGGACGCGCCGCCTGGCGCGTCCGGCGGGCTATCCCGCGCGGGGTGCGCGCAGAACCAGCGTCGTCCAGGCGCCTTCCCGGATCATCGCTTCCAACCGCAGCCCGCACCGTCGGTGCGCCACGAGCACCTGACGCGCCTGGTTGGCGAGCAGCCCGGCGAGGATGGCCGTGGCCCCCGGCGCCAGGTGCGTGGCCAGCGACCGTGCCATCAGGCAGAGCGGGCGGGCGAGGATATTGGCCATCACCATGTCGTAGGGCGCGCCAGCGCGCACACGCCGGTCGCGCCAGCCATCCGCCCGCCAGGCCCGAACCAGGGGTGCAAGCCGGTTCAGCGTGACGTTCTGCCGCGTCACGCGGACCGACCAGGGTTCGATGTCGACCGCTGCGACCCGCCGGCGCAGCAGCTGCGCCGCCGCCATGGCCAGGATGCCGGTGCCGGCGCCCAGGTCCAGCATGCGCCGTGGCCGCCGCCGGGCTACCCACTCCAAAGCGAGCAGGCACCCGCGGGTCGAGCCGTGCTCGCCGGACCCGAAGGCCAGCGCGGCATCCAGCGTCAGCGTGATGCGTCCCGGCAGGGTCGGGCCGGCGAGATGTGTGCCGCGGATGGCGAAGCGCCTTCCGATTACCTGTTCGGGGAAGGCGGCGCGGGTGCGTGCGAGCCAACCCTCGGCCGCTACCGGTGCGCGGCGCGGCGCTGCCTGCACGCCGGTCAGTGCCGCCGCCAGCGCAAGCGCGCCGGTCAGCGCCGCTTCGTCGGCACCGGCCTGCCGCACGCCTTCCACCAGCCAGCGCCCGTTGGCCTCGTCACGAAAGAACCCGACCGTGGCGCAGACACTGCCCAGCGCCGCCTCATAGGCTTCCAGCGCCGGCTCCGGCACTTCGATCCGGATTGTCTCAAGCGCGATGGCGCTCGCCCGCATGCCCTTTGTCCCCGCTGGAATGGCGGGCTCAGTTACCGCATTTCAAATCTTGGGGGCACCACCCCTGACGAACGCCGATGACGAACACCGATAAGGGGTTGACGCCGTCCTCGCCGGCGCCCATGTGGCCACGTTGACGGGTGTCGCGCGTTCCGCCTAGGGTGGTGCCCTCTCCTTGCCGCGGCGATCTACCGCCGCCCTCACATCCCAAAGACGGCACGGTACTCCGCCCTCGGCGCACGACGGCGTAGCGACCGCGAAAACTAGGCATTCCCGCCCGGAAACCGTCCTTATCAGAGCGATCAGACCACGATGCATCTTGCCGAACTCAAGGCCAAATCCCCAGCGGACCTGCTGAGCTTTGCCGAATCCCTGCAGATCGAGAACGCTTCCTCCCTGCGCAAGCAGGACATGCTGTTCGCGATCCTGAAGAACCTGGCGGAGAACGACCAGGCGATCCAGGGCGCCGGCACGCTGGAAATCCTGCCCGACGGGTTCGGGTTCCTGCGCAGCCCCGAAGCCAATTACCTGCCCGGGCCCGACGATATCTATGTCAGTCCCACCCAGGTGCGCCGCTTCGGCCTGCGCACCGGCGATACGGTGGAAGGCCAGATCCGCGCGCCGAAGGACGGTGAGCGGTATTTCGCGCTGCTGAAGCTCGACACGGTGAATTTCGAGCCACCGGAAGCAGTTCGGCACCGGATTAATTTCGACAACCTAACGCCGTTGTATCCGGACGAGCGACTGAAGATGGAGGTCGAGAACTTCCAGTCGGTCGCGAAGGGGCCGGCCAAGGATTACACGCCGCGGGTGATCGATCTGATCTCACCGGTCGGCAAGGGCCAACGCGCGCTGATCGTGGCACCGCCGCGCACCGGCAAGACGGTGATGCTGCAGAACATCGCCACCGCGATCGCCGAGAACCACCCGGAAGTGTTTCTGATCGTGCTGCTGATCGATGAGCGGCCCGAGGAAGTCACCGACATGTCGCGCAGCGTGAAGGGCGAGGTGATCGCCTCGACCTTCGATGAGCCGGCGACGCGGCACGTGCAGGTGACCGAGATGGTGCTGGAGAAGGCCAAACGGTTGGTCGAGCACAAGCGCGACGTGGTGATCCTGCTGGATTCCATCACGCGTCTGGCGCGCGCCTACAACACCGTGGTGCCCTCGTCCGGCAAGGTGCTGACCGGTGGTGTGGATGCCAATGCGCTGCAGCGGCCGAAGCGCTTCTTCGGTGCGGCGCGCAACATCGAGGAAGGCGGGTCGCTGACCATCATCGCGACCGCGCTGATCGATACCGGCAGTCGCATGGACGAAGTGATCTTCGAAGAATTCAAGGGCACCGGCAATTCGGAAATCATTCTCGACCGGAAACTGTCTGACAAGCGGACCTTCCCGGCGATCGACATTACCAAGTCGGGCACGCGGAAGGAGGAGCTGCTGGTTGAGAAGGGCACGCTGTCGAAGATGTGGGTGCTGCGGCGCATCCTGAACCCGATGGGGACGGTGGATGCGATGGAGTTCCTGTTGGACAAGCTGAAGTACAGCAAGACCAACAACGATTTCTTCGATGCGATGAATACCTGAGGATGCGTGGCAGGGTACGTCCCGGTCCCGCTGGGCGGTGCTCAGCGGGATAGGGCGAAGCGGTTGATAGCGGGTCAAGCAAGCGAGCGGTCACAGCGTTTCACTGAGAAGCGCCCAACAAAAACCTCTCTCAGTGAAACTTTATGTGCACTCGGCGAATCTCTGTGACCGCTGACCTACTTTACAGACACATGCAACGCCCTATACCCGCTGCCCGCCATCAATATGAATTTCCGATCCCGAAATATAACTCGCTGTCTGCGAGCACAAAAACAGCAGCAGATCGGCAACTTCCTTCGGCTTGCCCAACCGGTGTAGCGGAATGTCGCGATCGACAATTGCCTCGGTCCCCGGTGACAGAATGCCGGTATCGATCTCCCCCGGCGACACCGCATTGACCCGCACGCCCGACCGTCCAAAATCCGCCGCCAGCTCGCGTGTCAACGCCCATAGCGCTGCCTTCGACGTCGCATACGCCGCCGACGCGAACGGATGCACCCGCGACCCGACAATCGAGCTCATGTTCACCACAGTCCCGCGCGCGGCTTCCAGCGGTGTGCGCAACCCTTGCACCAGCGCGAGGCAGGCAAAGAAATTCACGTTGAAGATGTGCAGCCAATCGGCATAGCCCATGTCCAGTGCCCCGATCTTTCCGCCACCGGGACATTTCGGCGAGACTGCGGCGTTGTTGATCAGCGCGTCCAGCCCGTCCCCGACGATATCGCGCAGGTGGGGCATCTCGGCCTGCACCTGCGCCATGTCGGCGAGATCGAGCTGGATGTGATTCTTCGCTCCGCCTTCCCACGGACAACGTGGATCGAAGGGCTGGCGGGAAATGGTCAACACGCGCCAGCCGGCGTCGCTGAATGTTTTCACCGTGGCATGACCAATGCCGCGGCTGGCGCCGGTCAGCACAAGCACGCGTTGTCGTTCGGCCATGTCGCTCTCCTTCGCGCTCAGAAGCCCTGGCGCGCAATGTCCATGGCAAAGTAGGTCAGGATCAGGTCGGCGCCAGCCCGCTTGAACGCGCCGAGCGATTCGCGCACCACCCGCGCCTCGTCGATCGCGCCCGCCTGCGCGGCGAACTTGATCATCGCGTATTCGCCGCTGACCTGGTAGACTGCCAGCGGCAGCAGCGAGTGCTGGCGCACGCGGGCCAGCACATCCAGATACGGCATGCCGGGTTTCACCATCAGGATGTCGGCGCCTTCCGCCTCATCGGCGATCGACTCGCGCAGCGCCTCGCGCCCGTTGAACGGGTTCATCTGATAAGCCTTACGGTCGCCATCCAGATCGCAGCCCGCCGCGGCGCGGAACGGGCCATAGAACGCCGAGGCGAATTTCGACGAATACGCCATGATTGGTGTCGATTCGCAGCCGTTCGCGTCCAGCGCCGCGCGGATCGCGGTGACCTGGCCATCCATCATCGACGATGGCGCGATCACATCCGCGCCCGCCTTCGCCGCCACCACCGCCTGCTTGCCCAAGTTCTCGATCGTATGGTCGTTGTGCACGTCGCCATGTGCCAGCACGCCGCAATGCCCGTGTGTGGTGTATTCGCAGAAGCAGGTGTCAGACATCACCACCAGGGCGGGTGCGGCATCCTTGGTGCGTTTCACCATGCGCGCCGCCAGCCCGTCGGGTTTCCACGAATCACTGCCGCTGTGGTCCTTGTGGTGCGACACGCCGAACAGCATCACCGCGCGGATGCCGGCCGCGGCGATCTCCTTCGCCGCGGCGTCCAGTTTGCGCTCGGGGATGCGGTAGACGCCGGGCATACTCTCCACCGGCGCAAACTCGTCCAGCTCCTCCTCGACGAAGATCGGGTAGATCAGGTCGTTGAGGGTGACGGTGCTCTCCTGCACCAGGTCACGTAGCACCGGGCTGGACCGCAGCCGGCGGAAGCGGATGAACGGGACGGCGACGGACATGCGCGGGCCTCCTTGGGCAACGCCCGGGAATGCGGGAAAATACGCACGCCCGTCCGGCGATCGCAATCAGGCGAACCACGTGGTGCCGCGGCGGGCGATTGCTAGCCCGTCTTCGCGGATTCGACCCTGAAAACCCGTCTTTGTATCGCATTCGGTTTGATAAGTATCTGGAATTCCATGTCTATATAGGACCCTGACGGCCGAAAGTGGCTGTAGTGAAGACCTACCCCGTTCCCGGGGGCTGAT
>DATHNE010000044.1:0-5234 GCA_035486355.1 Acetobacteraceae bacterium
CGCGGCGCAGGGCCAACCGTGCCGGCGGAAACCGATGGGTTGACCCTGCGTGCGGCGCATGGGTCGATCAGCCGTTCGACGTAGACGGGGGAAACTGCGACACCGTGCTGGCATTCGCCGGGGTGATCAAGTTGGCGGTGCCGAGCACGACACCCAGGATTGCCAGGGCAGCGAAAGCGAATTTCTTCATGACACTCTCCGTTGGTTTGCGCGGATCGCGCGATTGGTTGCGATGTGTCGGCTCGGCGGTGCCTCGGCATCAGCTGGCCGACCGGGGGAAAGTGACAGGGCGGCGGCCGGCCGGCGCTGAAGTGTTTCACAGCGCGGTGCGGTGCGGGTCGAGGCGGCATAGACTGGCGCGTTGCCGTGATCATTCGGAGAGTTCGCCTTGACCATCCTGTCCGATATGGCTGCGTTTCAGGGATGTGGGCGGGCCGGCGTTGGGCCGGATCGAGGCCCGCGGCCGGGTGCTGGACCTGGCGGATGGGGCGGGCGTGTTTGCACAAGGTGATGCGGCCGATGCGGTCTACGCGATCCTCGGTGGCCCGGGGCAGGTGCGCATTGGCGCGGTGGAGCGCGACAGCAGGGGGTTGATGGTGGAACTGCTGGGGCCGGGCGAGATTTTTGGCGAGATCGGCGTGATGGATGGCAGTGTGCGGACCGCGGATGCCACCGCCGGATTGGTGCGGCTGCTCCGTGTTGGCGCGCCGGTGTTCCTCGAGGCGCTGGCGACGGAGCCGGCGTTGGGGCGCAATCTGTGCCGGCTGCTGGCGGCGCGACTGCGGCACACCTTCGCGCTGCTCCAGGACGCGACCTTCGGGAGCCTGGAGGTGCGGCTGGCGCGGCAGATACTGTATCTCGCCCGGCGCGGCGGGCGGTGCACCGAGCAAGGGTTGCGACTGGCGGGGCGGTGCCGCCAGGGCGATCTTGCGGATATGCGTGGGACGACGACGCGCAGTATCATCCCCATCCTAAATGTGTGGCGGCAGTCCGGCGTGGTGGCTTATGAGCTGGCCCGCGCACAGCTCACGCTGACTGGCGAGGCTGCGTTACAGGCGCTGGTCGAGAAGGGGGCGACCGGGTAGCGCGATTGCGGCCCGGCCGAACACAACGCACCAACCACAACCTGTCATGACAAGGATTGTCGCGGCCATCTTTCGCGACACAGTGCTGGAATAATTGCCGGGGATACGCCGGTCTATGACACGTGGTTGGCGCCGACCAAGCGATAGCGCGACCGGTTTGGGGGCACAGCTTTGATGTCACGCGCGGCACCTGGAGGCAGCAGCCGGTATGGTGACGAACCAGCGGCGTCGCGCGGTACCATCATCGTGCGGCGCACGCGGCTGGCCACCGGGCTGATCCTGTTCTCCTTCGCAACGACGCATTTCCTCAACCACGCCTGCGGGCTGATGCGCCTGGACGCGATGGAGGCGGTGCGGCTGGTATTGCTGTGGCCCTGGCGCACGGTGATTGGACAGTTGCTGCTGTACGGGTCGTTCACGATCCATGCCGGGCTAGGTCTGTACGCGCTGTATCGCCGGCGGCATTTCCGCATGCCGGCGAGCGAGCGCTGGCAGCTTCTGCTGGGACTGTCGATCCCGCCTTTGTTCCTGGCGCACGCGATCAATGTGCGGCTGGGAATGCTGTTGTTCGGCCTCCCCGACAATTACCAACGGGTGCTGACCAATCTGTGGTTCCTCGCCCCTGACCCGGTGGCGCGGCTGACCCAGCAGTTCCTTCTGCTGCTGATCCTGTGGGTCCATGGCTGCATCGGGTTGGCAATGTGGCTGCGAACGAAACGATGGTACGCACGTTGGCTGCCCGCGCTCGCGACGGCAGTCACCCTGCTGCCGGTGCTCGCGCTGCTTGGCATCGGCGAGGCGGGGTGGCAGGCGATCGACGCCGAAACCGCCGTGCCCACGCTGTTTCACGGCTTCGCCCTCAACGGCACGGTGGCAGGTATGGGCCTGACCAATCTGCGCATGTGGGCGCTGGGGCTGTATGGCGCGCTACTGTCCTGCGTGCTGGCGCTGCGGGTGTTGCGGCGGCGGCACGAACGGCACCAGGGGTTGCTGGCGATCACCTATCCCGACGGGCGTGTGGTGACGGTGCCGCACGGATTCTCAGTGTTGGAGGCCAGCAGGTGGGCCGGCATCGCGCACGCCTCGATCTGCGGTGGGCGCGGGCGCTGCTCGACCTGCCGCGTGCTGGTGACGCAGAGGCTGGCCGATCTGCCGGCCGCGAGTGTGCTGGAACGCAATACGTTGGCACGGATCGGTACGCCGCCGGGCGTGCGCCTCGCCTGTCAATTACGGCCGGTGCACGCGCTGTCGGTGATCCCGTTGCTGGCGGCGGACGGCGCGCTGCTAGGCCCGGCGATTGCCGCATTGCACGAGCGCAGGGTGGCGACGATCTTTGTCGATCTGCGCGATTCCACAGGCCTCGCCGACGGGCGGCTGCCGTATGACGCGCTGTATATCGTCGACCGCTACGTCGCGATGGTCAGCCACGCGGTCGCGGCGCAGGGTGGCACAGTCACCAGCGTCGCCGGCGACGGCATTACTGCGTTCTTCGCCGGCGACGGCACGCCGGCGGAGGCTTGCCGGCAGGCGCTGCGCGCGATTGCGGCACTATGGCGGGCCCTGGATGCGTTGGCGCAGGACATCAGCGCGGAGTTCCAGCACGCGCTGCGCTTCGGTGTCGGCTGCCACATCGGGCTCGCGGTGATCGGCGAACGATCGCAGTCGCACGCCGTGCATTTCCTCGGCGAGGTCGGCAACATCGCGGCGCGGCTGGAGGCCCTGACCAAGGTGCTCGATTGCGTTGTGGTGCTGTCACGCGACGTGGTGGCCGGTGCGCGCCTAGGGGTGCCGACACCGCCGGCACAGAGGGTGCAAATCGGCAGTGTGACCGGACAGGTCGAAACAATTTCGGTCCGTTCCCTGGATACGCTCGATGCGTGGCTCGTGTCGGTCGACGCCGAAGTCAGCAGAGCCTGACGCGCGTCGTCGGCACGCGTTTGCTGACCTGACTGCACCGGCCTATCCGACCGCTGCGGCCAGGTGCGGTCGCGCCGGTTTCGTCGCCAAGAACATGCGGGTCGACTTTCGGCTGATCGCCGACATGATCGCGCCGGGCACCGCCGTACTGGACATCGCGGCGATGGTGTGCTGGTCGAGAATCTGGCCCGCGCACCACAGGTTGAGATGCGCGTGGCATTGAGATCGACATGGCCCAAGTAATCCCGGCTGTCGTCGACGGCCTGCCCGTCAGGTATGTC
Organism: Acetobacteraceae bacterium; assembly: GCA_035486355.1. Taxonomy (GTDB): domain Bacteria; phylum Pseudomonadota; class Alphaproteobacteria; order Acetobacterales; family Acetobacteraceae; genus Palsa-883. The sequence goes on from DATHNE010000044.1 coordinate 3,284, forward strand.
GATGCTGACAGCGATTTGACGCACCACCCCGACAATGGCTTCGACCACGTAGTGCTGTCGCGCAGGCTTCAGGCGGTGGGTCAGCCAAGCGCGGTGCGGTGCGAAATGTTGCGGATCGGCGCCCGCACCGTCGTCAGTTTCCCCACTTCGGCCATTGGCAATTGCGCCTGCAGTTGCTGACCAGCGGTCGGATGCCGATGACCGGCATATTGGACCGGATTCGATACCAGACTCCCAACATCGATCCCTGCACGATCCGTGACTTGTTCGATCTATGCGGCTCAGAGGGGCATGAAGACGACCTCTCGCGGGCGAGACATGACACCTTGCGAGCACGCCGGGTGCTCACCAGCGCACCTTTGTGCCGATGGCTAAGGCCTGGGACTGAATCGTGTTCTCCAGCGGCTGCTTGACTCCACCGCTACCGAACGTGCCAGCGTTGCCTGTCACAAAGTTGAAGTCACCCTGATGCTGCTGGCTCCAGAGATACTCAATGAAGAAGTACAGGCCAGGCGCCGCGTTCCATGTTCCGCCGGCGGTGAACGCATCCGTATAGCGTTGCGAGACATGCGTGAGCGTCGGGTTTCCTTGGTCCTGGTAGTTGTAGTATGTCGCGCCAAAGACAAACGGACCGGTTGCGTACTGAGCACCGACCAGCCATGCGACACTCTGTGGTGCCCCCTGCGGATTCGTGCTGTTGGTGTTGTTGATCTGGCCAGCAAGGATGTGACCGCCAAAGGTCAGGCCCCCGACCGTCAGCGCCACGCCCCCGTCACCTGCGCTGATGTCATTATACTTGCCATTCCAGGCGCCGGCGGGAGCGGCCCCATTGAAGTTCACGTGGCTGCTGCCGAGGTAAGCAGCATACGAATAAATGGCGACGGGCCCTACGGTGCCCTGGTAGCGAGCGCCCACCGCGAACTCGTTCGTCCAGCGTGTCCCATCGTTCAATGTCGTTGAGGACGACAAAGACGAGCATGCCGTTCCTGCGTTGGCGCACGGCGCCTCGCCGTTGACGTTGTTCGGCGCCCATTGCAGGCCGAAATCGACACCCGCGAACTGTGGCGAGAAGTAGACGATCTTGGTGCTACCATACTCGGCACCCTGCTGTGTCAGGAATGGAAATACCGCTTGGGCGTTGCCCGGAATACCGCTGTCGAAATCGCCGTTCCAGCCGCCGGTGTCATAGTTCTGGAACGTGGTCACGCCATTGTCGAAGGCGCCCAGGACACCATCCGTTTGCCCCAGCCGGACGATGCCGACCCTGTCGCTAGCGAAATAGACAAAGGCACGGCGCACGAACAGCGTCTGGGTGCAGGTGAAGGCGGATGACGGATTGCTATTGGAGTTGAGGGCACTGCCCGCGGTGGGGGTGGCGGCATTATAAGTCTGGTCCGACCAGTTCTCTCGGATCTCGGTCTGCGCGCCGTAGCGCAGGCCGTTGGTGGCCATCGCGTCGACACCCGGATAGACGCGGAAGAACTCCAGCGCGTTATAGGGTGCGACCTTAAAACTGGTGCCCGCGGCACCACCGTTGCCTGCGTTCACTTTGTCCGCGCTGGACCCTTCCAACGAAACATAAAACCAGTTGGCCATGTTCAGGCGGACGACAAAGGAGCCTGGCGTCGGGTTGGCAATCGGGCCGGGCAACATGGCCGCCTGATAGTTGTTGTTGTTGTTCGCAGCTGTCGCGCCATACGGCGCGACGACAAGACCGCCCGACAGTGGGGCGATCGGAAGAGCTGGAGCCGTCTGGGCTGCGGCATAGCCTGCGAACCCCACGGATGATCCCATGACGGCCACGCTGGCCAGTAGGAATTTGCGCATTCATGCCCCCAATGACGCCGGCCGCGTCGGCCGTGATGAACCAATTGAACCCGCGGCCCCCGTACTTTCGCAGCGGCCTTGCGCGCCACCGAACCCTAGCCATCGGATGACTTTCTGACTCTGA
>DATHNE010000045.1:0-29743 GCA_035486355.1 Acetobacteraceae bacterium
GTGCAGGTGATTCCGCACATCACCGATGCGATTAAGGAAACCGTACTGCGCCAGACCTCGGAATACGATTTCGTGCTGGTGGAGATCGGCGGTACCGTCGGCGACATCGAGAGTCTGCCGTTCCTCGAAGCGATCCGGCAGCTCGGCAACGAGCTGGGGCCTGAACAGGTGATGTTCGTACACCTGACATTGGTGCCGTTCATTCAGTCCGCAGGGGAACTGAAAACCAAGCCGACGCAGCATTCGGTGAAGGAGCTGCTGAACGTCGGCATACAACCCCAGATGCTGTTGTGCCGGTGCGATCGTAAGATTCCAGATGGCGAGCGCAAGAAAATCGCGCTGTTCTGCAACGTGCGGACGCAGGCGGTGATCACCGCGATCGACGTCGACACGATCTATGATGTGCCGATCAACTATCATGCCGAAGGTATGGATCGTGAGGTGCTGCGGCACTTCGACCTGCCGTTCGACCAGGAGCCGAACCTGTCGCGCTGGCAGTCGATCGTGGATACCGTGCGCGCGCCGGAAGGCGAGGTGCGCATCGCGGTCGTGGGCAAATACACCAACCTGCTGGACAGCTATAAGTCGCTGGCCGAGGCGTTGACGCATGGCGGCATCGCCAATCGGGTGAAGGTCTGTCTCGACTGGGTGGACAGCGAGGTATTCGAGCAGCCCGGCACTGTGCAGCGGTTGGAAGGTGTGCACGGTATCCTGGTGCCCGGTGGCTTCGGCGAGCGCGGCACACCCGGCAAGATCGCCGCGGTGCGCTTTGCGCGCGAGCGGAAAGTGCCGTTCTTTGGCATCTGTTTCGGGATGCAAATGGCGGTGATCGAGGCGGCGCGTAATCTGGCGGGGATGACCGGCGCGTCATCGACCGAGTTCGGCCCGTGCGAGGTGCCGGTGGTTGGGTTGCTGACCGAATGGTTGCGCGGCAACGAGGTTGAGGTTCGTCAGGAGGGTGGTGAACTCGGTGGCACGATGCGCCTCGGGGCTTATCCTGCCGTGCTGAGCGAGGGCAGCCTGGTCCGCGAGATGTATGATGGCGAGCCTCGGATCGAGGAACGGCATCGGCACCGCTACGAAGTGAACGTGAATTTCCGCACAATCCTCGAGTCCACCGGGATGCGGTTCTCCGGCATGTCGCCGGATGGCGTGTTGCCCGAGATCATCGAGCGGCCGGAGCATCCGTGGTTTGTCGGTGTGCAATATCATCCAGAGCTGAAGTCGAAGCCCTTCGCGCCGCATCCGCTGTTCGCTGGATTCATTGCGGCCGCGGTGCAACAGGCGCGTCTCGTCTAGTCATTGTCTGTCGCCACCAGCCAGAGGCAACCGGCCGACCGAACGCTTGTGTGGGCGGTGCTGGTTATTGGCGTTGGGGTTCTGTCCACCACGCTGGCACAGTCTGAGGTGCTGGCACGGCTACCGCTGCAGAATTTCCTGAAAAATGACCTGCATGCCGATCGCTCGGCCAGCTCCGCGTTTTTCTTCTGGGCAGGTATGGCGTGGTACCTCAAGCCGCTCGCCGGTATCCTGACCGATGCGTTTCCGCTGTTTGGCAGCCGCCGTCGCGCCTATATCCTGCTTGGTGCCAGCTTGGCCGCAGTGCTGTGGTTCGTATTGATCGTCACCCCTCGCGACTATCACGACATGCTACTGATGGTGATTGCGATCAATGCCTTCATGATGATCGCAAGCACTGTTATCGGCGGCTACATGGTCGAAGTCGCGCAGGCCACCGCCGGGTCGGGTCGGCTCTCCGCGGTGCGGCAGGTCATTCAGCAGGGTTGCATCATCGTGACCGGCCCGGTGGCGGGATACCTCGCCGGCCTCGCATTTGGCTGGACCCCGGCGGTGTGCGGCACGATCATGCTGCTGCTGGTGCCGGTGACGCTGCTGTTCCTGCGCGAGCGTCCGATGCGCGTGAACACGCGCGCCCTGCTGGCCAATGCGCGTGGCCAGCTTGGGAACATTGCGTCGGCGCGCACAATGTGGGCTGCGGCTGGGCTGATGGCGCTGTTCTATATCGCCCCCGGCTTCAGCACAGTGCTGTTCTACAAGCAGCAGAACGAGTTGCATCTGGCGACGCGGGCACAGGGATACCTGCAGCTGATCGGCGGCCTGTGCGGCGTCCTGGCGGCTGTTGCCTATGGCTTCGCGTGCCGGCGGTGGAATCTGCGCGTGTTGCTGATCGGCGGATTGCTGCTGTCGACCTTGGTCAATCTCGGCTACGTGTTCTACTCGTCCTTCGATCGAGCACAGGTGATCGATGGGGTGAACGGCTTCGGCTTCACCTTGGCGGAGCTGGCGCTGATCGACCTGGCGGTGCGTGCGACACCCGCTGGAAGCGAGGGGGTGGGATTTTCGCTGATGGTGAGCGTGCGCAATCTGGCACTGTTTGGCACGGACTGGTTCGGCTCCATACTGATGGATAGGTATCATTACGAATTCAGCACGCTGGTGATTGCCAATTCGGCGACGACCCTGGTGGCGGTGCCGCTGGTATTCCTGCTGCGCCGATCCATGGTGGGACACAGAGATGCCGAGATGCGCTAGGATGGCGCATGGCGAGGAGCTGAGTATGAGCACGGAGCAGCGCGTGGTGCGGGTCGGCGACGTCAAGATCGGCAACACCCTGCCGTTCGTCCTGATCGCCGGGCCGTGCCAGATTGAATCCCGCGGCCACGCGCTGGAAATGGCGTCCGCGCTCGCCGAACTCTCAGCCAGCAGTGGCGTGCGCGTGATCTACAAATCCAGCTACGACAAGGCCAACCGCACCAGCGCCAGCGCGGCGCGTGGCATCGGCCTGGCGGAAGGCCTCGCGATCCTGGCCGAGGTGCGCGCGCGCACCGGTCTGCCGACGCTCACCGACGTCCACGGACCGGAGCAATGTGCGCCGGCGGCCGAGGCAGTGGAGGTGCTGCAGATCCCTGCCTTCCTTTGCCGCCAGACCGACCTGCTGCTGGCCGCCGGCCGCACCGGCCGCACGATCAATGTGAAGAAGGGGCAGTTCCTCGCCCCGTGGGACATGGTGAACGTGGCAGCGAAAATCGCGTCCACCGGTAACCACAACATCTTGCTGTGCGAGCGTGGCGCCAGCTTCGGCTACAATACTCTGGTCAGCGACATGCGTTCGCTGCCGATCATGGCGCGCACCGGTTATCCGGTGGTGTTCGACGCCACGCATTCGGTGCAGCAGCCGGGCGGGCAGGGCACCTCCTCGGGCGGACAGCGCGAGTTCGCGCCGGTGCTAGCACGCGCGGCCCTCGCGGTGGGTGTCGCTGCTGTCTTCATCGAGACCCACGAAGACCCGGATCGCGCGCCCAGCGATGGCCCGAACATGATCCCGTTGCGTGAGATGCCGGCGCTGGTTGCGCGACTGAAAGCATACGATACGCTCACCAAGTCCGGGTGATCCGATGAGGTCCACATGCGCCTGCTACTCGCCGCGATTGCGCTGGTCCTGGCCGCGGCGACCGCGCGGGCTGAGGATGGTGCATGGGCCGGGTTGTGGGAGACGCACTGGCCGGGTGGGACCGCACACCTTGAACTGACACAGCATGACGACAAGGTCACCGGGCGCTATCCACTGTTGGGTGGGCAGATCGACGGCACCGTCAGAGGGCGCACACTGACCGGTACCTGGACAGAGGGCGGCCAGTCAGGGAGCCTGACATTCCGCCTGGCGCCAGATCACCAGTCGTTCCTGGGGCGGTTCAACGATGGCGAATGGTGGTCCGGCGGGCGCGTGGCGCATCTGCCGGTCGGCACGCCGATTGATCAATCGACCCCACGCGCCGTGCTCACCACGTTCGTGTTGGCTGGCAATCGGTGGCGCGCTGGCGCCCCGGACGAGATCGGCCGCGCCGCGGCGGTGCTGGATCTCGGCGCGGCTGGACGCGACATGGTACCACTGCAGCGGCTGGAACTGGCGCAGGCGTTGTTCAACCTGGTGGACCTGACCACGCTGCATCTGTGGACGCTCGTCGAGCGAACAGCCCAAGCGGATCTGACACTGAACTTGGGGCAATCCGGCACCGAGGCGGTGCTACCATTGCACCTGCACCATGATGACGCGGGCAAATGGTGGATCGTGATGCCGGACGCGGCGGCGCTGGAATCCGCACGCACGGCGCTGCTGGCCCGTTACGGCGGACACATGCCGGCACGCCAGTCGTTCCTGCAATTGCACAGTGCGAGAGACACAATGCGCAGCTTCCTTGATGCATTTGCGCATTGGGATGCCGGGGGGCGGGCGCAGGCGTTGGCGACGCTAAATTTGTCGGAACTGCCGGAGGCAACCCGCGAGGAAGAGGGCGAGCTGGCGGCACTGTACCTCAAGCACGTTCTCGATCGCGTCGGCTTAGTTGTTCCGCAAGAAATCCCCGACGATCCCACCAATCGCGATCCGTATGTACATTTCATACATCCCAATGGGCGCATCGTGATCGCACCAGTCAGTGACGCTCCCGACGCACCTTGGAAGTTCACACCCGAGGCAGTGGACGAAGCAGACGACCTTTACGCTGCGGTGGGCTCGATGCCTTTGGCGGCCAGGGGCATGCTGCGCACGCCCTCGACACCATTCTTTGCCACGCGACATCTCATGGTGCTGTACGCACCCTGGTCGCTGCATCGGATTGGTTCGCTGGAGCAATGGCAGGCAGGCGGCGGTGTGATCTTGCTGGTGGCGGCCTTTGTCTTGGCTTACTTGCTGGCCTGGCCGCTGCTGCTTCTCTGTGCCGCCGCGCTGGGCGAGCGCGGTCATGAAATTCGTCCGCTGATCACGTGGCCGCTCCGTGTCGCGCTCGCCTTCCTGGCGTGGAAGCTGGCGATGCCGATCCTGGGATTGCCTCACGCCGTCCGTTGGTACACCGATCCGGCTTCGGCAGTGCTCCTGGCGTTGGGCACCGCCTGGACCGGGTGGTATCTGGTGGACGCCTTAGGCCATCGTGTGTCTCAGCGAGGTGGTGCCAGCGGGTTCGACGACGTCAGCGTGTCCCTCGCAGTCGGCGGTTTACGCATTGCCGTTGTCGTTGGCGCGTTCGCTTATATCGCGGACGCGTTGGGCGTTCCCTACAGTGGAATTATCGCGGGATTGGGGATCAGCGGGTTGGCGGTGGCCTTTGCCTCCAAGGAGACACTGTCGAACGTCTTTGGTGCGGGAATCCTGATGATCGACCGGCCGTTCCGCCACGGTGATAGTATCGTCGCCGGTGATACGCGCGGCACGGTCGAGCATGTGGGCATCCGCTCGACGCGTATCCGTACCGCCGAGGACAGCGTGATCGTGATGCCGAACGGCAAGTTGTCGGATGCGACGATCAATAACCTGGGCACGCGGCGGCATCGCTTGGTGAAGATGACGCTGATTGTGCCGTACAGCGTGGGTGCGGATCAGATCGACGGCTTCAAGACAGCGCTGGAGGCGCTGCTGGGTGGCCATGCGGCGGTGGTGGCGCACCGCGTGCAGGTGGGGGCGAAGACGCTGGTGGTCGAGGGTGTCGAGCTGGAGGCAACGTTCTATCTGGACGTGGCGACCACGGCAGCCGAAAGCGAGGCGCGGCATGCGCTGGTGCTGGAGATCCTGCGGTTGGCGGATCGGCTGGGAGTCGCTTTGAGCGTGCAACATGCGCCCGCCCCTGCGGAGGTCGCATAGGCTATGCCGGGCCAGCGGGGCAGCGTACTGGCGCGGCTGCGCATGATCTGCCTTGCGTTGCCGGAGGCAATCGAGCGCGAGACCTGGGAGATCCCGACGTTCCGCGTGCGAGAGAAAATCTTCGTGATGTTCACCACACACGAGACCGCGCGTGCCTTGTGGTGCAAAGCCCCCAGGGGCGCGCAAGAGATTCTGATCCAGGCAGACCCTGGGCGTTTCTTTCGGCCGCCCTATGTCGGCCACAAGGGATGGGTGGGAATGCGATTGGACGGGCGCGTGGAGTGGAGCGAAGTGAATGACCTGGTGCGGCGCAGCTACCGGATGACCGCACCAAAGATGCTGGGACGCTCGGTCGAATAGGCAGGCGTCCTACGCGGTCCAACCAAAATGCGGAAACGACCACCCCAGCTCGTGCCGCGCGTGTCGCTGTCCACAAGGTTCGGGTTCGTCCTGCCCAACGAGGACAGCCTACCAGACCGCCGCTGACGGTGTCGCGCCCGGCCCAACGCCACGAGGCGTGGGTTCCGTGGTCCGGGGCGGTGGGGCTAACCTATGGCGTTATGCCCGAGACCTTCACCGACGATGTGTTCCATATGCGTGCCGCTTTGGCGCTTGCCCGCCGCGGCCTTGGAACGACCTGGCCCAATCCCTCCGTTGGCTGTGTCGTGGTCCAGGCCGGTCGGGTAATCGGCCGGGCGGTCACCGCGGCGGGTGGGCGGCCGCACGCGGAGCCGTCGGCGCTGGCAATGGCCGGATCGGCGGCTCGCGGCGCGACGGTCTATGTCACGCTCGAACCGTGCTGCCACTGGGGCCATACCCCGCCCTGCACCCAGGCGCTGATCGAGGCCGGCGTTGCTCGCGTGGTGATTGGCACCCGTGACCCCGATACGCGGGTCAATGGCGAGGGGCTCACCCGGCTGCGCGAGGCCGGGATTGAGGTTGTCGAGGGCGTGCTGGAGGACGCGGCACGCGAGATGGTGGCCGGTTTCGCACATCGGGTGACCCTGAAGCGGCCGTTGGTGACGCTGAAATTGGCGGCAACGCTGGATGGGCGCATTGCCACCGGCAGCGGCGAGAGCCGCTGGATCACCGGCGAACCGGCCCGCCGCGCCGGCCACGCGCTACGCGGGCGGCACGATGCGGTGCTGGTTGGGGTTGGCACCGTGCTGGCGGACGATCCCGACTTGACCTGCCGCATCCCCGGATTCCGTCCGTCACCCGTGGTGCGGGTCGTGGTCGATACCCATCTGCGGACAGCGTTGACCACGCGAATCGTTGCCACGGCGGCGGAGACACCAACCTGGATGCTGATCCGTGCTGGGAGCGACCCGGACCGCCGTCGTGCCATCGCCGATCTTGGGGTCAAACTGATCGAGGTGCCTGGCGCTTCGGCCGGGGTCGATCTGGTCCATGGCCTGACGGCGCTGGCCGAGGCGGGCCTGACCCGTGTGTTGGTCGAAGGCGGGGCGAAGATCGCTGCGGCCATGCTGCGGGCGGATTTGGTCGATCGGTTGGCCTGGTTCCATGCCCCAGGCGTGATGGGGGCCGATGGTTGGCCGGCGGTACAGGCGTTCGGCGTGGAGCAGCTCGCGCTGATGCCGCGTTTCGTCCGACGCGACATGCGCTTGGTTGGGGATGACATGTTGAGCGAATTCGTCAGGATCAGGTGATGTTCACTGGGATCGTCACCGCGCTCGGCCGCGTGCGCGCCATCACGCCAATCGGCTCCGACCGCGACATGCGGTTGGTGATCGCCGTGGCGCCCGACTTCCTGCACGCCGGCCCGCATGGGGAGGTGGCGATAGGTGCCTCGATTGCCTGCTCCGGCTGCTGCCTGACGGCGGTGGAGATCTGGCCAGACAGTTTCGCTGCTGACGCGTCGGCCGAATCGCTGGCGAAGACGACGCTCGGCACCTGGAGCGTGGGTAGCCAGGTCAACCTGGAGCGCGCGCTGCGGGTTGGTGACGAGCTGGGGGGCCACCTCGTGTCCGGCCATGTCGATGGGGTCGGCATGACAGTTTCGGCCGTGCCCGAAAACGCCTCGACCCGCTGGCGTTTCCGCGTGCCCGGGGAGTTGGCACGGTTCATCGCACCGAAGGGCAGCATCGCGGTCGACGGGGTTTCATTGACCGTTAACGATGTTGCGGACGATACCTTCGGTGTGAACATCATCCCGCATACCGCCGCGGTGACGCGGTTCGGCACGCTGAAGCCAGGCGAGCCGGTCAACCTCGAGATCGACATGCTGGCGCGCTACGTGGCGCGGCTGGCGGAGTGCCGCTGATGTCCGAACTGAAGTCCGCCGCGCTGTCGCAATACCTCTCGAACATCGACGAGCTGATCGAGGAAGCCCGCAACGGGCGGATGTTCATCCTGGTCGACGACGAGGACCGCGAGAATGAAGGCGATCTGGTCATCCCCGCCCAGTTCGCCACGCCGGATGCCATCAATTTCATGGCGCGGCACGCCCGTGGTTTGGTCTGCCTGGCACTGACGCGCCAGCGTGTGGAGCATCTGGGTCTTACACTGATGAGCCGGCACAACGGCACGCGGCACCAGACCGCGTTCACCGTGTCGATCGAGGCGCGGGAAGGGGTCACCACCGGCATTTCCGCGCATGACCGCGCCCATACGATCGCGGTGGCGATCAATCCGGAAAGTGGGCGCGAGGACATCGTGACACCGGGTCACATCTTTCCGTTGGTCGCGCGCGAAGGCGGCACGCTCGTGCGCGCGGGGCACACCGAGGCCTCGGTTGATATCGCACGCAAGGCCGGGCTGAACGCATCGGCCGTGATCTGCGAGATCATGAACGATGACGGCACCATGGCGCGGTTGCCGGACCTCGTGGCCTTTGCGCAGAAGCACAACCTGAAGCTTGGCACGATCGCCGATCTGATCGCACACCGACGCGTCACCGAGCGATTGGTGAAACGCGTGAGCGAGGGCGACATCACCCATGCCGCCGGCGGTACCTGGCGCGCGATCGTCTACGCCAACACCGTCGAGTACCAGGAACATCTGGCGCTGGTGAAGGGGGATATCTCTGGGCCCGATCCGGTTCTGGTGCGCATGCACGCGGTCGACCTGCTGGATGACATGATCGGCGGGCCGCACTGGATTTCCATGCACAATGCGATGCGGATGATCGACAAGGTCGGCCGCGGTGCGGTGGTGCTGATCCGTGAGCACCGCAAGACCGCGCTCGCCGAGCGCATTGGCCAGCTCGCGCAGACCGAGCGCCAGCAGCGCGAACTGCGTGACTATGGGATTGGCGCGCAGATCCTGCTGGATCTTGGCGTCACCAACATGATCCTGCTGTCGAACCGCCGGCGGACCATTGTCGGCCTGGAGGGTTATGGCCTGAACGTGATCGAACAGCGCGCGGTGGAAGCCTCGATCAGCGAAGCGCCGAAATCCGAGGACGACTGAAATGAGCACCGAGGATGCGCCGCTCCCGGCGGCGCCACGCCTTGAAGGCCCGCCGCCGCATCTGTTGATCACGCGCGCGCCGTATTATCGCGATGTGGTCGATGGTTTGACGGATGGGGCGCAACGACTATTGCGCGAGACGGGTGCCACCTTCGAGGTGCTGGATATTGCCGGCGCCTACGAACTGCCACAGGCAATCCGGATTGCGCTGCGCGGCCAGACGCGATTCGATGGTTTCGTCGCACTGGGCTGCATCGTGCGTGGCGAGACCGATCACTATGACCACATCTGTCGCGAAACGATGGCCGGATTGATGGCCGTGGCCTTGCAGTTCGGCCTTTGCCTCGGCACCGGTCTGCTGACGGTCGACACGATCGGACAGGCAGAGGCACGTGCGGCGGCGGACGGCTACAACAAGGGCGCCGAGGCTGCCGCGGCGGCATTGCTGCAGATCGGCGCGGCACGGCGGTTTGGTGCGGTTTGATGGCGCGATCGGTGCCCAAGCCGCGCGGACGGGCGCGCACGGCCTCACGCGTCGCCGCGGTACAGGCGCTGTTTCAAAGTGAGCAGGCCGGGGACAATCCTGAGACGGTGATCGATCAATTTGTCCGTCACCGGTTGGGTCCGCTGATCGAATCCGATGGTTTTGAGGAAGGGCGCGTACCGGATGCCGAGGTCCCGCTGTTTGCGCGCATCGTTCGCGCGGCCGCAATCGGGCAGGATCGTATTGACGCGCTGATCGCCGATGCACTCCCGGTGGAGTGGCCGATCGGACGGCTTGATCCGGTATTGCGGGCGGTGCTGCGGGCCGGCGGTGCGGAGCTCGCCATGACGGACGGCCCACCGACGCGTGTTGTCATCAACGAGTACTTGGACGTGGCGCACGGTTTCTTCACCGGGGAGGAGCCGAGCATGGCGAATGCTGTGCTCGACCGATTGGCCCGCGCGCTGCGGCCGGCGGAGTTTGCGGATTAGCGTGCGCGTCAGTCGCCCGCCCGCGGGTTTTTGTGGATCGGGTCGACCCAGTAGACCGCCTCCGGCTTCTCGATCGGTTCGATATCTAGATTGACCACCACCGCCTCGTTGTCGCTGCGCACCAGCACGCATTCCAGCGTCTCGTCGCTGCTGGCATTGATCTCCTGGTGCGGTACGTAGGGCGGCACGAAGATGAAGTCGCCGGCCCCGGCCTCGGCGACGAATTCCAGGTGTTCGCCCCAGCGCATGCGGGCCTTGCCACGCACTACGTAGATCACGCTTTCCAATGCGCCGTGGTGATGCGCGCCGGTCTTGGCGTTGGGATGGATGTGCACCGTGCCGGCCCAGATCTTCTGCGCGCCCACGCGGGCGGCATTGATCGCCGCGGCGCGGTTCATGCCGGGGGTCTGCGCGGTGTTGGCGTCGAGCTGATCGCCCTTGATCACGCGCACGCCGTTGAGCCGCCAATCAATGCTGCCGGGCGCGGGGGATTGGTCGTCATGATGGTGAGGGTGGCTGTGACTCACGGACCGCCTCCTTGCGACTGGGCCGGAGATTGTCGCTGATCCCAACACTGTCAATCGCAAATAAGATGCTGCTGCGGTGATGGATGAACGTGCTGTTCAGTGCTTCAATGGGAGAAAATGCGTGCCTTGGGGTGACCGGCGATGAAAACATCATCTGCTCGGTCGGATAGGCTGCACGGGCGCGATCCGCTACAACGGGCCAACACGGAAGCGATGGAGGGATGCCATGCCATTCGATGAAGCCTCCGGACGTCCTGGGCGCCGGCCCTCGCGCAATGTGCTGGGCGGTCAGCTCGATACCTGTTCGATCGCGCCGATGACTGGTTTCTTCCGCAATGGTTGCTGCGACACCAGCCGCGAGGACGTCGGGAGCCACACCGTGTGCGTGGTGATGACCGCGGCATTTCTGGCGTTCAGCAAGGCAGCGGGCAACGATTTGTCGACCCCGGTGCCGGAGTTCGGATTTGCTGGTTTGAAACCCGGTGACCGGTGGTGCCTGTGCGCACCGCGTTGGCAGGAAGCGCTGGAGGCCGGGTCGGCGCCGCATGTGGTGCTGCGCGCCACCGAGGAGACGGCGCTACGTTATTGCGAGTTGGAGGATTTGAAGCGCCACGCCGTCGACCTGGCCTGAGCGGACGGCACCGCCATGGCACTGATCCATCATGTCGTGACCGGAACAGGCCGCCCGCCGGTCGTGTTCGTGCACGGATTCGGCTGCGCGCACAGCGACTGGGACGCCCAGGTCGCGCATTTGTCCCCGCACCAGCAGACCATCGCTGTCGATCTGTGCGGCCATGGCGCCAGCCCGGGGGGTGCCGCAGATTGCTCGATCGAACGCTACGGTGCCGATGTGGCCGAGGTCATGCGCGCTCTGGCGTTGCCGCCAGCCGTGCTGGTCGGGCATTCGATGGGTTGCCGCGTGGTGATCGAGGCGGCATTGCAGGCACCCGACCAGACCGCGGGCCTGATCCTGGTCGATGGCAGCCAGTTCGCCCCCGCGATGGCGGCCACGTTGCGCGAGCGTTTCGCTACACCAGGCGGCTACGCGATGATGGTCGGCGGCATGTTCACCGATATGTTCACGGCGAAAAGCAACAAGGGTGTGGTCGATGCGATCATCGCGCGCGCCGGACGTTTGCCGCCCGACCTGGGACAGAAAATGCTGTACGACATGCAGCGCTATGACGTGGGCCGGCTGGCCAGTTCGCTCGCCAGCTTGCGCGTGCCTGTGCTGGTTGTGCAAGCGACGTTCAGTAACGAGAAGCGTGAGCGGCGGACGATGGTGACGGGCCAGACGACGCCCTATCTGGACATGGTGCGTGGTGCGGTACCGTCCGCGCGCATCGAGGTCGTTCCGGAGACGGGCCACTTTCCGCAGATCGATGAAAGCGCGTGGATGAATGTGTTAATCGATAACTTCTTTGCCACGCTGCCATCCGCGTGACATCGGACGAGGATACGACATGTCGGACGCACTCCCAGATCGCGCGCATCTGATTACCGGTGGGTTCCCACCTGGTTCCGCCGCGGGACACGACCATGACTATGCGCGTCTGCGGCTGTTGGAATTGCTGGCCGAGCAGGAGGTCGCGGCTTCGATGGCGAACGACTTCAGCGATATCGCGAAATGGCTGCCCACGGCGCGGCTGCTGATGACCTATGTCGCAGGCCCTTATCCTGATGCCCCGCAGTGTCATGCGATCCAGAGCTGGCTGGAGGCGGGTGGCCACTGGCTGGGCCTACATGGCACCAGTGGGGGGCGGGCCGAACGTGTGGAGGGCATGCGCCAGCGCCGGACGGTAAAGGCCTCTCATCACGCGTTGCTGGGCAGTTATTTCCTGACCCATCCGCCGATCCGAAGCATCCGTGTCGATGTGCAGGATGTTGATCATCCGATCACGCGGGGTCTTGGCAGTTCGTTCGACGTTGACGACGAGCCGTATTTCGTCGAGCTGCAGGATCCGGCTGCAACGCGGATCCTGTTGACGGCAGTGTATGGTCCAGATGCCGTGTCACCCAGCATTGGCACGCTGTATCCCACGGATACGTCACTGCAACCAGATGGCCGAACGCGCGTGATTGGTTATACGCACGCCGTGGGGCAAGGGAGCGTGACCTATGTGGCGCTCGGCCATTGCCATAATCCGTTGATCCGCGGCGCACGCAATGATGCATCGGACCCCACGCCCCCGCGGTTTCATGGCGCATGGGAGAGCGTGACGTTTATGACGTTGCTTCGGAATGCGATCACCTGGCGGCCCTGAAGCCGTCAACACGTTTTAATCAAACAATGTCGCCAGACGTTGCTTCATACTGTCAGCGACATAGAGCGCCAGGGCCTGGATCGTGCGCGTCGGGTTCACACCCGCCGAGGTAACGAAGACGCTGCCGTCCACGACGAATAGGTTCTTTACGTCGTGACTGCGACCCCATTCATTCACCACGGACCGTTCCGGATCGGTCCCCATGCGCGCGGTGCCCATCAGATGCCAGCCGCCGTCGGCCAGCGGTGCCTCATGCCACACCTCGTGTGCACCGGCGGCCCGCAATATATCGGTCGCCCGAGCCACAGCGTGGTCCAGCATGTGGCGACTGTTCTTGCTCAGTGTGTAGTCGATCTTCGGGGCCGGGATGCCGTTCGAATCTTTCAGCTCCGGATCAAGCGTCACCCGGTTGTGCGCCTCGGGCAGGTCTTCACAGATCGCCACCATGCCAGTGCGATGACCAAACAGGCTGCGATATGCCTGATGATGGTCCGCGCCCCAGGGCAGGCGGCCGATCTGATTGCCGTGCACTGCGGCCATCACCGGCCCTTGGCCGCGCGAAAATTCGAAGGTGTAGCCACGCACGAAGCCGCGGGACCGGTCGGTCTCGTAGAACTCCTGGCTCCAGATGCAGTTGCCGGGACCGCGGTGGCCATCCAGCGGCTCGTCGAAATAGCCGGCGATCCGCGCATAGGGATGGAACATCAGGTTCCTGCCGACCTGTCGGCTGGAATTCGCCAGCCCGTTCGGGAACCGCGCGGAGACGGAATTCAATAGGATGCGCGACGTGCCGATCGCATTACAGGCCAGCACGACCACCTCGGCGGGCTGGAACTGCTCAATCCCATCGGCATCGTAATAGATCACGCCGGACGCCATACCATGGTCGTTCGTGGTGATCTCCCGCACCCGGCAGCGCGTGCGCAGTTCCACGCCAGCACGAATCGCAGCGGGCCAATAGGTGACATCGGTGCTTGCCTTGGCGCCCTGCGCACAGCCCGAGGTGCAATGCGCGAGGTTGATGCATCGGGCCCGGCCTTGGTAGTCCTCGGATGCGATCGCGCTGTCCGACGGCCAGCAGTGCCAGCCCAGCCGGTTCAGCCCGCGCGCCAGCGCTGCCCCCGACTTGCCCAGTGGCAGCGGCGGCATCATCGGCGTGTGGGGTGGATAGGCGGGATCGCCCGCGAGGCCGGACACACCCATCATGCGGTCGTTTTCGTCGTAGAACGGCGCCAGCGTCGCGTAGTCGATCGGCCAATCGTCGGCGACGCCATCCAGCGTGCGCACGCGGAAGTCGGACGGGTGGAAGCGCGGGAAGTGCCCTGCGTACAGCACCGTTCCGCCACCGACACCGTTGAAGTTGGCAATATGGATCGGCGAATTGGCATCGTTGATCGGATAGTCGGTCTCACGCGCCCGCCGATTCGGACTGTAGTGGAAATCGCTGAGCTGACGCGCCTCCCAGTCGCGGCCGGCGCTGGGGTACTCCGATGGCTTCATCCAATCGCCTTGCTCGAGGCAGAGAATGTGCATCTTCGTTTCGGTGAGGCTCCAGGCGATCGCCGCGCCGGACGCGCCCGCGCCAATGATCAGAACATCAACCGGTGTCACCATGAGAAGGGTCCCGTGTGCGTTTTGGCCAGTCGATGGAGTTCGGCCATGGTTGTCAACGGCGTGCCACGGCGATATGGGCGCCAGTCCGCTACCTGGCCTAGGGTGCGCGCATGACCGATCCGATGCTGCCCGCCGAGTTCGCGCTGATCGCGCGACATTTTCGTCCGCTTGCGGGGCCGGAGGCGCTGGGGCTGGGCGATGACGCCGCGCTGATCGCCCCGCCGGCTGGGCGGGAGTTGGTGCTGACGGTCGATGCGATGGTTGCCGGGGTGCATTTCCTGCCGGATGACCCACCGGACCTGGTCGGGCGCAAGCTGCTACGGGTGAACCTGTCGGACCTGGCGGCAAAAGGGGCGACCCCTCTCTTCTATCTGATGACGGTGTCCGCCCCGCGCGGCACACCGGATTCGTGGTTCGCCGGGTTCGCTGCCGGGCTGGTGGTTGATCAGGCGGAATTCGGGATCGCCTTGCTGGGAGGCGACACGACGTCCACACCCGGACCGATCAGCCTGTCGCTGACCGCGATCGGGCACGTGGCGCCTGGCCAAATGGTGCGGCGCACGGGCGCGGCCGCTGGTGATGGCATCTGGGTCACCGGCACGATTGGCGACGGGGCGCTGGGGCTGGCGGTGGCACAGGGGAAACTGGCAGATCCGAGCGGGCATTTGCTCGACCGTTACCGGCTGCCGCGGCCACGCGTGGGACTGCCGATTGCCGGTATTGCCTCGGCCGGCATGGATGTCTCCGATGGGTTGGTGCAGGACCTTGGCCATCTCTGTCGGGCGGGCGGATTGGCGGCGGAGATCGAGACCGCCCTGGTACCGCTGTCGGCGCCAGCCCGGGCCGCGGGATTGGATTGGCTCGCCACCTGCCTGACGGGCGGGGACGATTATGAGTTGCTGCTAGCTGTACCGCCGGCGCACGGCCCGGCCTTGCAACTAGCGGCCCAAGTCGTGGGCATGCCTGTCACGCACATCGGGCGCTTCCACCAAGGTGCACCGCGGGTCATGGTCCGCGGCCCGGCCGGGGAAGAGATTCGTCTCGACCGACCTGGCTGGAGCCATTTCTGACTTCCAAGAGACAGGTTGAGAGATGAATCGCAACGTCTGGCTGTTGTTCGCCTGTCAGGCGCTGATGAATGCGGTCATGGCGGGGCAGGTCGTCATGGCGTCCCTGGTCGGGCATGCGCTGGCCGTCGACAAGGCGCTCAATACGTTGCCAATGGCGATTCAGATGCTGGGTGTGATGGCAGCCTCGATTCCGGCGGGGATCATATTCGCGCGACTGGGCCGTAAGCCAGGGTTCTGGCTTGGCTGCACCATGTCGATTGTGGGCAGTCTGATGTTTGCGCTCGGCGTATGGCGTGGCGACTTTACGCTCTATTGCATCGCGGCCCTGCCCGCGGGGCTCGGCTTTGGGATTTCGCAGCACCTGCGTTTCGCCGCAGCCGAGGTGGCGGCACCGGAGGCGCGGGCACGCGCCATTTCGCTCGTACTCGCCGGCGGCGTGATCGCTGCGGTGATCGGGCCGGAGATCGTCAAGCGCACCAACGGACTGATCCACGATTGGCGGTTTCTGGCAACGTACCTGACGTTGCCCATCCTGCCGACGCTGACCGCGATCCTGCTGCTGTTCATCAAGATGCCGCCGCCGCCGGAGCGGCGTCGTGCCTCCGTACCATTCCGCACCATCATCGCGCGGCCGACCTTTCTGACCGCCGTGGTCGCTGCGATGGTGGGCTACGGCACGATGAATCTTGTGATGGCCTCCACGCCGCTGCAGATGCTGTTGTGCGGCTTCGGCGTGGGGGCTAGCGCGGATGTGATCCGGGGGCATTCCATCGCAATGTTCCTGCCGGGGTTTGTGACCGGGCGGATCATCCAGCGCTTTGGTGTGCATCAGGTGATCTGCGCGGGCGCGCTGATCACCGCGCTGTGCTGTGCGGTGAACCTGGCCTTCGCACCGGTGATGGGCACATACATGGGCGCGCTGGTTCTGCTGGGCATCGGTTGGAACTTCATGTTCGTGGGCGGAACGACTCTGCTGGCAACAGCGTACGCACCGCATGAACGTGTGCGGGTGCAGGCGACCAACGACTTCATCGTGTTCGGCACGGTGGCGCTGACCGCAGTGGGGTCCGGCGCAATCCATGCAACGTTCGGCTGGGATGCGCTCAATATGAGCGTGCTGCCACCCGTTGTGGTCGCGCTGGTGCTGGTGGCGTGGCACTGGGTCGCGCGGTCGCGGGTGGTGACCGCGACCGTCTAGCGAAGGGCGCGGTGCCATTACCCTGCGCGCTTGACGACATTCGGCGCTGGGCCAACACTCCATGCGGTGTTGGCAATGACAAACTTCAATCATCAGGTCGCACTGATTACCGGTGC
Organism: Acetobacteraceae bacterium; assembly: GCA_035486355.1. Classification (GTDB taxonomy): domain Bacteria; phylum Pseudomonadota; class Alphaproteobacteria; order Acetobacterales; family Acetobacteraceae; genus Palsa-883. The sequence continues at coordinate 16,853 of DATHNE010000045.1, forward strand.
GGCGCAGGGTTTGGGCCGTACGGTCGCTACTCTGCTCGCGCAGCGTGGTGCTGCTGTTCATCTCGCGGATTTGAATGGGCCCGGTGTGGAAGTGGCCGCCGCCGCATTACGTGCGCAGGGGCTGCAGGCCACGGGGCATGCATGCGACATGGCCGATGAGCAAGCCGTGCTCGCGTTACGCGATCACATCGCGGCAGAGCACAACCGGCTCGATATATTGATCAACAACGCGGGTGGCTGGCGCTACGAGACGATCCGCGAAGTCACCATGGCGAATTGGGACTGGACCATCCGCGTCAACTTGTTGAGCGCGTTTGTCGCGTCACGCGCGTTCATGGATATGATGATCGCGCGGCGCTATGGACGGATCGTCAACGTGTCTTCCACCGATGCGTATCGTCCGAAACCAACACTGCCGGTGTATGCGGCGGCGAAGGCGGCGCTGGTCAGCTTGACGCGTACCTTCGCCGAGGAACTGGGACCACATCAGGTGCTGGTGAACGCGGTAGCACCGGGCGCGATGGCGACCGAGACGGCGAAGTCGCAGGACTGGCTCGCCAAGCGCATCCCCACCATTCCGGTGCGCCGCGCGGCGGAGCCGGAAGATGTGGCGGAGCTGATCCTGTTTCTGGCTTCGGCGGCCAATCGCTACGTCGTTGGGGAATGCGTGATCGCGAATGGCGGCGCGCTGATGGCGTGACGCAATAAGGAGAGGACATGGACCAGGCGATACTGAAGGGCCGGGTGGCCCTGGTGACGGGCTCCGGCCGTGGCATGGGGCGCGCGCATGCGGTAATCCTGGCGCAGCACGGCGCGGATGTTGTGGTGCATGACATCTTCCCGGACCGCGTCGCTGAATCAGCGGGAGTCGTGCGGCAGCATGGCGGGCGGGTGATGGAAGCGGTCACCGATGTCGCGGATCCCGCCGCGATGGAAACGTTGGTGGCGAGGGTGCAGGCGGAGCTGGGGCCGATCTCGATTCTGGTGAACAACGCGGGCATCGGCGCGGATCGCGCGGTGACCGAAGAGATCAACGAAGCGATGTACGACAAGATGTTCGACGTGCATGTGAAGGGCACGTTCTTTACCACGCGCGCGGTGCTGCCCGGGATGAAGTCGACCGGCAGTGGGGCCATCGTAAATATCTCCTCGATCTGGGGGATGGTGGGGCATCATTTCGGCTCGACCTATTGCGCGGCGAAGGCAGCGATCCTGGGTTTCACCAAGTCATGGGCGAAGGAACTGGCGCCGCACAAAATCACGGTGAACGCGATCGCGCCGGGTGGCGTGACCAGCCCGATGGCGATCGAGAAAGACGGGATCGATGCCGTGCGCGAGCGGATGAAGAGGATCCCGCTGCAACGCTGGGCGGAGCCGGAGGAAATCGCGCAGGGCATGCTGTACCTGGTGACGGCGGGATTTGTCACCGGGCAGGTGCTGAGCCTGAACGGTGGCGATACGATCGTCGGCATCTGACGGGACATGCGAAATGCATTTCGGTCTGTTCAGCCTGATGACGCAACGCGACCGCGCGGTGTCGCCGCGGCAATTGTATCAGGAGATGGTCGAGCAGGTGAAAATGGCGGAGCAGATCGGCTTCGACATCGCCTGGTTTGCCGAGCACCATTTCTCCAACTACTGCCTGTGTCCGTCACCACTGGCGATGGCGATCGCGCTGGCACCGCAGACGACGAAGATCCGGCTTGGCACCGCGGTGATCGTGGCGCCGCTGTACCATCCGCTGCGCATGCTGGAAGAGATCGGCATGCTGGATGTGATCAGCAACGGGCGCGCCGTGGTCGGCGTGGGGACGGGGTATCAGCAATACGAGTTCCACCGCTTCGGCATTTCGCTGGAAACGGCGCGCGATACGTTCCTGGAAACGCTGGATGTGCTGGAACAGTATATGTCCGGCGGGCCGGTGAAATACGACGGCAAGGCGATCAAGATCCCCGAGACGCATTTCGTGGTGCATCCGATCCAGCAGCGGCCGGAGATCTATGTCGCCGGCCTCGCACGAGACCCGGTAACGCAGGGGCGCGTGGCGGATCATGGCTATGTGCCAATCTTCACCACGGGCTGGAGCACGATCGCGCAGATGCAGGAGACGCGCGATCTGGTGACGGCGGCGAACAAGCATGCCAACGGCGATAAGCTGCGCGCGCCGTATGCGATGCAACGCTACGTATTCGTGACGGATGATAAGCAGGAAGGGCTGAAGGCGGCGGAGGCCGCGCGCTATATCCGCCGCGTGGCGATGTCGATGCGGAACAATGTGGCACGGCTGGATGGCGCGTTCCTGCAGGAGATGCCGGCTCCGGATGAACCGGCGCTGGAGGAAATTGCCAACCGCATGATCGTGGGCGACGCGGAAACCTGCGCGGAGAAGCTGGCCGCGGAGCTGACGGCGCTGCAACCGGTGCATGTGAGCTGCTTCATGGGCCTGCCTGCCATGGAGCAATCGCGCACGCTGCGATCCATGGAGCAGTTTGGCACCAAGGTCATGCCAGCCCTGGAACAGCGGTTCGGCAGCCTCGCCAAGATTGGGCACGCTGCGTGACGAAGTTCGTCAACCTCGCCCACGAAGCAGGAGAGGCGTCCAGGGAATGACCTCCGCGACCGCCCGCGCCGGCCGGCCGTGGGTGATGGGGCGTAGCTACGCCCTGCTGCTACTTTTCCCCAGTGCCTACCTGGCGGTGTTCTTCCTTTGGCCATTGGCGCGAGTGGTACTCCGCAGCCTGATGGACCCGAAGCCCGGCTTCGGTGCCTACACCAAGGTGCTGTTCACCGGCCCGTATCTGTACATCCTGTTCTACACGCTCGAGGTGGCTGCTCTCGTTACCGCCGTCTGCCTGCTGATCGGCTATCCCGTTGCGGCGATCACCGCACGCATGCGCGGCTGGAGGCTGCGCTTGATGACGGCGTTGATCGTCGGTTCGCTCTGGATGAGCGCGGTCATCCGCAGTTACGCCTGGATGATCCTGTTTCAGCGCTTCGGCGTGGTGAACCAGATGCTGGTCGCGCTTGGCTTCACCGACCAACCGGTGCGCATCCTGCAAACCATGACCGCGGTGACGATCGGCATGGTCCACATCCTGCTGCCGTTCATGCTGCTGCCACTGATCGCCACTATGCGCCGCATTGACCCCAACCTGCTGCGCGCCGGCCGCATCCTGGGTGCCAACCCGGTGCGGCTGTTCCTCGGCGTGTATCTGCCTTTGTCACTGCCCGGCGTGCAGGCCGGCATCATGCTGGTCTTCATCACGGCCCTGGGGTTCTTCATCACGCCATCCTTGCTGGGCGGCGGCCGCACCATGATGGCGGCGATGCTGATCGAACAGGAAGTCGATATCTTCCTGGATTGGCCCACGGCCTGCGCGGTCGCGACCGTGCTGCTGGTGTTCACGATTGCGCTCTATCTCGTCTACACGCGGCTGACGCGCGCCAATGTGGCACGGAGCCTGCGATGACCGCCGGCGCGCTGGGGGAACGCATCGCCGGGGCCACGCTGATTGCGTTGCTGGTGATTTTCCTGATCGCGCCACTGCTCGTTGTCGTGCTGATGTCCTTCACCAATCAGCTCTATCTGGCATTTCCGCCGACGGAACTCGTGCTGCGCTGGTACCGCGCATTGTGGGACGATCCGCGCTGGCTGGAGGCGGGGTGGAACAGCGTCGTGATTGGCACGCTGACCTCCGCGCTGTCGATGTTGCTCGGCACATTGAGCGCGCTGGCGGTCACCCGCAGCGGCCGCGCCTGGATACAACCGATCGGCTCCCTGATCGTCGCGCCGATGATGCTGCCGCATATCATCATCGCCATCGGCCTGTATCCGACCATGCTGGATCTGGGGCTGAATAGTACCTACGCCGCTGTGGTAATAGGCCATGCCGTGGTGGCAACGCCGTTGGTGTTCACCACGGTCACGGCGGCACTGCGCGGTTACGACCCGGCCTTGGAGCTGGCGGCGATGACACTGGGGGCGAATGGGTGGCGATCGTTCCGCTATGTCACCCTGCCGATGATCGGCAGCGGGCTGGCGGTCGGTGGCATCTTCGCCTTCGCCGTATCGTTCGATGAGCTGATGCTGGCGCTGTTCCTTGCCAGTCCGCGCACGGAAACATTGCCGCGACTGTTGTGGGAACATCTGAGCCAGACCATCACCCCGGTCATCGCCGCGGTCGCCACCATGGTCCTCATCTTCACCTTCCTGCTGCTGGGCTCGGTCGTGTTGCTCCGTCGGCCCGATGCCGAAGAGCCTGTCCCATGACCCATGGCGCCGCGATCCAGTTCGAGACTGTCAGCAAACTGTTCGGCGCGGTCACGGCGCTGCAGCCGACGACGCTGTCGATCGCGCCGGGCGAATTCTTTGCGCTGCTGGGCCCCTCCGGATCCGGCAAATCGACGCTGCTGGGCACCGTCGCCGGGTTCGTCGCACCCAGCGGCGGGCGCGTCCTGATGGATGGCACGGACCTCACCTCGATGCCGCCGCATAAGCGGAATATCGGCATGGTGTTCCAGAACTACGCGCTGTTCCCGTACCTGACCGTGGCGCAGAACATTGCATTTCCGTTGAAGATGCGGAACCTGACCCGGCGCGAGATTGATCAGCGGGTCGAGCGCGCGCTGGACATGGTGCGGCTTTCAGGCTTTGGCGGCCGCATGCCGGCACAGCTCTCCGGCGGCCAGCAGCAACGCGTCGCCCTTGCGCGCGCCGCGGTGTATGACCCACCCGTTCTGCTGATGGATGAGCCGCTCGGCGCGCTCGACAAGAACCTGCGCGAGGAAATGCAGGAGGAGCTGCGGCAGTTCCATCACACCGTGGGCGCAACCATCCTGTACGTCACGCATGACCAGCAGGAAGCCGCCGCCATGGCCGACCGCATCGCGATCATGAATCACGGCAAAGCGGAACAGATCGGTACGCCGCACGACGTGTACGAACGGCCGGCTAACAGCTTTGTCGCGCGATTTCTGGGCGAGGCGAACATGTTCCGGTTACGATCGGCCGTGCCGAATGGCGCGGGATGCTTGAGCTGCGAGACCGACGAATCGCTGACTCTGCTGGCGCCGGACGCTGTCTCTGGCGCGATGATCTGCGTGCGGCCCGAGGATATCGCCATATCTGCTGAGCCGTTGCGGCGCGACAACTGCTTTTCCGGCCAGGTCGCCGATATGGTGCAGGTTGCCGGCACCGTACGCTATCGTGTTGCTGTGGGTTCAGGCTGCACGCTGGTTGTACGCGCCAGTGCCGAACGCCGCACCACCGTGCTGGGCATCAACGCGTCCGTGCATGTGGGCTGGGATGCCACCGATATGCAGGTCTTGCCGGAATGACCCATCAAGCCGAACAGGGAGTTGCAAAATGACATCGTATGGATTGACACGCCGCGCGTTGCTGGCTAGCAGCGCGGCCGTGCTGGCGGCACCGGCGATCGCGCGGGCGGCGGCCAAGAGCATCGTCGTCGCGACCAGCGGCGGCGCGATCGAAGCTGCGTTCGACAACGGCTTCTACAAGCCCTTTACCGCGAAGACCGGCATCGAGATCGTCAAGTCGGTGAACACCTACGCCAAGGTGAAGGCGATGGTGGAGGCCAATGCGGTGGAATGGGACGTGGTGCAGATGGATTCCACCGCCGCAGCGAATTTCGCGCAACAGGGCCTGCTGGAGAAGCTGGACTACGGCGTGATCAACAAGGCCGACCTGATCGAAGGTGCGGCACGCGAGGCCTATGTGCAGCTGGACGTTGTCGCGTCCTGCATCGCATGGAACACCAAGCTGGTGAAACCGGAGCAGGTGCCGCATACCTGGGCCGAATTCTGGGACCTCAAGCGGTTCAGCGGTCAGCGCGGGCTGTGGAAGCAGCCCTATGAAACGATGGAGCTGGCGCTGATCGCGGACGGCGTGCCGATGGACAAGCTGTATCCGCTTGACATCGACCGCGCGTTCAAAAGCCTGGACCGAATCAAGTCGAGCATCTTCTGGTGGACCACGGGTGCGCAATCGGCGCAGATCTTAATCGATGGCGATGTGTCTGCCACCCTGGCATGGAACGGCCGCGTGTACGACCCGAAGAAGAGCGGCGCACCGATTGATTTCCATTTCAATCAGGCAGTTTTCGTTTCTGACTCGTTCGTCGTTCCGCGTGGCGTGAAAAACAAGAAGGAGGCGATGGACTTCATCGCCTTTGCCTTGACGCCACAACCTCAGGCGGATTTTTCCAAAGCGATCCCGTACGGGCCAACCAACAAGAATGCCCTGTCGCTGCTCGACAAGGACCGGCTGGCGATCCTGCCGTCATCGGGTCAGAACCTCGCGGGCGGTACGTTTCAGAACTTCGACTGGTGGGCCGAGAATGGCGCCAAGACCAGTGAGCGGTTCAACGCCTGGCTGTTGAGCTGAGGAGTATGAGAGATGGTCCGGCGACGCATGCACTTGATGGGGTATGTGGTCGCCGGGCCGACCTGGCATCATAACGGGTCATGGCGCCACGCGCGCAGCGACGTGCCAGATCTGCTGGATGCCAGCCGCTACGAGCACATCGCGCGGGTGCTGGAGCGGGGCAAATTCGATGGGCTCTTCTTCGTGGATACGTTGGCGCTGGTCGAATTTTATAATGAGAGTTTCGACGCCGTGGTGCGCAACGGCGGGCAGATCTTCATGATGGAGCCGACACAGTTGCTGGCGGCGATGGCGCGCGTGACGTGGCATCTGGGGCTGGCGGCGACGATGTCGACCGGGTTCTATCCGCCGTTTCATATCGCGCGGGCGTTTGCCTCGCTGGACCACATCAGCAAGGGGCGCGCGGGGTGGAACATCGTGACGTCGATGCTGACGCGCGAGGCGCAGAATTTCGGCGTCGATGCGATCATGGATCCGGACCAGCGCTATGACCAGGCCGATGAGGTGGTGGAGGCGAGCTGTGCGCTGTGGGAGAGCTGGGCGCCGGATGCGATTGTGTACGATCGGGAGAAGGGGGTATTCGCGGACCCCAGCAAAGTGAAGCACGCGAATTATCAGGGGAAATGGGTGAAGACCCGCGGGCCATTGCCGACACCTCGGTCGCCGCAGGGGCGGCCGGTGTTGATGCAGGCGGGCTCGTCGGGGCGGGGTCGGGAGTTTGCCGCGCGCTGGGCGGAGGTGGTGTTCACCTTGCAGCACGCCAAGGCGGACATGCAGGCGTTCTATGCGGATGTGAAGGGGCGGATGGAGAAGGTCGGTCGCGCGCCGTCCGATTGCGCGATCCTGCCAGGCATTGATGTGGTGGTGGGAGAGACGGAGTCGATCGCTCAGGAGAAGTCGGAGTATATGCGCAGCCTGGTGAACGCGGAATTTGGCGTGGCGGAGATGGGGAATGCCACGGGGGCGAATTTTGCCGGGATGGATTTGGATACGAAGGTGGGAGAGCTGGAGCTGAAGCAGGGCGCGCGCGGCATGCTGGATGTGATCATGCAGGGTAGCCGCGCCAATGATTTCACGCTGCGGGAGGCGGGGCGGCGCTACGGGTATACGCGGATGAACCCGTTGCTGGTGGGGACGGCGGAGACAATCGCCGACCGGCTGCAGGATCTGTTTGAGTCGGATTGCTGTGACGGGTTCATGTTGTGCCCGTCGTTGACACCGTCGGGGTATGAGGAATTCTGCCAAATGATTGTCCCGGAGCTGCAACGGCGGGAGCTGTTCAGGCGGGAGTATGGCGGGATGACATTCCGGGAGAATTTGAAGGAACAGTGAGGTTTATCATCTCTCCCGCTTGCGGGAGAGGTCGCGGAACGGAGTGATGCGGGTGAGGGGATGCGGCACCGTCCGCACCCTGCAACGCGTCGTTTGCCGCTCTCTCCCGCATCGCGGGAAAGGCTATGCGGGTTGCAGGTTCCTCCGATCCTGGCACAGTCTGGCCGCACCGGGTCTGGGGGATACGAAAATGCGATCATGGCGTTGGGTGGCGGCGCTGGCGGCGCTGCTGAGTTTGGCTGCACTCGACGGCGCGCAGGCGGACCCCACTTTGCAAACCGTGCTGAAGCGCGGCGAGTTCCTGGCCGGTATCACGTCGGACTCTCCCCCCAGCGCCTATCTCGACGCGCAGGGGCGCCAGGTCGGTTATTGCGCCGATGTTGCGCGCTATCTGGCGCGGCGGCTGGGGGTGAAGCTGACGTTCGTGCCGGTCACCGCGGCGTCCCGTATTCCGCTGCTGACCACCGGCCGGATCGATGCCGAGGTTGCCGTGACCACGCCGCAGAAGGTCCGTAACGAGGTGGTCGATTTCACCTACAGCTATATCTGGGACAATGGTGTGCTGATCGTGCCCGCGGGCGCCAGCACCAAGCCGGAGGATTACCAGAACCCGAACAAGCGGATCGGCGGGGTCCAGGGCGACGGGTTCCTCGACCGCTGGAAGGCCGTGTCCCCCAACGCCAAGCTGCAATTGTTCCATGAAGCTACCGATGTCGCCGGCGCACTACGCAAGGGCGATATTGATGCTGGCATTGTCAATCAAAATGCCGCTGTGATTTTCGCGAAGACAGGTGGCATGGCGATGACGCCGCCCTGGGCCAACTCACCGGATGCCATCATGGTGCGCCAGGATGACTCGAAATGGCGTAACTGGCTGAACTGGGCGCTGCAGCGGATGTGGGTCGAGGGAACGTTGCAGAAGCTTTACATGAAATGGTACGGAGTCGAACCGGCCTATGGCTTCGGCGATTACGGCCAGATCCAGGTGCGGGTGACGGAGATCGGCAAGACCGATGATCCCTGGGTCAAGCTGCCGGATGGGTTTCTCGACACGCTGCTGGGGCCGGATTCCTGGAAGCTGGACTGAGCACGGCGTCGGGCTGGCTGTGACCTGACGCATGGATTGGGGCGTTCTCTGGGAGTACCGCGCGGCGCTGGCGACGGGACTGGGGATCACGCTGGGCGTGTCGGCGCTCGCCATCGTCGGCGCGACGGTGCTGGGTGTGCTGGTCGGCTGCCTGCGCGGCAGCGGCGTGTACCTGCTGCAACGGCTGACCGCTTCCTATATGGAACTGCTGCGCAACCTGCCGTTGATCGTGAAACTGTTCTTCCTGTATTTCGTCGTGGGGTTGCCGGCAGTGCCCTCGGCGCTGGCCGCGCTGGTGCTGCATCAGAGCGCCTATATCGCCGACGTCACCATGGCCGGGTTGCGCTCGGTCGGGCGCGGCCAATCGGATGCCGGGGCATCGCTGGGCCTGACGCGGTGGCAGCTCTACCGCCTGGTGATCCTGCCGCAGATCTTGCGCGTGATACTGTCGCCGATGACCACGCAATATGTTTCGGTGATCAAGAACAGCTCCGTCGTCGCGCTGATCGGTATCACCGATCTGACGTTTCAGACGCAACAGATCAATGTCGAGACATTCCGCGGGTTTGAGGCGGCGACCGCGGCGACGCTGCTCTATATGGTGGTGGCCGGGGCGGTGATCGCGGGCATGACGCGCTTGCAACATCTGCGTGGCACAAGATGACCGCGCAGATCTGGATCTGGCGCGGTCTGGTTGCAGCCACCTGTGCCGCTGCGGTATGGCTGGTCGGCCAGCTCGACTGGGCGCGTGTGATCCCGTCCTGGCAGTTCCTGCTGTTGGCGCTGGGGCGAAGCTGGTGGCTGGCGATCGTCGCCATGGGGTTTGGGCTGGTCGCGGCGGTGCCGCTGGCGCTGTTGCGCGTGTATGGCGCGCCCTGGCCGCGGCGTGTCGCAGCGCTGGTGATCGAGGCGGTGCGCGCCACACCGGAGTTGATGATCATCTTCTGGGTGTATTTCACCCTGCCAGTGCTGACCGGCAGCCAGGTCAGCGCGTGGGACGCCGCGCTCGGCTCGCTGTCGGTGATCGCAGCCGTATATCTGGCTGAGGTGGTCCGGGCGGGGCTGTATTCTGTGCCGGGGGCACAACGGGAGGCGGCGTACGCGCTGGGGCTGACCCGCTTCGCGGCGTTCCGCCTGGTAGTGCTGCCACAAGCGCTGCGTAACATGCTGCCGGCGCTGATCGCGCAACTGGTGTCGCTGTTCAAGACCACCTCGCTGGTCTACGCGATCGGGGTGATGGATTTCTTCCGTGCCGTCAGTGTGACGAACAGCGCGGTATTCGCGCCATATCCGCTGTACTTGGTGCTGGGGGCCGGGTATTTCTTGAGTTGCTGGATAATTACGCGGGTGGTCCGGAGATTCGATCCGGGATACCAATTGGCAGAGTAACGCACTCCCCGTCGTGGCGAGGTATGACAGGCTGGATATCACTCGTCGAACAGATTCTCCCGCAGCGTATTTCCCTTATACTCTGTCCGGAATCTGCCTCTTCGTTGCAGCTCTGGGACAAGCAGATCGACGATGGCCTCCAGATCACGCGGCATTGATACCACGTGGCCCAGCATGAAGCCGCCACGGCTACCGGTGGCCTCGAAGGCGTGTTCCATGTAGTCGGCGACCTGCACGGCACTGCCGGCGATGGTGTGGTCGTAACCGGTGGCGAAGCGCATGCCGTGCTCGAAGAACTCCTTACGCGTCATCTCGGCATCTGCGCCAAGCGCCACCACCAGCTCCCGCACGAATCCAACCGGTGAGGCCTGCGTGGCAATGATCTCGTTGTGCAGCTCCCCTAAGGTAAACCGTTCAGGAAGCGTCGAGAAATCATAGCCCGCATTGTGCGACAGATAGACGCCCGCGCCTTCTGGCGGGACCGTGGTCAGCAGGCGATTCTTATGGGCCATCGCCTCGAACTCGGTCTCCGCCACCACGGTCGGCTGCTGCCACATGATGCCCATGGTCTGGGGATCGCGACCGAGGGCGATGACTGCGTCATCCAGCAGCTTGCGTTGCGCGACTTGCAGATGCAGCGGCATGTCGGCGCCAAAGGCCATATCGGACACATAGGCCGAGGCGCGGATGCCGCGTGGCGAGCCGCCGGCCTGCAGCAGGACGGGTCGGCCCTGTGGCGACGGTGGTGTATTCAGCGGGCCGCTGACTTTGAAGAACCGGCCATCGTGTTTGACATCGTGCACCTTGGTGGGATCGCCGACGCGGCCGGTCGTGCGATCCCATAGCATCGCGTCCGGTTCGACGCTGTCCCACAGTATGCGGCAGATATCGATAAACTCCTCCATGCGCTCATAGCGCTCGGTGTGGTCCGGAATGACGTCATAACCGTAATTGGCGAAGTCGGATCGGCGCGTGGAAGTGATGACATTGAAGGCGATGCGACCACCGGTGACATGGTCGAGCGAATTGAATAAACGGGCGAGATAATAGGGGTGCATGAAGCTGGTGGAATAGGTGACGCCGAAGCCGAGATGTTTCGTGACCCGCGACATCGCGACCGACAGCGGCGCGCAATCCTGACGCGGCCAGGAGATGCCCCAATGCACCGCGGTGTCGCGCGAGTTCTGCCAGGTGCTGGGCACGCCGGTGCCGTCGCCGGAGAACAGCATGTCGAGCAGGCCCCGCTCGGCTGTGCGCGCCATGCGTTCGTACATGGCGACATCGGGATACGTCATGTCGGGCCAGGCGCCGGGCAGGCGCCAGCGGCCATCCATGTGGATGTAGGAGTAATCGAAGGCGAGGTGCATCCGGTTCTTCATGCGGCGCCTCTGGCGCGTGATCTTCCCCGCGTAGCAAGATCGGGGCCGATCGGCGACCACCAACAGCACCTGCGCGATCGCCAGATTGGCAGGCACCGCATCGGGCAACAGGGCTGGGGTGGCGTGCGCCAAGAAACCGCGGCGCAGAGCCGTGACGTCATCTGCCTTCGGAGAGAGGCTTGGGTTGTGGCGCCTTCGCGGTGGCTGAAGCCTTCATCTCTGCGATGGCGGCGCGGATCGGCGCAAACGGACCCAACCGATGTTGCTCCTGGCTGAACGCATCGACGTAAGGCCCATAGTTGCTGTCCACCGGCCGCTGCAGACGCTTCGGAAAATCCCGATCGAGATTGGCCCGCTGCGGCCGCGGTTGCGATTGGACGTACGCCGTCACATCCCAGGCATCCGGTACCGACAACGCAGGCGTCTGCCAGGTCGTGCCGTTGGGCATATTGCTGCGTACGAAGTTGGCGGCGCTGATCAGCCGGACCATACCCGCGCCATCGTTGAAGCTGTCCGGTCCCCAAAGTGGCGGGAAGGTGTAGCCCTTGGCGTCGCCCACCGCGCCCACACGCTGGCCTTGGCCAGCCGGGCCGTGGCATGCGGCACAAATCTTGGCGTAGACCGCCTTCCCGCGCACCGGATCCGCCGCTCGGATCAGTTCCGGCATGGCGCCGCTGCCGCGGCCTGGCGTTGCCGCCCCAACCGGCCGGCCCTCCGACAGGAACTTCAGATACGCCACCATCGCGGTCATGTCGGGGCCGTCGGGGGGCAGGCGTTTGCCATTCATGCTGCGTGTCATGCAGCCGTTGATCCGATCCTCGATGGTGCCAACCGCGCCGGAGCGCGCACGATAATTCGGGAAGTCGGCAAAGACGCCCTGGAACGGCAGGCCGAACTGCTTGGTTCCGGCCTGTAGATGACAGCTCTCGCAGGAGAGATTGTTGCCGGCATAGCGGCGCGAGGGATCAGCGACCTCGGGGCCGATCAGAGCAAAGGTTCGGGTGATAAGATCACGGCCATAGCGGACCGTGCGGCCCCAGTCATTGTCTGGCAGCGCATCAGCGTCGGGGACTACCCACTGGGGCTCAGCAGCGGCGGGCCGCGCCCTTGGCGCTGGCGTCGTCAACGCTGTGGCGACCGGCGGCGGGACAGTGCTTGCAACCGGATCCGTGCGGTTTTGGGGTGGCCCAATGATCAGCAGGGTTATTCCAGCGATTGCCACTGCGCCAAAGGCGGCTGTGGTGAATGACGTCTGCACGGGCGATTCCCCCAGGCTCCGCAGACTGCCGGACCCGAGGCAC
>DATHNE010000046.1:0-4528 GCA_035486355.1 Acetobacteraceae bacterium
TGGTACCGCGGCGGCAGAGAGGCATGGGAGGTTGCGGACCTCCCCGAAGCGCCGATGGTGCCAACAGTCTGGTAGTTGGGGTGCGGGACAACGCCCCGAATGTTGATCCGTTCGTCCGGCGAGACCCGCCAGATGCAGGCGAATAAGATGGGCTGGATTTGCCGCCTTCGTCGTGCGCGGACTTTCGTGCCCTGCCGTCGCCTGTGCGTTCTCCAGCGTGCCGCCGGCTTCGAGGTAGGCCGTGATGCCGGTCGCACGAAACGTATGACAACCGATCCGGACCTTCATGCCAAGCCCCGCCGCCCGGCGCTGGACCATCTGCCATGCGTCGATGCGGTTCATGGGCTTCTCGGTCAGTGCGCCGGTGCGGCCGGCGGCGGAGCGGAACAGGTGCGCCTTGGCCCCGTCGCCGATCCTGGCCGCCTCTATATGTAGGTGTCGAGGCATTGCTCCAGATTATGATGCGCCGGCATCTCGCGGCGTTTGCCGCCTTTTTCGTGCAGACGCACCCACCAGCGCTTTCCCTTCGGGTAATAGTCCTCGACACGCATGGCGACGACGGCGCCGATCCGGGCAAAGGCAAAGGTCACGACGGAGATCAGCGCCCGGTCGCGCAGCCCGACGACGGTCGAGGTGTCGATGCTGTCCAGCGGCCCGCGTGCCTGTTCGGCACGGGGCGGCTGCGCAGCAACAGCCCGGCCACCACGCTGATCGCGGCTACACCTAGCAGAATGGCGGCGCTCAGCAGCCATGGCTGGTCGAAAGCACGCCGCAGGCTGACGATCTGCCAGGCGGTCAGCAGCCAGATGACGCCGGCGGCATAGGTCAAGCCTTGCAACAGCCTCATGCTCCACGTTCGACGCAACAAGAACAACAGCGGCGTTGCCAGGCAAAGTGCGACGAGGGTCGGTTCGTCCGCGCGCAGGAAATGTGCGGCGATCAGCCAGGAGGCCAGAACGTAGACGACGACGCGGAAGATTCGCACGAGGCCCCCAATGTGTTCACCGGCAACGCAGCTGCGGAGGCAGTGCTCGCCGGTACAATTCCTTTGCTGCTTTGCTTGCAATTATAATCGAAATCGAATTCGAATGCATGTGCTTGTTCAAGTGACCGCGCAGGATCACATGTGACGTGCGCGCACTGCGCAACGGGAACCAGCGGTCATCATGATGACGTCACGGCCGACAGCACCTTCGATTCCCTTCCCCGAATCGCTGGAGCGGCGTGCCGAGCAAATGCGCCAGATCAAGTCAACCACCGGACTCGACGAGCCGTTGCTGGAGCGCCTGGTGCGCACCTTCTACGACACCGCCCGTCGCGACCCGATCATCGGCCATCTGTTCCTTGGTGTGGAGGATTGGGAGGCCCATATCGCGAGGATCACCGCGTTCTGGTCGTCGGTGGCCCTGATGAGCGGACGTTATCACGGCAACCCCCTGGCGCCGCACTTGAAACTGCCGTTGGAGCCACCTCATTTCGCCCGCTGGCTTGCCTTGTTTGAACGCACCGCACGCGACCTATGCTCGGAAGCGGGTGCCGCGCTGCTGCTGGAGAAAGCGCGGCGCATCGCGCAGAGCCTGCAACTAGGCGTCGAGGCGAAGCACGGCGTGCTGCCCGCACGGCAGCGGACAGCATGACCCAACCAACGTTGCGCGATGCGCTGCTGCCGATCGTGGGCAATCGGCCGATCGTTGCCGACACGATGGAGGAAGGGCTGGATCTCCTGATCCAATTGCTCGGCGGCGACATGGCGCGCGCGACCGTTGCCGCAGCGGTGCAACAGGTCGTGGCGGAGGGGGTGGCGTATGAGCCGGTGCGGCTGCCCCCGGGCGCGCTGCACTGTCACTGGCATTTGGAACTCACGCCACGCGGCCAGGAAACCGCGCAATTTGCGTAGCGTTACCAGTGAAACAGATTCACCCCTTGCACCCCGGCGACCGCACCCGCGATGGTCAGCAGGCTCAGTCCGAGCAAGACATGGTGCAGCCGCTGCATCCAGAGGAACGCCGCCGCCGGGTCCAATGCCGCACGGCGTGACAGCAAGCGTTGCAGGAAAAGCGGCTCGACCACAAACAACATCAGGGTGAAGATCAGCCAGACCAGCAGCATCGCCGGCATCCACCATGTGGCCGCCGAAGCGAACCAGCTCCAGGCATCCAGCCGCCAGGTCATGTAGAGGCCACTTGCCCCCGCCAACATCGTGGTGATCCGCCCCTGGCGTGCGAAGCGCTTTTCCAACGCATGGAACGCGGCGAAGCGTTCGCCCGGCGGGCGCGAGCGGCCAATCTCCGGCATCAACACCGTGGCGACCACGCCGACGCCGCCGATCCACAGCACCACGGCGACGACGTGTACTGCCAGCGCCAGTGCGATGTCGGTCATTGCGCCACTTCATTGCCCCACTTCATTGCACCACTGCGGCTGTGCCAAGGAAGCGCGGGAACAACACGTTGTTCTCGGTGTGGATGTGCTCCATCAGGTCCTCTGCCAGCTTCTTCGCACCGACATACAGCGCGCGCCAAGTGGGGCACGCATCGCCCGGCACGACAAAATCGTTGGTCAGCGCTTCCAATTCGCGCAGATGCACGCCGTGATCGTCATGCTCTGCCAGCATCACGGCGATCGGCTGCGCGATCATCGGATGCCCGCCGCGGCGCATCATTGGAAACAGGATGAGCTCCTCTTTCTTCATGTGCACTTCCAGCTCCCCGCTCATGCGTTCAAGCAGCGCGGCGATACCACGCGGCGCCGCCTTGTGTTCCTTGTGGACGGCCTCGACGCAACGGGCGAGCCGGATCAGTTCTGGCAACTCGCGCCGATGGGCGGCGTGGTAGCGGGTCTCGATCAGGTCGACCAGCGCCGTGGTCCCTTCGGGGCGCTCCGCCGGCAGGCCCTGGGCCGCGACAGCCTCCAGCTCCGCCTCGAGTTCGTCCACCACGAGGCCACGCTCGGCGGCCGCCTGCGCCAATGGCACGCGGCCGCCACAGCAGAAATCCAGCTTGCGTCGCCGGAACACGCCGGTCGCGCCGGGCAACGGTGCGGCAATGTCCGCAAGGGTGCGCGCCGCGAACCCGGCTTGGCTGGATACAGCTTGGCTCATGCGTGGTTCTCCTTGTCCATGTGCAGCCTCGGCTTAAAATTGGCATTTAATATACCAATTACCTTGCGCCGAAGTTGTGGTATTGTCAATGCCAATTGTGGGGGTGTTATGCGGCTGCTGGCTTCGACCGACTACGCCCTGCGCGTCCTGATGCTGCTCGCGTCGGCACCCGATGGCGAACGCATCAGCGTCGATTCATTGGCGCGCGCGCTGGGCGGGCTGTCGCGCAACCACCTGCACAAGATCGTGCAGGAGCTGACCGCGCTGGGGGTTACCCGCACCGCGCGCGGTACCGGGGGCGGGGTGGCGCTGGCGGTGCCACCACAGACAGTGCGGCTGGGGTCGCTGGTGCGGCAGCTCGAGGCGGACCAGCCGGTGGTCGAGTGCTTCCGACAAGATGGCTGCGCCTGCCCGCTGCTGCCGAGCTGCCGATTGCGTGGCATGTTGGGCACGGCACGGGATCGTTTTTACGACAGCTTGGAGGCGTTTACGCTGGCGGATTGCTTGACGGATGGGACGCTGTTCGAGCAGCCGTAATACGGATTTCCGGGTTCAGCGGCTGGCCGGGTACGGCGCCCTCGTCGCGATCCCGTGAGGCCCGTTCCCCGACCAATGCCAGGCGCGACACGTGGTGGGGTCCCGGGTCGCGCTGCGTCCCCCGCTCTTGCTCCGGGGCCTTCACCGGCAATTGGCGGTCAACGTGGGAAAACAGCACACCGCAGGGGGCGGTCGCCGCGCCAAAGCCCCGCCCACGCACGTGGCGGCATCTTGCGGGCAGTCCGCGGCCACTACCTACGGACAAGCACTGGCCGGGCGCATCATTGCTCGGGTCCGCAAGCGGCCGGGCGCTCCTTGACCTCGGCGACCAGCGCGTTACCCACCATCACTTCGGGCATCCCTCGCGTGAATTCCAGGACATTGTCCCTCACCCAGTCTGCCGCCGTTACGTTGGAGGCAAGCGCCGCCTCCGCGCTGTCGAAGATGCTGACGGTGATGAGCACGTCAGGCCCGCCATCGAGCAAATAGTAGCCCTCGAAGCCTTGCATCTCTCGCATCAGCGGCACGAAGCCCGCCCGTACGCGCTGGGCAAGATCCTCCACAGTGCCCCGTTTCACCTTATACTTTCTGATGCTGGCAAACACGCTACTGCCCCTTTGTTCAGCCTCTGCCTTGCCTTCTGCCGGCAGACCGCAGGGTTACACGATAGCACGGGCAGGTTTCCGCCCCGCGTCCCCCATAAGAAACTTTCCGGCACCTGATACCGCCGGCACGATCGGGGCTTGATGCCACGCGGGGTGCGGCCTGTTCGGCGGAGGTGCGGCGTTTTCTGGAACCCGCCGCGCTGCGGACGGTGCGGCGGCAGGTTTTCCTCCAGACAAAAGCGTCCCTGGTGTGCAGATCGGTCAATCCCGCGCGAACCGCCAGGAC
>DATHNE010000047.1:0-2082 GCA_035486355.1 Acetobacteraceae bacterium
GAAAAGCCCATGTCGGACGGACCGATATAAATGCCGCTGATGCCGGGCACCGACAGGATCTCGTCGATGTTGTCGATCCCGTCCTGAGTCTCGATCATCGGGATCACCAGCACTTCGTCATTGGCGATGGTAACGAACCTAAAGCCCATCCCGATCATGCGTGCCGCGTATGCTGCCGTACCGTTATGGATACCGGCGAACTTGCCGTGCTTCTTGCAGCTTGCCAGCAGCTTCTCGTAGATGCCCAGGATCAACGGCTCCTCGCGATCGAGGATCGGAATCAGCCCCAGCGAAAATCCCATGTCCGATGGGCCGATATAGATGCCACTGATGCCGGGCACCGACAGAATCTCATCGATATTGTCGATACCCGCCTGGGTTTCGATCATCGGGATCACCAGCACCTCGTCGTTGGCGATCTTCTGGTAGTTCGACGCCTCGCCATACATTGCCGCGCGGATCGGGCCGTTGCTGCGCTTGCCCATGGGGGGATACAGCGAATACGAGGCCAGCGCCTCGGCTTCCGCCTTGTTGTTCACCATCGGGCAGATGATGCCCCAGGCGCCGCCGTCCAATGCCTTGCCGATGATGCCGGGCTCGTTCCAGGGCACGCGGACCAGCGGGGTGACCGGATGCGCCTGCATCGCCTGGAAGCACTGCACCATCGACTGGTAGTCCTGCACGCCGTGCTGCATGTCGACGGTGACACTGTCCCAGCCGCACTGCGCCATCACCTCGGCCGAGAAGCCGGACGGAATGGCGAGCCAAGCGTTGACGCAGGCTTTCCCTGCGGCAAGACGCGCCTTGAGTTTGTTGGCCATCTGGGTGTTTCCCCGCTGTGCGATAAAGACGGCGGCAACCTAGGCGCGGGGCAGGGGAGCGTCAACGCGGGTCACACAGCAGCCAGCAAGTAAGGCGACATGTCGAAGTGTGTCATGGCCGGCGAAGGCCGGCCACTCACGACTTTGCTGAGTGGCACGAAGAAAAGACGTGGATGGCCGGCCTTCGCCGGCCATGACACACTTCAACATGTCGCCTTACTTGCCGACGGTTGAGCAAGGCGACACGTGGGTGACGCGCTGGGGGCGGCGCGGCGGCGGCGTGCGAGACGGTCAGTTCCTCTGACCCTCGCGATCACACGCCGCGAGCGTCGCGCGCAAGTTGCCGCCGTGCCGCGCCAGCAGCGCCTTCGCCTCGCCTGGCTGCATACCACGCAGGATCAGCACCGCGACCTTCACCTTGCCGCCTGCCAGTTTCAATGCCGCGCGCGCGTCCGCCTCGGCACATCCGGTCAGCCCGCGTAGCATCCGCACCGCACGCGCCCGCAGTTTCGCGTTGCGCGCCAGCATGTCCACCATTTCGCCACGATACACGTGTCCCAGCCGCACCATGACGGCAGTGGAGAACAGGTTCAGCGCCGCCTTTTGCGCGGTGCCCGCCTTCATCCGCGTCGAACCCGCGATCGCCTCGGCACCGGTCTCGATCGCCACCGGAAATTCTGCCGCGTCGAGCAAAGCCGTGTGCGCGCTATTGGCCACGCCGATCGTCAAAGCGCCACGTGCACGCGCCGTGCGCACGGCCGCCACGGTGAACTTCGTCATCCCGCTGGCGGCAACGCCCACCAGGACGTCGCCGCCGCCCAGCGCGTGGTCCGCCACCGCCGCCTCTGCCAGCTCCGCGCGATCCTCGGCATTCTCGACCGAGCGCAACAGAGCCGCCTCGCCGCCGGCCATCAGCAGCACCAGCCGATCCTCCGGCCAGTCGAACGTCGGCACCAGCTCGACGGCGTCCTGCACCGCGATGCGTCCCGACGTGCCGGCGCCGGCGTAGGCCAGCCGCCCGCCCGCGCCCAGGCGCTCGACCGCCGCCTCGATCGCGCGTCCCAGAGCCGGCAGCGCGGGGCCCAGGGCGGCGACGGCCGCCAACTGTCCCTCCCACAGCGACGCCAGGATGGCCGGCACGTCCCACGCGTCGAGCATGTCGTGCCGGGCGCTGGTGGCCTCGGTTGCGGGCAGCCGCATCACGTCCCCCTCAGGCGTGGGTCCAGCCGTTCCGCCAGGCCGTCGCCCAGCAGATTGAATC
>DATHNE010000048.1:0-22206 GCA_035486355.1 Acetobacteraceae bacterium
TCAGCCAGCGTGTCTGGGATAGCTACGAGGCCATCCTCGCCGCCTGCACGGAGGCATGGCTGTTCCTCGTCACTGATCTGGCGCGCATCGAATCAATCGCACATCGTGCTTGGGCATGCGTCAATCTTTGAGTCGCCTGGCATAAAACGGACGTCCAACCTGGCATCATCGCCCTAGGAGGTTCGTGACGTCGGTGCTGTACACCCATGCAGTGTCCGACGCAGGAAACGTGTTGGGGCCTGCGACGCGGCAGCGGAGAGGGCGCCGACCAGGACCGCGCCAACCGCAAGAAAACATCGAAGACTGCCAGCCGCCATGCGCCAGCCCATCGAAATTCTCGCCCCTGCTCCAATGAATACGCCAATGCCCGGCATATTCTAATTGTAAAATTCAGCGGGAGATACATCCGCAGCGGGTGGTCGCAAGGTGATCGCCGTGACCGGATCAAGCGGTTCCGGGGGCGGATCGGTCGCGAGGACGGCGGAAGCTGGGGTCATGTCGATGCTTCTGAGTGCGGTCATCGTTTGTCGATCACCGAGAAATGTCACTCGCGTCCCCGATAGACTGGAACTGTCACCGCAGGCCCGGCGGGCGAGGTCCTTGCGAAAACGGCAGCATGGCGTGGGGCTGGGTGAGGGCGGCAGGGTCAAGCTCTGCAGCTGGCCCTTGCCGTCGCGCCACTCGCCGTCGTCGCGGTTGCCGTTCGCGCAGAGATGGCGGCAATAACCGCCACGGCTAACGCGCGCGAGAATGTTGTCAATGCAAATCGACGCGAACGAAAGGTCTGATCCGCGATTTCGGCGCTCGCGTTCACCCAGCGCGGTGCTGCCCGACCAAGGGCAGAATAGCCTCAGGCATTGTCCCCACCGACCCTTCGGCGGTCACCCCGAAGACCAACGAGACCGAACAGACCGGCAGTCAGGACCGCCAGGCTCGCGGGTTCGGGAACGGCAACGTCGGTGACCGCGATACCGGCCGGATAGCTCAGTCCCGAGACCAGCGAGGCGTTCACCGTCGCCCCCGACGTGGTGTTCTTCCCGCTCGGGCCGCTGGCGTAGTTGCTGACGAAGATGTCCGATCCGGACACCGCGATGCCGTACGTGTCGTTCAGTCCGGCGATAAGCGAGGCGTGCACCGTCGCCCCCGAGGCGGTGCTCTCCCCGATCGTGCCGCTGCCGCTGGCTGGCTGCCGGCCGAGCTTGTGCCCTACGCGGGGCGCGCCGGGCTGGAAGCACGCAGCCTGTCCCATGCCGCGCAGTTGCGCGCGCCACGGGACAGGCCGGTCGAGGAACGAGGGATGGGAGCCACACCGGCGGATCACCCGTCGGTGCGTGTCGGTTCTACGCCGCAGCGCTGATCGGTGTCGGCGTCTTCATCCGCTGCGCGGCGATCTGCGCCTTCATCGCCTTCTGCAGCTTCTCGAACGCCCGCACCTCGATCTGCCGCACCCGCTCACGCGAGATATTGTATTCCTTCGACAGATCCTCGAGCGTCGTCGGATTGTCCTTCAGCCGGCGCTCTTCGAGGATGTGGCGTTCCCGCGCGTTCAGCGTCTTCAACGCGGTCGCCAGCAAGGCCTTGCGCCCGCTGAGTTCCTGCTGCTCGCCGATCGCGCTTTCCTGGCTTTCCGACTCGTCGACCAGCCAGTCCTGCCATTCACCCTCACTGTCGGCCCGCACCGGGGCGTTCAGGCTGTGATCGGGCGCCGCCAACCGGCGGTTCATGTTGATCACGTCCTGCTCCGGCACGCCGAGCACGGTGGCGATCTTCTCCACCTGCTCGGGCTTCAGGTCGCCCTCGTCGATCGCCTGCATCTGGCCCTTCAGCCGGCGCAGATTGAAGAACAGCTTCTTCTGTGCCGCGGTCGTGCCCATCTTTACCAGCGACCAGCTATGCAGAATGTATTCCTGGATCGCCGCGCGAATCCACCACATCGCGTAGGTGGCCAAGCGGAACCCGCGGTCCGGATCGAACCGCTTCACCGCTTGCATCATGCCAACATTGCCCTCGCTGATCAGCTCGCCGACCGGCAAGCCGTAGCCGCGATAGCCCATCGCTATCTTTGCAACGAGTCGCAGATGTGAGGTCACCAATTTGTGTGCGGCTTCGAGATCTTCATGCTCGCGCCAACGACGCGACAAAGCCAGCTCCTCCTCCGGGGAGAGCATTGGAAATTTACGGATCTCCTGAAGGTACCTTGATAGATTGCCTTCCGGAGCAACATTAATGACGGCAGAGACCACGACGGCTCCTTTCGCCTGTTCGGCTCAACGTCCCATCCAACCCTGGCATAGGACTCTGAGACAGGGGACTGAATTCCAGTCCATCAATTGGTAAGGTCGTTACGCCCTGGATGGCTGCCCCACCCTGGCAGCATGCCTCCCAGACGTTCGCCGGTCGCGGTCCTTACCTTCCCGTCGCCAGCGAGGGGGTTATACCGTACCACGCCGGTCCTGTCAAGAATTCTGACCTAATCGTGACGCGGTGGACCCGCTCTCGGCTCAGCCACCCGAGGGGGGACCGGGTGCGGTACTGGCGTCGAGCGAGTCCAGCAGCACCTTGAAATCGCTGGGCGGTGGGGTCTTGAACGAAAGCCGCACCCCTGTCACCGGATGGCGGAACCCGAGTTCCGCCGCGTGCAGCGCCTGGCGCGAGAAGTCCAGCAATTGGCCGCGCAGCGGCTGCGGCACCAGCCGCGCCACGGCCGGGATTCGCCGCAGATACAGCGGGTCGCCGAGCACCGGATGGCTGGTGCTGGCCAGGTGGACGCGGATCTGATGCGTGCGCCCGGTGCCCAGCCGGCATTCCAGCAGCGAAACGCCGCCATGCCAGACACGCATCGTCTTGTAGCCGGTCAGTGCCTGCTTGCCGCCCACGCCCCGCACCGCCATCCGCTTGCGGTCGCGCGGATCCCGCCCGATCGCCCCCGCGATCTCCCCCTTCAGCGGTGACGGCACCCCCCAGACCAGCGCCAGATACGACCGGTCCAGGTCGCGCGCCGCGAAGATCGCGGTCAGCGCGGTCATCGCCGCCTGGGTCTTGGCGACCACCATCACCCCCGACGTGTCCTTGTCCAGCCGGTGCACGATGCCCGGCCGCCGCTCCCCGCCGATCCCCGGCAGCGCGTCGCCGCAATATGCCAGCAGCGCGTTCACCAGGGTGCCGTCCTCGTTCCCCGGTGCCGGGTGCACCACCAGTCCGGCCGGCTTATCCAGCACGATCAGCGCATCGTCCTCGTACAGGATAGGGAACGGAATTGCCTGCGCCAGCGGCCGCGCCGGCGTTGGTGGCGGCACTGTCAGTGTGTACAGCGCACCCGCCCGCACCGCTTCCGCCGGCTCCTTCACCGCCACGCCATCGCGCCGCGCATGCCCGGCCTCGATCAGCGACTTGACGCGGGCGCGTGACATCGTGCCGATGGCGTCGGCGAGGAAACGATCGACTCGTTCCCCGCCGGCCTCGGGACCGGCGACGATCCGCAATGGTCCATCCGTGCTGTTGGATGAGGGTGCCGCGACGGCCATGATGTCACCGGATAGCGCGGATCGGCGCCCGGCGGGAGAGCACAGGGAAGGGGGCGCGGGGACATGGGCTTCGTCAAGGCGGCGGCAATCATCATGGGGGTGCTGATCTTGGTCGGCACCGGCGTGATCGCGGTGACCATCGTCAAGCGCGTGAGCGGCGTCTCGGCGCCCGGCAACGTCACCGTGGTGCTGGACGAGCCCGAGGGCACCCGCGTCGGCGGCATCGCCGCGCTGCCCGACCGCCTTGCCGTGCTGTTGCAAGGCGCGGGTCCCGACCGGATAATCCTGATCGACCCACACAGCGGCGCCAAGGCAGGCGCCGTCACCCTGGCGCGTTGAGCCACCGCACAACGCGGGCATAGTCGGCACGCGCCTCGCGTGCCCTGCATGATGGAGAGTCAGATGTCGTCAACCTTTCCCCTGCCCAAGACCCCCTCCTGGGTCGGCGAATTCCGCGCCTTCATCATGCGTGGCAGTGTCGTCGACCTCGCGGTCGGTATCATCATCGGCGTCGCCTTCACCGGGGTGGTGAACAGCTTGGTGAAGGACCTCTTCAACCCATTGCTGGGCCTGCTGATCGGCGGCTTTGACTTCACCAACATGTTCGTCGCGCTGAACGGCCAGCATTACGCGACGCTGGACGACGCGCGGAAGGCTGCGGCGCCGACGCTGAACTTCGGCCTATTCATCAACGCGATCATTCAGTTCCTGATCGTCAGCTTCGCAATCTTCTGGACCATCAAAGCGCTGGCGCGGATGCGCCTGCACGAGCAGGCGAAGACCGGGCCGAAGGCCGAGGAACTGCTGACCGAGATCCGCGACATTCTAAAGGCGAAAGCCTGAAAGGTTGCGTGCCTGCGCGGTAGGGACATCACCGCGCGCGGCCTCGCTAGATTGACCGCGGAGCACGCCGAGGCGTGGGCGGGACACGTCCGGCCCACGCCTCGGCGTGCTCCGCGGTGCGTGGCTGGAGCGGTTCAGGTGTTTCGCGCGTCGGGCTATAACTGAACACCGATCTCCTCAACGCCCCCGTTCGCCGCGGCGTTCGCTGCGATTGATTTTGCGATATGTCCGGCACTCGAAACGGCCGACCATGCTCCACGACGACGCAGATTTGACCAAATTGCCGCATCTGCGTCCGCCCCATTCGGTGTAGGGTGACAACGACATCGGGGGAAATCGGTCATGCGTCGTCTCGCATTCCTGGTCGCGGTCGTGCTCACGCTCGGCTGCGGCATCGCACAGGCTGATGATTTCTCCCTCCCAGGCTTGGCTGCCGATGCCAATGGCTACGCCGACCTGCTGACCAAGCGCTTTCCCGCCGGCGCCACGCCACAGGCGCGGCAGCAAGCGGAAGCCCAGGCCGATGCGGCGATCCGCCGCGACGACTGGGCCGCCGCCGCCGCGGCCTTCGAAACCCGCATCGGCCAGGGCGAGGCCGATCCGCGTCTGTGGATGGCACTCGCGCAGGCGCAGATGCACCGCAAACCCCCAGAGGCGGCGCGCGCGCTGCAAGCCGCCTGGCAGGCGTTCGATGCGCTCGATACCGGAACGGACCAGGTGCCGACGCTGCTGCTGATGGCCGACGCGCTGCACGTGCTGAACCGCCCGGTGCAGCAGATCCAGGCGTTGGAAGCTGCCGCCGAGCGCGTGCCGGACGATACGAAAATCGCCCAAATCCTGGCCGACACGCGCCGCGCCGTCGGCGTTCTGGTCAGCCGTGTGCGCACCGAGCCCGAGGCCGATCCGCCGCGCGCCTGCCTTACCTTCACCTCCCCGCCATCGCGCCGCGACGATTTTCATCCCGAGGATTGGGTGAAGCTGCAACCGCCCGCGCCCGGCGCCGCGGTCACGCATGAGGCCGATCAGATCTGTGTCTCCGGCCTGCCCTCCGGTGCCACGACGCAGGTCACGCTGCGTGCCGGCATGCCGGGCGAGAGCGACCTGACGCTGGTGAAGGACGCCAGCTTCGCCATTGCCATGGCCAACCGCCGCCCGCGCATCGATTTCGATACCCGCATGTTCCTGTTGCCGCGCGGCCAGACGCCGACCATCGGCATGAGCACGGTCAATCTTTCCGCGGTGAAGCTCACTCTGTCGCGGCTGACCGAGCGCAACATCGTCGCCTTCGTGCGCGACAACCGTCTGGGCCAGCCGGTTGATACGTGGAGCGCCGACCGGATTGGCGACCAAACCGGCAATGTCGTCTGGCAAGGCAGCGCGGCAGTGCCGAAATGGGAGCCGAACCGCACCGCGCACACCGCGTTGCCGTTACCGGATGCATTGGCGCATGCCGGCCCGGGGCTGTACGCGCTGAGCGCGAGCGCCGGTGACGGCACCCCGAATGCGACCGGGGCGGTGCAGATGATCCTGCGCACCGACCTCGCGCCCACGGTTTGGCGCGGCGCCGATGGGTTGACCATCCAGGTGCGCGGCTACTCCGACGTAACGCCGCGCGCCGGCGTGAAGCTGCAGCTCATCGCCGAGAACAATGATATCCTCGCCGAAACGACCACCGATGCCGACGGTGTCGCCCGTTTTGCCGTACCACTGCTGCATGGCGATGGGCCGATGGCGCCGCGCACCATCCATGCCTTCGGGCCGGGCGACGATTTCACCGCGCTCGACCTCGACAGCGCGGCGTTCAATCTGGCCGATCGTGGCGTGTCCGGCCTGCCGGCGCCGGGCCCGCTTGATGGCTATGTCTGGCTCGATCGCGGCATTTATCGCCCCGGCGAAACGGTGCAGGTGATGGCGTTGCTGCGCGATGATGCCGGCAAGCCGGTGGAGCTGCCGGCGCATGTCATCATCCGCCGGCCGAACGGCCAGGTGTTCCAGGACACCACGCCGGCGCGCGGTGCCGAGGGCTCGGTCTATCTGCCGGTGCGGCTGAGCGCTGGCGCGCCGGTGGGCACCTGGAGCGTGGAGCTGCGCGCGGATCCTGCCGCACCGCCGGTTGGGCGTGCCGAGTTCCGCGTCGATGCCTTTGTGCCGGATCGCATGGCGGTCGCCTTCGACCAGGCGGCCGGGCCGATCGTGCCGGGCCGTCCGTTCACGCTGCCGGTGACCGCGCGCTTCCTGTATGGCGCGCCGGGTGCCGACCTGACCGGCAAGGGATCGTTCCGCCTGGTGCATGATGACGCGCCGTTCCCCGGGCTCGATGGGTTCCGCATCGGCTTGGAAAGCGAGGCCTACGCGCCGGAGTCGAAGGACACCGACCTGCCGGACACTGACGCGCAGGGCCGTACCAACTACGTCATTTCGATCCCGCACGCGCCGGATACCTCCTTCGCGTTGAAGGCGGTGATCGACGCCACGGTCAATGATCCGTCCGGCCACGGCTCGCGGGCCGAGACCGAGATCAAGCTGCGCCCCGCCGGCCGGCTGATCGGCATCAAGCCGCTGTTCAAGGATCGCGCGGTGGATGCCGGCTCCGAGGCGGGATTCGACATCGCGGCGGTCGATCCGGATGGAAAACGGATTGTCCTGACGGCAAAGCTCCGCCTGGTCCGTGAGCGGCCCGATTGGCGTCTGGTGATGCACGGCAATCTGGCGCGCTACGAAACCGTGTGGCGCGACGAGCCGCTGCGCACGCTCGACGTGACCATCCCGGCCGATGCGCCGCTGCACTTCGCACAGAAGCTGGATTTCGGCCGCTACCGGATCGAGGTGCTGGAAGCCAACGGTCTGGCCGCCAGCTCGTTCCAGTTCCGCTCCGGATGGGTGTCGTCCGACAGCCCCGATGTGCCTGATCAGGTCGATGTCTCGGCCGACCGAGCGTCCTATCCACCGGGCGCGACAGCGCGCATCCACATCGCACCGCCCTTCGCTGGCGAGGCGACGCTGCTCGCGATGGGGGGCCGCGTGCACATGCTGCGCACGCTGACGGTGCCGGCCGGTGGTATGGACGTCGAGGTCCCGGTCTCCGCCGATTGGGGCCCCGGTGCCTATGTCGCCGTGCATCTGTTCCGTCCGGCGGCGGACGCGAAGGATCGGCCGAAGCGCGCCATTGGTTTGACCTGGGTCGGGATTGACCCCGCCGCACGCACGCTGCCGGTGACATTCGATACGCTTGAGAGACTGCCGCCGCGCGCGCGCGTCGCGATCGGCATCATCACCGCGCCCGGTGCCTGGGTCAGCCTCGCCGTGGTGGACGAAGGCATCCTGCGTCTCACCAACTTCGCCTCACCCGATCCCACCAAGCATTACCTTGGCCGACGCACGCTGGGCATCGACATCCGCGACGATTGGGGCCGACTGATCGCGCCGGGTGAGGGTGACGCGGCCGTGCTGCACCAAGGCGGCGACGAGGGCAGCTTCGTGCTGCCGGAAACGCCGCAGAAAACCGTTACGCTGTTCGTGCCGCCGATGCAGGCTGGACCCGACGGCAAGCTGGCGATCCCGCTCGACCTACCGGACTTCGCCGGCCAGGTCCGGATGATGGCGGTGGCCTGGAGTGGCACCAAGATCGGCGCCGCGTCCACCGATGTGCGCGTGGTCGATCCGCTGGTCGCCGAACCATTATTGCCGCGCTTCCTGGCGCCTGGCGATCAGGCGCGGCTGACCGTGCTGTTGCAGAACCTGGAGCTGCCGGTGGGCGAGGACGTCGCCACTGTCTCGGTCGACGGGCCGCTCGCGCTCGCTGGTCCGGCGCGGCTGGCTGCCACCCTGGGACCGATGGCGCAGGCCACGCCGTACACGCTGTTGACCGCGACCGGAGCGGGCAGGGGGGTGATCAAGCTGGATGTCACCGGTCCGGGCGGCTTTCAGGTGCACCGCGAGGCCGCGATCACCATCCGCCCCGCGCGCGGCGCGGTGACCGTGGTCAGCGGGGTGGAGCTGGCCCCCGGCGCCGAGGCATCGCTCGAGCCGGGTGCCACGTCCTACATCCCCGGCACCTGGCGGGCGACCGCGAGCTTCGGCGGGGTGGTGCGCTACGACGTCGCCGGGCTGGTGACGGCTCTGGGCGAGTATCCGTTGAACTGTCTGGAACAGGCGACCAGCCGGGGCCTGCCGCTGGCATTGCTGCCGGACGGCCCACTGGCCGGGGCCGACCGCGCCGGGCGGCTGCAACAGGCGGTCGGCTTCGTGCTAGACCGCCAGCGCTTCGACGGCGGCTTTGGCCTGTGGTCGGCCGAGGGTGACGCCGAGCCCTGGCTGTCGGTCTACGCGACCGAATTCTTGCTCCGCGCGCGTGACGCCGGCGCTGCGATCCCCGCCCAGGCGATCCGGGATGCGCTGAAATACATTTCGGACAACGCCGATTCAGGCGGCGATGAGCCGGCCGACCTCGCCGACCAGGCGTATCGCTTGTACGTCCTCGCCGAGGCCGGTCACGGCCGCCCCGGTGCGGCGCGCGTGCTGGCAGCGCGGGTCGACCACCTGCCCACGCCGCTCGCCAAGGCCCAGCTCGGTGCCGCCCTGGCGCTGGCGCATGACACGGACCGCGCCGACGCCGCCTTCGCCGCCGCGCTCGCCGCGCCTGACCGCAAATGGTGGTACGCCGACTACGGCACTGCGCTGCGCGATCAGGCTGCCATTGCTGTGCTGCTGAAGGAAAGCGGCCTGGCGCCCGATCGCCTGCGTCATCTGCTGACGCTGCTACCTGGGTCCAACCTGGACCCCGACACGCTCAGCACGCAGGAACAGGCCTGGGCCGCTGCCGCTGGCGCGGTGCTGGGCCAGGGCGCGCATCAGGCGAAGATCGCGCTGGACGGCAAGGACCTGGCCGCCGCCCCGGTGGTGACCGTGGCGCTGACCGGCCCGGCCAGCGTGCGCAACCTGGACAGCCAACCGGTGTGGCGCACCCTGTCGGTGACTGGTGTGCCGGCCACGCCGCTGCCCGCCGCCCACGCCGGCCTGCGCATCACCCGTCAGTTCTTCGCCGTCGACGGCAGCCAGCTCAACCTTGACCACCTGGCGCAGAACACGGTGTTCGTCCTGCTGCTGGAAGGCCGCGCCGAGGACGGTCAGCCGCACCAGGCCATGATCCAGCAGGGCCTGCCCGCGGGTTGGGAGCTGGCAGGGCGGTTCGGCAGCGACGCGGTGCCGGGCATGGACTGGTTGGGCAAGCTGAGCGATCCGCAGGCGCAGCCGGCCGCCGATGACCGTTTTGCCGCGGTGATGAGCCTGACGCCGGACAAGCCCGACTTCCGCCTGGCGGTGCGCATCCGCGTCGTCACCCCGGGGACGTTCGAGCTGCCAGGTGCTGAAGCCGCCGACATGTATCGCCCCGGCGTGTTCGCGCGCCAGGCGGCTGGCCGGATCACGGTGCTGGGCGCCGAATGATCCTGCGTCTGCTGGTCTCGGGATGGTTCCTGCTGGCCGCGGCCGGCGCCGCGATGGACTGGGCGTTCCCGCCGGATCTGTCGCGTCTCGCGACGGTCGGGATCGAGGTGCAGGACCACGCCGGCCGTTCGCTGGCGCTGCTGCCGGCGCCGGGCGGCGTGTGGCGCTTCCGCACCAGGCAAGCGGATGTCTCGCCGGCGTTCCTGGACATGCTGATCGCGGTGGAGGACCGGCGCTTCTGGGCCCATCCCGGCGTCGACCCGATCGCCCTGGTCCGTGCCACGGCGCAGATGCTGCGGACCGGACGGGTGGTGTCGGGTGGCTCGAGCCTGGCGATGCAGGCCGCGCGCCTGTTGGCGCCACGCCCGCGCACCCTGCGCTCGAAGCTGATCGAGCTGACCCGCGCGGTGCAGTTGGAGATGACCTACGGCAGGGCGGGCGTGCTGGACATCTGGCTGACGCTGGCGCCGTACGGCGGCAATCTAGAGGGGGTGCGCGCTGGGTCGCTGGCCTGGTTCGGCGTTCCGGCCACGGCGCTGGAACCTGCCCAGGCGGCGCTGCTGGTCGCCATCCCCCGCCGGCCTGAGGCGCTGCGGCCTGACCGCCACCCCGACGCTGCCCGCGCCGTGGTTGGCCGTATCCTCACGGCCGATGGCGGGGGCCAGCCCTTGCCAGACCGCCACGCGTGGTCGCGCCACCCCCTGCCGCGCCACGCGCCGCAGGTCGTTGCGGCGCTGCTGCCGCGCACGCCGGTCGTCCGCACCACGCTCGACTTGCCATTGCAGACGGCGCTGGAACGTATGGCCCAGGAACGTCTGCAAGCCCTGCCGGCGCGCGTCTCGCTCGCCATCCTGATCGCCGAGGCTTCCACGCGGGACATCCTTGCCGCCTTCGCCGGCGATTGGCGTGATCCCAACCGCGCCGGCGCGTTGGACCTGACCCGCGCGGTGCGCTCGCCGGGCTCCGCCCTGAAGCCGTTCATCTACGCTCTGGCCTTCGCTGACGGCACCGCCGCCCCCGATACCCGCCTGGCCGACCTGCCGCGCCATTTTGGCGCCTACGCCCCGGAGAATTTCGATCGCGGCTTTACCGGCAGCATCACCGCCGCCGAGGCGTTGCGTCGCTCGCTGAACCTGCCCGCGGTCGCGCTGCTGAACGAGGTCGGGCCGTTGCGCTTCCGCGAGACCGTCACCGCCGCCGGAGCCACCTTGCATCTGCCGGACGGTGCCAACGCCTCCCTACCGCTGGCCCTCGGTGGCGTCGGCATCACGCTGCGCGACGCGGTCGCGCTATATGCCGCGCTGGCCGATGACGGTACCGGCGCGCGCCTGCGCCTGTGCACTACCGATCCGCAGGCGCGTGTGCCCTTCCTGCCGCGCCGCGACGCCGCGATCGTCGCCGACGTGCTGACCCGCCGCTTCCCCAATGACGGTCCCGCCGGTGTCGCTTGGAAGACCGGCACGAGCTGGGGTGGGCGTGATGCCTGGGCGCTGGGGTTCGATGCGCGCCACGTGGTGGGTGTCTGGTTCGGCCGCCCGGACGGCACGCCGATGCCGGACGCCACTGGTGCCTCACTTGCCTTGCCGATGCTGGCTCATGTGTTCGATCTGCTGCCAAAAGCACCGCGCGCAGTGGCGCTGCCGCAGGCCAGCCCAGACCGTTCCGTTCCCGTTGCGGCTGATGCGTTGCACCTGCTATTTCCGCCGCCTGGCGCCGTGCTGTCCGCCGACGGCGCGGTGACTATCCGTGCGATGGGTGGCCGCCGTCCGCTCAGCTTCCTCGTTGACGGCGCCCCGCTCGCCGCCGAGCCGGCGCGGCGGGAAGCCATGTGGCGCCCCAACGGCCCAGGGTTCTTTCGAGTGACCGTGCAGGACGCCGACGGTGTCGCGACGCATGCCAGCGTGGAGGTGCGGGCCAGACCTTGACGATGCGACGCCTCGCCTCGCCCTGGCTGCTGCTGGCAGTGCTGCTTCTGGCGCGCTGTGCCAGCGGGCCCGAGGGTCGTTGCAAGCTCACCTGGCGCGCCACGATGCCGATCGAGATGCGCAACAACCTGATGTTCGTTCAGGTGAAGTTCAGCGATCAGCCCGCCACCATGGTGGTCGACACCGGCCCGAGCGCACCATCCTGACCGAGACCGCCGTGACGCGCCTGCGTCTGCGTCTGCGGCGCGACCTGCGCCACGCCGGCAACGCCGCGGGTATCGGTGGTGCCAGTGACAGCTATCAGGCCGCGCTCGATGATTTCGCTCTCGGTGTGTTTCGCTTGCCGGTGGAGACGGTTGCCGTCGGCACCTTGGCGCTGCTCGATATCGGCGAGATTACGCCGGACGGGTTGCTTGGCGCTGACATTCTGCTGGCATTCGCTCTCGACATCGATCAGCCGAACCATACGCTGACGGTGTATTGCGCGCGCCCCTGCACCGACGCACGTCCGTCTTGGTCGTTCCCGTACCACACCGTCGAGGGCGTGACGATGTGGCGCGACCGTCTGATGCTGCCGCGGACCATCAACGACGTGGCGGGCAAGGCGATCCTGGACACCGGCGCGCAGCGCTCGGTGGTGCGGCCGGATTTCGCCGGGCCGGCTGGCGTGAGCGGCGAGATATTGAACAATGATCCCTCCAGCCCGATGCACGGTGCCTCGCGCGAGCAGACAACTTTCCGGTTGCACCGTTTTGATACCGTGCAGATCGGCAACGAACTGGCACATAATGTGCCGCTGCCGGTGGTGCAATTGCCGAATGCGCAGGAGGATGCGCTGGTCGGCGGCGACTTCCTGCGCGGGCGGCGGATCTGGCTCCCCGCCGCCTCGCGTCAGGTGTTCTTCACCGCCCCACAGCCGTAACCACCCCTGTCATTGCGAGGTGCGAAGCAACGACGCAATCTCGTGCCTCAGAGCAACCAGATTGCGTCGGCCTGCGGCCTCGCAATGACAATATGGATCAGCTATTCGGCCCGCGCTCCATCGACACCGGCTGCCAGCGCCGCAGCTTTGTATTCTGCAGCACCGCCGGATTCACGCAGCTCATCGGCCACCGCCCTTGCAGCACCAGCGCCAGCTCCCGCCCGACATGCCGTTTCCGCGCCGGATCAAACCGTGCGGACGCCGACGCCGTGTGCGCGCTGAGAATGACATTGCTCATCCCCAACAGCGGATTGTTGTTGCCCGGCGGCTCGGTCTCCAGCACGTCCAACCCGGCATAGGCGATCCACTTCTCTTCCAGCGCCTTGATCAGCGCCGATTCCTGCACCGTCGGCCCGCGCCCGGTGTTGATGAAGATCGCTGTCTTTTTCATCAGCTTGAAGTGCTTCTCGCCCAGCATGCCTTCCACTTCCGGCCGCGCCGGGGCGTGCATGGAAACGAAATCGGCCTGCGACAGCACATCCTCCAGCGTCGACGGAATCACGCCGTGCTCGACCATGACCAGTTCCTCGATAAACGGGTCATACGCCATGATGCGCAGCCCGAACGGCTTGGCCCGCTTCGCCACCGCACGCGCCACGTGCCCAAAGGAGATTAGCCCGAGCGTCTGCCCCATCAGGCGTGGAATACTCAGCAGCGCCGGCCGGCCTTCGCGCCACTTGCCCTCGCGCACCATCTTGTCCTGCTCGATCGTCCTCCGGAACGTCGACAGCAGCAGCATCATCGCGTGGTCGGCGACTTCCTCGATGAACGTGTCCGGGCAGTTGGTCACCGGCATACCCCGTTCCGTCGCCGCGACGACATCGACGCTGTCCACACCAACGCTGCCCAGCACGATGGCGCGGCATCTCGCCGGCAACCCATCGACCACCTTCTTGGTGAAGCGCATGCCCTTGGCGTAGATCGCATCGGCATCCTGGGCGAACTTGATGAAGCCATCTTCGTCGGTCGGGCCTTCGATGATCTCGGCATCCAGTCCAGCGAGATCCTCCATCTCATAGTCGTACCCGCCGCCCGCGACGGTGAAGCTCGCCCCCGCGGGTGTTGCGATCTTATACTTGGCCAAGGTGTGGTCTCCTTCGTTGTCATCAGCACGCCTCTTCCGCGAGGGGAGCGGGAGTATGGCGGTTACCCCTTCGGCGGACGCGCGCGCACCGCCTTCTCGTTCACATCAATGCCCCAGCCGGGGCCTTTCGGCAGCACGAACTCTCCGTCCTCAATCGCCGGCACCACGGTATAAAACTCATCCCGCCACGGCGCGCTATCGATATCGATCTCCATCACGCGGAAATTCGGGATCACCGCACTGAACGTCGCGCTGATCGCACTGCACAGATGCCCATAGAAATTATGCGGTGCGCAGTTCACCTCGTACACATCCGCCATCGAGGCAACCTTCAGCGACTCATTCAACCCGTTCCAGATCACATCGACGATCGCCACGTCGGTCGCGTAATTGTCGAAGAACGGCTTGAACTCGCGCCGTGCATGCAACGTTTCGCACGACGCGATCGGGCAATGCGCATGGCGCTTGATCTCGGCCAGCGCCGGCGCGTCATGCGTATCGATCTCCAGCCAGGTGAGGTTCGCCGGTGCCACCGCATCGGCGATGCGCTTGAACCCCTCAGTCTTGAAATGGAAATTGATGTCGAGATGCATGCCCATCTCAGGCCCGATCGCCTCGCGGATCGCCATCAACTGCGTCGTCACGCCCGCCGTCAACTTGTTGTCCCAGTTCAGCTCCGGCCATCCCGGCGTCCGCCCAAACCCCGGCGTGAACGACGCCAGCTTCCCATCCACCATCGGCAGGATGTTGGTCTTCAGCGCGCGAAACCCCTTCGCCTTCACCTCCTGCGCATGCTTCGCCACATCGTCGTAAGTGCGCAGCTCCGGCACACCCATCAGAGCCGCGTTGCGCACGCGATAGGTGGCGAAATGCGACCAGTAGACCGGAATGCGCTCGCGGATGGGCCCGCCAAACAACGCCGCCACGGGCACGCCATACGCCTTGCCTGTCACGTCCAGCAGCGCGTTCTCGATCGCTGCGATGGCTTGTTGGTTGATGCCGCCGCGCGACTGCCGTGTGAGCACATGCAGATGTTGGGTCACCGCCTCATACCGGCGCGGATCCTTGCCGATCAGTACGGGCGAAAGACCCTGGATCACATCGGCGAGGCCGGTCGATCCGAAGCTCTCGTTGAACTCCGACCAGCCGACGATGCCATCGTCCGTCGTCACCTTGAGGAAGGAGAACATCCGCCACCCGGCGTCCGCCCGCAGCGTCTCAACCTGTGTAATCTTCATGCGTTCCCCCGCCCGGTGATTGCGCTGCCACGGCGGGGAGATTCCAAGCACGGCGTGACTGAGAAGGAAAGGCCGGGCGATCGCACGACGTACACCTCTCCGGCTTGCGGGAGAGGTCGCGGCGCGTAGTGACGCGGCTGAGGGTGGTGCGCGCGGCACGAACCCTCACCTGGCATCGCTTCGCTTGCCAACCTCTCCCAAAAGGCGGGAGCGTTGTAGGCTCACTCCACCGCCTCACTCAAAAATCGTTCCAGCAATCGCGCCGCCCGCGTTCGATCCGCCCGCTGCTGCGCATGCAACAGGTTGCGCGTCGCCGAGCCCATATAGAACCGCTCATACTGCTCATTTCGGCTACCCAACGCACTGCCAGTGAAATCCCACGCCAGGCGGAAGACGCGGGCACGCCGTTCCGCATCCACATTAGCCCCATGCAGATAGCGATCAATCAACGGCCGCAGCGCGGGATTGGCGAGCTGAGCGGTCGTCGGTGCCGTCAGATGGTTATGCGCACCCAACTCCCGAATGATCTCATTCACGCGGGGAAACCACCGCGGCAGGCTGGTACGCAGCGCGATCAGCGGCCGCACATCGCACGCCCAGACCCCGTTCCCCCAGTCGCGCGAGTCCGCCTCCGCCGCACGAATGCCGGCCCGCGCCAGCTCGGCAAACGTCCAGATCTCCCCCAGCATACGCTGCGCTTCCGGTGCGGTGGCGGCGATCGTTTCGCACATTAGCATGGCAATCGCCCAGGCGAAATGCAGCTTCACCTCGGCCCGCACCATCGCGTGCTGCATGATGTTGGGCCACCAGGACTGTCGGATCACTGCGTTGTGTAGTTTCACGTCGCTATCGATGAACACCCGGTCGCGCGGCACCTCGACATCGTCGAAGATGACAAACGCATCCTGCTCATCGAACCGGCTGGAGATCGGATGATCGATCCGGTTACCCGGCACTGAGACGCTGTCGCGGCAGATGAACTTCAGCCCCGGCGTCGCCATCGGAATGCAGAAGCACAGCGCATGCCGCGGATCGGCATCCGGCATCGGACCGGCGGGATAGATCGCGATCTCATCAGCGAATGGCGCCAACGTCGCCAGCACGCGTGACCCGCGCACCAGGATGCCGTGCGCGGTATCCTCCACCTTGTGCAACTGCACCGGATCGAACCCCACCGGCGGTGGTCCGTGGCGGCGGTCCGTCGTGGTGTAAACGATCGCGTGCGTCAGTGAGAGATCTTCGCGAGCGATGTACTTCTGGTAGCGCACCAGATTCGCGGCGCCCTCTTCATTCCCATTCACTGCCCATTCATCGTGCCGTCCGGCGAACCCCGCATAGGTCACGTTCATATAATCTGGCGTGCGCCCCATCAGCCCGACGGAATACTCGGCCGTGCGTTCGAGGCACGCATGCCGGCGTTCCAGATCGGCGCGCGCGCGCGGGATCATGTGGCTGACGTTGATGGCTTCGCCGGTCTCGGGATCCGGCATCAGGCAGATATCAGCGTGCGTGTGCTGCAGGTCGAACACCTCGGCGATGGCGTGCGCCGCGCCGGTCAACGCCGGATGCGTGGTTGCGTCGTCGACGCGCTCGCTCCCCAGCCAGAGTTCCCGGGAATCCTTCAGGCCTCGCAGGAACGCTGCGCCAGTGCGTGCCGACACCCGTGCTTCCTTCACCAACCGCTTGGATCGAGCGGCGTAGTATTCCACGAAGAAGCGGCAACGCAATGCGGCCCGCCAGGCCGTGGCCAAACCTGGCCGACAGTACCCCTGCGGTATTATTAAAGTATCAAAAGAATAACTGCAAGTCCCGTGGATCCTATGAGCAACACTGCAGTCCATCGCGTCAATGTGAAAGGGTCAAGGCGATAATAGAGAGCGATGTCTCATTAAATGACCTCCCTTGGTGACCTTTTTTAGAACACGCGGATGTGTCGCCATCCGGCAACGCGGAAAGTATAGGAACACTGCGCCGCCGTTACGGCGACCAACCAAAGAGGCACGCTCACATGACAGAGGTCACAGGCACGCACATCCTCGCAGTGGCGCCAGCAGGTAGCAGCGCCCCGGAGAGCATCATGACCAGCGGCGGCTCAATCTGGGTCGCATATGACAATGGCGCGGCCAGCAACGGCGCAAGCGGCAGCAGCACAGTGGTGGAGTACAACGCCGAAGGTGGTGTGGACGCCAGCTACACGATCGCGGGCATGGTCAGCAGCCTGACCTATGTGCCACAGACCGGCAATCTGTGGGTGTCGCTGAACAGCGACGGCAATTCCTCGCTGGCATTCATCAGCCTGGCGACGCATCACATCAGCGCGCCGCTGACTTACGGCTCTGGCTATGTCTATGGCAGCGATTCGACACGCGGCTTCACAAGCCCGGTGATCGACGGTAGCCGGGTGTTCATGACCGAAACGGATCCGACTATGCCGGGCGACACGGTCGTGGTTCAATTGCTGAATGGCAACGCGCCGTTCGGCACGCTGCAAACGCAAGGCATCCTGAGCGTTGGCGACACCGGCACCAACTTGCTGACCGGCGGGAGCAACCAGGCATTGCCGCTGGAGGGACCGGAGACCCTGAAACTGTTGCCGAACGGGGAACTGCTGCTGTCCAGTCCGGCGAATGACACCTATATCTTTATCAACGATCCCGGCACGGCGAAACAGACTGAAACGTTCTTCCAGTTGCCGTCGGGCGATCATGGTGGCGCGGCCGTGATGCCCACCGAGACCGCCGGGACGTTCTATATTGCGAACGACGGCGGCAACGATGTGGTGCGGGCGACGGTGACTGGGCTGGTCACCACCGATCTGTACGCGGTCATTCCCAACCTGAACGAGCTGGCGCAGATCGATCCGTCGACCGGTGTGGTGACACCGGTATTGACTGGTCTGAGCAACCCGCAAGGCCTGAGCTTCGTGCCATCGACGCCGGTGAAGGTGAGCGAGCCGGCGGCGCCGGTCGCCAGCGTCCCGTCGACGCCGGTCGCGCATGATGAACATATCTTCGCCGTGGCGCCGTCGGGCAGTTCCCAGCCGGACAGCATTTCCGTCGCCAACGGATCGATCTGGGTGGAATACGGCAATGGTGCCAGCAGCACCGGCAGCGGTGGTGACAGCACGATCGTACAGTACAGCCCATCGGGTTCGGTGGAGAGCTCCTACACCGTGGTGGGCCTCGCGGATGGCTTGAAGGTTGATCCGACCACCGGCAATGTCTGGGTGCTGCTGAACAACGATGGCAACGCGACGCTGCGCTTCATCAATCCGATCACGCACCAGATCAGCGCGCCACTGACCTATGGCTCGGGTTATGTCTACGGCGCCAACTCGACGCGCGGTTTCGACGATGTCGCCTTCGACGGCAGCCGGGTGTTCATGAGCGAAACCAACCCGGCCAATCCCGGCGATCCGGTGATCGTGCAGGTGCTGAATGGCAACGCGCCCTTTGGCACGATCGAAACGCGCGGCATATTGAGTCTGGGCGATACCGGAACAAACCTGGTGACCGGCAAGACCAATCAGACCATCCCGATCACGGACCCCGACAGTCTCAAGCTGCTGCCCAATGGCGACCTGCTGCTGACAGGCGAGGCTGACAGCACTTACATCTTCGTCAAGGACCCTGGCATGCCGCAGCAATCAGTGTCCTTTGTGCAGATGCCGAAGGGCTTCGTCGGTGACGATGCGATCATGCCATCCGCCAGTTCAGGCGTGTTCTATATCTCTAACCAGGGCGGCAATGATGTGGTGCGCGTGACGATGACCGGGCTGAACACCAGCGACCTGTATGCCGACATCACCAGCAAGAACGAGTTCGTGCAGATCGACCCCAACACCGGCAAGATCACGCCGATCCTGACCGGTCTGTCCAGTCCGCACGGGCTGGATTTCGTTGCGGCGGCCGCGAGTGATCCCACGGCGGCATTGGCGAGTTTTGTGCCGACGCCGGGCGTCTCGGGACTGGCTCCATCGGGATCACCTGCTCCTGCCGCGGGCCTGGGTACACTCGCCTTCGCTGATACGACGGTCGGGACGGGAAACCTGGTCGGGTCGATCCATAACGATGTGACCGCCAGCGTGCACGGCGCCATCGCGTTGCATCACGGGTGATCAGTGGGTGTGGGCCTGGCGGTGCGCGCGCCGTCAGGCCTTACTCCTTCACCGCCCCAGTCATTGACGATACATAGTATTCCACAAAGAACGAATAGATCAGCGCCACCGGCACCGATCCCAGCAGAGAGCCAGCCATTAGTGAACCCCACTGATACACATCGCCGGTGACCAGCTCGGTCAGGATGGCGACTGGCACGGTCTTCTTCTCGGTCGATTGGATGAACGCCAACGCGTAGATGAACTCGTTCCACGATAGCGTGAACGCGAAAATCCCCGCCGAGATCAACCCAGGCACCGCCAGCGGCAACGTGATCCGCCACAAGATCTGCAACCGCGAGGCCCCATCGATCAGCGCGCATTCTTCCAGCTCATACGGGATCGACTTGAAATACCCGATCAGCAGCCAAGTGCAGAACGGCACCAGGAACGTGGGGTAGGTCAGCACCAGCGCGATCGGACTATCGAACAGACCGAACTGGAACACCATGGTCGCCAGCGGAATGAACAGGATGGTCGGCGGCACCAGGTACGCCAGGTAGATCGCCAGTCCGACATGCTGCGCGCCCTTGAAGCGCAGCCGTTCGATCGCATAGGCGGCCAGCACACTGGCGAAGATCGACAGGAACGTCGCCGCGGTGGCCACCGCCATCGTTACCAGCAACCACCGTGGATACTCTGTCTGAAACAGCAGTTTGTCGATGTTGGCCAGTGTCGGCGAATGCACCCAGAACGGATTGTACTTCTTGTAATCGTACATCTCGTAGTCGGGTTTGATCGAGGTGATCGCCATCCAATAGAATGGGAACAGCAGCACGATAATGAACAGCGCCAGCGGAATGTAGACTGTGATCACCATCCGCGCTCGGGAATCCCACGACAGCCGCTCTGGTGCGTCGCGGGTGGGGCCGGCGATGGCCTCGACTTCCTCGGGGCTGGTGGGGGCGAGCGCCTCAGTCATTGTCGGACCCCTGCTGCCACTTGCGTCGTCCCACACCGAAGAAACACAGCAGCGTGGCACCGACCAGGAACGGGATCATCGAGACGGCGATCGCCGCGCCCTCGCCGAGCTGGGAGCCAGGGATCGCCCGCTGGAATGCCAATGTCGCCATCAGGTGCGTGGTGTTAAATGGCCCGCCGCGTGTGATCGCGTAGACCAGTTGGAAGTCGGAGAAGGTGAACAGCACCGACAGCGTTAAGGCCACGGACAGGATCGGCATCAGCAACGGCACCGTGATGCGGTGGAACTTCTGCCAGCCGCTGGCGCCGTCCAGCAACGCCGCTTCGTACAGCGACGGCGAGATGGTCTGCAGCCCGGCCAACAGTGTGATCGCCACGAATGGGATGCCGCGCCAGATATTGGCGACGATCAGCGCCCCGCGTGCGTTCCATGGCGTGCCGAGGAAGTCGATGTAGGTGCTGCGCCAATGCAGCACATCCACCAGCACGTAGGACACGATGGAGAACTGTGGATCATAAATCCACCACCAGGCGATGGCGGACAGCACGGTGGGCACGATCCATGGCAGCAGCACGATCGCGCGGACGAACGCCTTGAACGGGATGTGGTGGTTCAGCAGCAGCGCCAGCCACAGGCCCAGCAGGAATTTTCCCACGGTTGCCACGACTGTATACATGATCGTATTGGTCACCGACATCCAGAACACCGGGTCCTGCGCCAGCGAAATGAAGTTATCCAACCCGATGAAATCCCCGGGTTGGCCAATCGTCGTGTCGGTCAGCGACAGCCACAGCCCCAGGCCCAGTGGGTAGGTCAGGAACACGATCAGCAGCCCCGCTGTGGGTAGCATGCATAGCGCGGTCAGGAAGGCCTTGTGGTCGAACAGCCGCGTCAGCCAGCCATCCGGTTGGCGGGGCATGGTGCGCAGAGACGTTTCAACCGTCGCGTCCATCGTTCCTCCCTCCGGGACCAGGTCCCGCAGTCCGGTGGGCCGGTGGTACCGCCCCACCGCCCTCCGTCAGCCCTTCAAGTAGCGTGCCGCCTGCCGCGCCGCCAGTTTAACCGCTGCTTCCGGCGTCGCATTGCCGGTGACGACCGAGGCAAACATGTCCACCACGGTGTAGTTCGCCGATACCGCCGACGTCGCGGCGGAGATCGGTCCCTTGTAGCCATCGTAATACGGCGTATCCATGCCTGAAGCATACGGCTTCAGTTTCGGGTCGGCATCCCAGAAGCCCATCTTCGAGTAAGCCTTCAGCGGGTTCGACCAGTAGCCCAGGCAGCTCGCCAGCCACGGGCCATACTGATCCTTCTCCATCATGAAGCGCAGGTATTCCTTGGCCGCGTTGGGATACTTGCTGTGCTTGAACAGCATGGCATTGACGACCAGCGCCGAGGACGGTGTGCGGGCTGACTGGCCCCGCGGCGCCAACTGATGGCTGGTATCGGCCGCGATCGCCTGCAGCTTCGAATCCGGCGAGTTCTTGCACACGTAGTAGATCGACACGCCATTGAACGTCAGGCTGAT
Organism: Acetobacteraceae bacterium; assembly: GCA_035486355.1. Classification (GTDB taxonomy): domain Bacteria; phylum Pseudomonadota; class Alphaproteobacteria; order Acetobacterales; family Acetobacteraceae; genus Palsa-883. Next base: position 21,648 of record DATHNE010000048.1, read on the forward strand.
ATCGCCCGCGGCGAACGCCTTGTTGTTGCCGGCATCATTCCACGACAGCGTCCCAGGAATCATCGTCTTCTGCAGCTCGACTGCGTAGTTCAGCGCTGCGATTGTCTCCTTTGAATCCAACGCGACCTTGCCCTTGTCGTCGACCAGGTACGCGCCATGCGTCCACAGCAGCCAGGATGCAAACCCATTCGCATCACCCAGCGCGTGGCCGAGTGCGAAGCCGCAGGGGTGCCCGGTCTTCTGCAACTTCTGGCACATGGTCAGAAAGTCGTTCAGATCGTCCGGCACCTTGTCGTAGCCAACCTCCTTCAGCCACGACACGCGATACACAGTCGGGCCGGTACTGCCGCCCATCGGGATCGACAGCCAGTCCTTCGTGCCCCACTTGGTGCCATACAGCTCCGCCAACTGGAACCAACCGCCATACTTCGCGCCCAGATAGCCCGCGAGGTCGCTCATCCCCACCAGCTTCGTCGCATAGATCTGCGGATCGGCGCTGAAGCCGATGATGATGTCGGGGCCGGCACCGGTGTTCGCAGTCACCGCGATCTGCGGCCGC
>DATHNE010000049.1:0-9681 GCA_035486355.1 Acetobacteraceae bacterium
TTGAGCGGGCGACGGCGCAGGCAATCGACGCAGCCAATCTCAACCATCCGCGCGCAACCTCACACAAAGGCCGCAGACGAAAAAAAACGCCGCACGAAGCGGCGATTTTTGCATCCTGCGACTTCGCGTTGATGCGTCCCGTCACATGTTCGGATAGTTCGGGCCGCCGCCGCCCTCAGGCGTGACCCAAACGATGTTCTGCGTCGGATCCTTGATATCGCAGGTCTTACAATGCACGCAGTTCTGCGCATTGATCTGCAACTTCGGCGCCCCCTCATCCGCGCCCACAATCTCGTACACCCCGGCCGGACAATACCGCTGCTCCGGCGCCCCATACCGCGCCAGGTTCACCGCGACCGGCACCGACGGATCCTTCAGTGTCAAGTGCGCCGGCTGGTTCTCCTCATGGTTTGTATTGCTGATGAACACCGAGGACAGCCGATCGAACGTCAGCACCCCATCCGGCTTCGGATAGGTGATCCGAGGCGCCGCGCTCGCCTCTATCAACGTGGTGTTGTCGGCATGCGCATGATGGAACGTCCAAGGCGCCTTGCCCCGGAACACGTAGGTATCCACAGCGGCGTGGGCCAACCCGCCCCACATCCCCAGCTTCCCAAATACCGGCCGCACATTGCGCACCGCCGACAACTCCTCCCACACCCAGCTCGCCTTCAAACTCTCTTCATACGCCACCGGTTCCGCCGGCCGATCGCCCGCCAGCGCCATGGCCACCGCCTCTGCCGCCAGCATCCCGGACTTCATCGCGGTATGCGTACCCTTGATCTTCGGCACATTCACAAACCCGGCCGAGCATCCAATCAGCGCGCCCCCCGGAAACGTCAGCCGAGGAATCGATTGCAGCCCGCCCTCGTTCAACGCTCGCGCCCCGTATGAAATCCGGCGTCCGCCCACGAAATGCTTGCGCACCTCCGGATGGGTCTTGAACCGCTGCATCTCCTCGAACGGCGACAGCCAGGGATTGCGATAGTCCAAGCCAATGACAAACCCGTACGACACGAGATTGTCGCCGAAATGATACAGGAACGATCCGCCATAGGTTCTATTATCCAACGGCCAGCCGATGGTATGCTCGACCAATCCCGGCCGATGAACCTCTGCCGGAACTTCCCACAGCTCCTTGATCCCGATCGCATAGGTCTGCGGATCATGCCCATCGCGCAAATTGAACCGTTCCACCAGCCGCTTGCTCAGCGACCCGCGGCACCCTTCCGCGAACAACGTATAGGTCGCTCGCAGCTCCATCCCACGCGCGAAGTTCGCCGTCGGCGTACCATCCTTGCCGATGCCCATATCGCCGGTGGCGACGCCCACAATGCGCCCATCTTCCTCCAGCAGCTCCGCCGCCGCGAACCCGGGGTAGATCTCCACCCCCAGCTCCTCTGCCTGCGAGCCCAGCCACCGGCATACATCGCCCAACGAAACAATGTAGTTGCCGTGGTTGTGCATCTGCGGCGGCGTTGGCAGCGTGAACGCCCGCTGCTCGGTCAGAAGCATGAACCGATCGGTCGTCGCCGGCACATGCAGCGGCGCGCCCTTCTCCTTCCAGTCCGGAATCAGCTCGTTCAGCGCCCGAGGCTCGATCACTGCGCCGGACAGGATATGGGCGCCGACCTCGCCACCCTTCTCCACCACACACACCGCGGCATCGGGGGCGAGCTGCTTCAACCGGATCGCCGCCGACAGGCCAGCCGGCCCGGCGCCAACGATCACCACATCGAATTCCATCGCCTCGCGCGGTGGCAGATCCGCCGCCATCGTCATCTCCTGCTTGCCGTGTTGTTCGCAACCTAGGCACAGCGTCGAGGTTGCGCAAAACCCGCCGCGCGGGCAGCGTGCCGGCCCATGGACGCCTATGCCGCCCTGAAGTTGCAGATCGAATGGGGCGCCGATGAGGCGCTGGACGACGCACCGATCGACCGGCTGCGCCCGGCCCCCTCGCGCCCTGTCGCCGTGCCCGAACGTCCATCGCCACCCCCCGCCCAGGCCACGCCCACGGCCCCGCGCGGGGCGCCCGCCGAGCGCGCGACGCAGGCCGCCGCCGCTGCCACCACGCTCGATGCGCTGCGTGACGCCATCGCGGCATTCGATGGCAGCCCGTTGCGCGACACCGCAACGAATCTGGTGTTCGCCGGCGGCGCGGCGACAAGCGGATTGTTGTTCGTCGGTGAGGCGCCGAATGCGGATGCGGATCGATCCGGTGATCCATTCGCCGGCCCGACCGGTTCGTACCTGGAACTGATGCTCCGCTCTATCGGTCTCGATCGCAACAATATGGTGCTAACGCCATTGATCCCATGGCGCCCACCCGGTGATCGTCCACCGAGCCCGAATGAGATCGCCACCTGTTTGCCGTTTCTGCATCGATTGATCATGCTGATGGCACCACGTCGAATTGTGGCACTGGGCCCACTGCCCGCACGCACCCTGCTGGGTGTGGCAACATTGCGGCAACAAGGCGTTCCGGCGTGGCGGGCCGCTGCCATTCCCGGAATGCATGAGTCGATCGCGACATTGCTCATGCCCAGTCCCGCAATTTTGTTGCGCAGTCCACAACAACGGCGGATTGCCTGGGCCGCATTGCGGTTTTTGCGCCTGCACGCGACACCAACGTAACACCGATGTGATGCGCACGAATATGATGGCAACGCAGTGGTTTCTCATACTGCGGTATGCAATCTCGTGACAAGAGACAGCTCACGTTGATTCGAGTTGCGTCATTCGCCAGTGGCGTGTACGTGGCGCCGCGATGCGAGGGAATGCAACTCAGTTCTCCCGCCTTCCCGCCGCTCGGGCCTTCATTGCCGGAGCCGCGATCCTCGCCGGGACAATGGTCTCGGCCGCGTTGGCACAGCCAGCGGGATCCGGGAATGGTGATGAAACCGCGATGGCGGTGCCGCTCATGGTGCTCCCTGGGAGTGCCGATGGCATTGCATTGCCACATCCGCTCAGCCCCAGCGATGCGGCGCGTGTGCGCCGCATTTTTTTCGCGCAATCACACGGTGACATGACCACCGCAACACGTGAGACGGGTCAGCTCGACAGCAATCTGCTGCTCGGCAGCGTCCTCGCCGACCGCTCTCTCGGGCAATATCACCTGTCCACCACAGTGGAATTGTCTGATTGGCTGAACCGTTTCGGCGACCAACCGGATGCGCGGGCCATTCACACACTGCTGGTGCGCAAGCTGCCAAAGGGCAGCGATGCGCCGCCGGCGCCATTGCTCATCTCACTTGCCAGCGCCACGCCTGTTGCGGTTGCGCACCATGGTGATGATGAAGATGGGATCGATACGGTGCCAATTCTCCGCAGCCCGGCGATCGATCGCCGGGTTCTGGCGCTGGCGAATGCCGGCAATGATGACGCGGCGCTGCGTGTCATCGACGCCGGCAAGGATCGCACGCCGGCCTATCGCGGATTGTTGCGCGGTGAAGTCGCGCACGTGTTGTTCACCCAAAATCGCGATGAACAGGCGTTGGATATCGCCAAAGCCGCGCTCGAGCGGACGCCAGCCGATCAGCAGGTCGCACTCGACGGGCTGATGGCCGGGCTCGCGGCCTGGCGCCTGGAACGTCCTGATCTTGCAGCCAAATATTTTGTCGCGGCGGCGGGCGCGCCCGTCGCCAGTGTCGGGCAGCAGGCCGCGGCCGCGTTCTGGGCGGCACGCGCCACGCGACGCATCGGCGATCCCGTCGCCGCGACCTACTGGTTGCACGAAGCGGCGAAACAGCCGCACACCTTCCACGGGCTGCTGGCGCGGCGCGCGCTGCGCATGACAGCCGGTGTCGGGGCGGACCGTGACCTGTTGACGCAGGCGGATGTCGACGCCATCGCCAGCACCACGCACGGGCTGCGCGCCTTTGCGCTCCTGCAGGTCGGTCAGCTCGATCGGGCCGAGGCGGAGCTGCGCATGCTGTGGCCGGACGCGAAATCCGATCCCGCCTTCGATCGTGCGCTGCGTCTGGTCGCATCCGCCAGCGGTCTGGTCGATCTCGCCGCCCAGCTCGCCGGCCGATCCGAAGCCGACGATGGGCATATGCGCGACGAGCTGGACCTGCCCTTGCCCGTGCTGCATCCAGCCGGCGGTTTCCGCATCGACCCGGCACTGGTCTATGCGCTCACCCGGCTGGAATCGGATTTCGACAGCGCGGCGATTTCCCCCAGTGGTGCCCGCGGCCTGATGCAGATCATGCCAAACACCGCACAGTTCATCACCGGTGATCCCTCGCTGGGCGGCGCGCGCCTGCATGATGCGTCGTTCAATCTTGCGTTAGGGCAGCGGTACTTTGCCTATCTTGCCACGCAAGATAGTATCGATGGCGATCTATTGCGCACGCTGGCAAGCTACAACGCGGGGCCCGGCAGTTTTTCCAAGTGGAGCGGAACGATCAGAGATAACAATGACCCTCTGTTGTTCATTGAAGCGATCCCCAATCCGGAAACCCGTGCCTTCGTGCGCCACGCCTTGACCTACGCCTGGATCTACGCGGCCCGACTCGGACGACCTGCGCCAGGTCTCGATGCTTTGGTGGCCGGCGAGTTCCCCCGCTTCACGCAGCCCGCGCAGACAGGCACAATGCTGGCGGCGGCACCACGCATCCACTGACGGCACGGCCGCCGCGGAGGAGCCTCAATGCCTGGCATCGACGAGACGCGAAGCTTCGTCCCGGTCAACATCGCCGTGCTGACCGTGTCGGACACGCGCACGCTGGCGGACGACCGATCAGGCGATACGCTGGTGGAACGCATCACCAAGTCCGGCCATCACATCGCCGCGCGCGCGATCGAGAAGGATGATGCGTCCGCGATAGAACACCATCTGCGCGCCTGGATCGCCGATCCGCAGATCGACGTGGTGGTCACCACGGGCGGCACCGGCATCACCGGACGCGACGTCACGCCAGAGGCGTTCGACCGCGTGCTGGAAAAAAAGATCGAAGGCTTCGGCGAGCTGTTTCGCATGCTGAGCTATCAGAAGATCGGCACGTCGACGATGCAGTCACGCGCGTTGGGCGGTGTGGCCGGCGGCACCTATCTGTTCGCGCTGCCCGGCAGCACCGGCGCGGTGAAGGACGCCTGGGATGACATCCTGATCCATCAGCTCGACAACCGCTTCCGTCCCTGCAATCTGGTGGAGCTGATGCCGCGCCTGCAGGAACACCTGAAGCCGGCCGCGGAATAACCCTTCCCCGTCGCGTTTGTTTCGCTGCGGCGAACATGCTTGAGTGGATGCGAACCGCGCCCAATCGCGGCATCGGGGGAAGGAAATGATGTCCGACACGGCGACGGATGCATTGCACTGGCGCGTCGTTGGCCTGTGCTGGCTGGTGCTGGCATTGGAGGGCTACGACATCTCCGCGATCGGTTATTCCATTCCGTCGTTGGTCGATGCCTGGCATCTGCGGCCACCGGCCTTCACCGCCGCGCTCACCGCCGGCAGTCTCGGCATGCTGGTCGGCGCACTGACCGGCGGACCGCTCGGCGATTGGATTGGCCGCAAACCCGTGCTGTTGGGCAGTGTGGCCGCCTTCGGCCTGTTCTCGCTGCTAAGCGCCTCGGTGACCGGCCCGGACCTCCTGGCGGTGTATCGCTTCCTCACCGGTGTGGGCCTCGGCGCCGGCATCCCCCTGGCAATCGCGCTCGCGTCCGACCACGCGCCACCGGGCAGTCAGGGCAAGCTGGTGATTCTGATGAGCTCCGGCGTCTCCGTTGGCAACACGCTGGGCGGCTTCCTCGCCGCATGGATGGTGCCGCACTTCGGTTGGCCAGCGATCTTCATCGTCGGTGGATTGCTGCCCGTGGTGGTGCTGCCCGTGTTGTGGGCCAGGCTGCCGGAATCGGCCCTGCTCGCCGCCATCGAGCGCCATCGCAACCCCGTCTCCGCGCTGTTTGCCCCACGCCTCGCGCTGGCGACCTGTCTGCTCTGGGCGATGAATCTGCTGAATCTGCTGGGCAACTATTTCATCCTGTTCTGGATGCCGGCGATCCTGCACAGCCAGGGCTTCACCCCGTCGCGCGCCATCCTGGGCGGGTCGATGTATGCGCTGGGGTCGATCCTGGGCGCGCTGATCACCGCGCCGATCGTCGACCGGCTCGGCGCCGAGCGCGTGCTGAGCGCGGTGCTGGTGATCGGCGCCCTTGCCGTGCTGTCGATCGGATTGTTGCCGCTGCCCTTCGCGGCTTTGGCAGGCGTGATCTGCCTTGCTGGGATTGGCATCGGCGGCTGCCAGCATGGCATCAATTCGCTGTCGGGACGGATCTATCCGCCATCGATCCGATCTACCGGCGCCGGCTGGGCGTTGGGCAGCGGCCGGATCGGCAACATCGCCGGGCCCCTGGTGGGCGGCATCTTGTTGTCCCTCGGATGGCTGCCGACCGACATCTTCCTGGCCGCCGCCGGTCCCGCCTTCTGTGTCGCGCTTTGCATGGTCATGCTCGGCCGCACCACGCAGCGCGCGGCCCTGAGGCAGATGACGGCCGTGTAGTCTGTCAACGGCGTCGCAGAACAGCGACCACGCTCTTGGCACACTGATCCAGCAGAGGACTGACAAGCGGTGCATCCGGCGCCGGGAATGGGCGGGTGCACAGCAACGCCTCTGCCGTCGGGCCCAGGCGCGCCAGGCGGTCCAGCCGTGCCATGCCCTCTGTCACCGTCGGTCGATGTCGGGCCGGCACCCACCATAGCGCCATGAACACCTCCCTGCGGTCGAACCATTCGCGGCGGCGACGCATGATCTCGCGATACGCCGGCGTGCGGTAGACGAAGGCGGCCAGCGCCTCGAGATAGGTCCGCACGGATATATGTACGATCAGGTTCGGATCGTCGCCGACGCGAATGTCGGGTGCATTGCCGCTGTCACCCACCGGACGCCAGACGAAGCCAGGTTGCGCCTCGGCGACGGCGTTCACCCGATCCACGCTGTCGACGAAATCACGATTGACCGGGTCCGCGATCGGCGCTCGCAAGCGCGCCACGTTGATCTGCGCCAGATGATAGCTCATGGGCGTCATGTCGCCCCTCAATGGGCGCGTTGCTGCGCGTCTAGGAACCGTCGTGCCAGCGCGACATAGATCGGCCGCCGACACACCAGGCGCGACACACCGAACGCCAGGAACGATGTCGCCAGCACAGGGATCGTCAAGGCCTGGTTGTCGGTCATCTCCAGCACGATCACCGCGGCCGTGATCGGTGCCTGCACCACGCCCGAGAAGTATCCCACCATCCCCAACACCACAACAGCGCCCGTCGGCGCCAGCGGGATCAGGTGCGACAACGTTTGTCCCATCCCGGCGCCGACGGACAGCGACGGCGCGAAAATGCCACCAGGAATCCCGCTGATATATGAAACGACGGTCGCGGCGAATTTCAGCACGGCATAGGACGCCGGCAGCGTGGTATGCGCCTCGACCATCCCGCGCGCCTGCTCATACCCGGTGCCATAGGTCTGGCCATGCGACAGCACGCCCAGCGCGGCGATCGCCAGCCCGCACAGCGCCGCGAAGCCAGCGGGATAGCGCGCCAGCCACGCGCCCGCGCGTCCCGGCAACCCGCCCGCGAACCGCACCAATGCCGCGCTGAACAGCCCGCCCGCCAACCCACCCGCGCCACCGCACAACGCCACCGCGATCCATCCGCGTCCGAAATCAAGTGTCGCGGCCGTATGGCCGAAATAGCTGTAGTTGCCGACCAGCGCCAAGGTGGTGATGCCGCCGACGATCACCGCGGTCAGAACCACACCCGAGGTGCGCGACTCAAACGCGTGGCTCAGCTCCTCGATCGCGAACACCACGCCTGCCAATGGCGTGTTGAACGCCGCGGCCACGCCCGCGGCGCCACCCGCCAGGATCAGCGCCCGCTCCAGGTCTGGCCGTGGCAGCCGCAGCGCCCGCCCGAGCGCATACATGATGGACGAGCCGACCTGCACCGTCGGTCCCTCGCGGCCAATCGAGGCGCCGCACGCCAGCCCCAGCAACGTCAACCCGATCTTCCCAATGGAGATGCGCAACGACAGCACGCGGGCGACCGCCGCGCGGTCCGACATGTGCTGCGCCGCGATCACCTGCGGTATGCCGCTGCCCTGGGCGCCCGGAAATACGTACCGTGTCATCAGGAAGCACGCGACCAAGCCCAGTGGGCAGATGATGAATGCGATCCACGGGCGCGGCGCCTGCACATGCTCGAACAGCGCCGAGGCGCGGTCGGCCAGCATCGCGAAGCCGATCGCCACGGTGGATACCAGAACCGCGCCGATCCAGAACATGAACCGGCGTATCCACAGACGCGGCGATATCAGCGGCAGCCGTAGCAGGCGTCGCAGGCGTGGCGGCGGAAAGACCTTCACGCCGCCACCGGTGACGGTTCCGGTATCGATATCAAAATCGGCGTGTAGCCCAGCGCCCGCACGAATGTCACCAGGTCGTCGGCGCGGACCGTGGTCGACGCGCCGTTGTGCAGCGGATGAAAATTCACCGTCTCACTGGCCAGCATCTCCTGGTCCAGCACCACGGTCACGCGCCGCGCCGTGTCGTTGATCAAGCCGAAGGGCGTCACCGATCCGGGGGTGAGCTGCAGCACGTCCATCAACACCTCGGGCTTGGCGAAGGAGAAGCGCGGGGCGCCGAGCCGCTTTTCCAGCGCATTCAGGTCGGCGCGTTTGTCCGCTGGCAGCACCACGTGCCAGATGCCGCCCTTCTTGTCCTTGATGAACAGGTTCTTGCAGTGCAGGCCGGGAATCTTGTCGTGCCACGGGCGGCCTTCCTCCACCGTGAAGAACGGCGGATGGGTGACGGTGCTGTGGGCGATGCCCAGGCTGTCGAGGAACGCGAACAGGTCTTCAGGAGTGGCTGGCACGGGACGACCGTCAGAGGGGAGGGGACCCCGCCAATCTCGCCGCCGAGGCCGGGTGTGGCAAGCGGTCATCCGCGGCAGCAACGAAGGTCGGCCGCGGTGTCGACATCGCGCAATCGGCGCAAGAACGCGACGCGCCGGCCACGGAAATTGACCAGCGTGTCCGCCAATGCATGCGACGTGGACCAGCGCACGGCGGCGAAGGGATGCGCCGGGCGTCGCGGCGACATCCCGACCAGCCAGTAGCCACCATCCTCGGCCGGGCCGATCACGGTATCGGTGTGCCCCAGCGCGCGAAACGCGGCACGCACGTCCGACGCCCGCGCGTCGGGGATGTCACAGCCGATGATGACAACACGGCCCGTGGCGACACGTGTCATGGCACGGTGCATACGGTCGCCGAGATCGCCCCCGCCCTGACCGACCCGGTCCACACGCACCGGCAACCGGAACCGCCCGCGGTCGGGCGTGACCGCCAGTACAGTCCGGAAGTGCCGGTCGGCCAGCAGGCCGCGCAGCAATGCGACCATTGTCCCGCGATGGAAGCGCAGCGCCCCACGCGCGCCGATATCGCCCGCCAGCCGCCGTTTGACCGTGCCCAGTCGAGGCGCGCGCGCGAAGACGAAGACCGTGTTGCGCATCAGTAGAGCCGCGCGATCAGCCGCGGCGGCACGCCGGCGAAATACAGCGATAGGCACGCCAGATTGCGCAGCGACCGCCGGTACCACCCGTCACGCCGCCATTTGTCCGTCGATGTGATGGCATCTGCCGTCAACGCCACGAGCCGGTGCCGCCCCAGCCGCCCCGCCAGATCC
>DATHNE010000050.1:0-4254 GCA_035486355.1 Acetobacteraceae bacterium
ATCCAGATCCCCGTACAGATCCTCAACGTCCTCGATCCCCACCGACAACCGCAGCAGATCCAGCGGACACGGTGACCCGGGCCCCTCGATCGACCCGCGATGCTCGATCAAACTCTCCACGCCCCCCAATGACGTCGCCCGCTTCCACAACCCGGTCCGCGCCGCCGCGGCAATTGCCGCCGCTTCCCCGTCCCGCAGCCGGATCGACAGCATCCCGCCGAACCCGCCCTGCATCTGCCGTGCCGCGATCGCATGGCCCGGATGCGTCGGCAGTCCCGGATACAGCACTTCGGCCACGCCCGCGTGATTCGACAGCCGCACGGCCAGCTCCATCGCGCTCGCGCACGCAGCCGGCACCCGCAGCGCCAGCGTACGCATGCCTCGGATCAGCAGGAACGCCTCCAGCGGCCCCAGGATCTGCCCACGCATCCCGCGCCCGCGTTTGATCCGGTCCCAGAACGCATCCTCGTAACCGCAGACCAGCGCACCCGCCACAACATCGGAATGTCCGTTCAGATACTTCGTCGCGCTGTGCATCACGATGTCCGCGCCCAACGCCAGAGGCCGCGTCAGCAGCGGCGTGGCACAGGTGGAATCCACCGCCAGCCGAGCCCCTGCCGCATGTGCGATCTCCGCCACCGCGCGAATGTCGGTGATCGTCCACAGCGGATTGGCCGGCGTCTCGAGCCAAACCAGCTTCGTCTCCCCCGGCCGCACCGCCGCCCGCACCGCCACCAGGTCCGCGGTGTCGACGATGTCGACCCGCAGCCCCCATTCTGCCGCATCGGTGATCAGCCAGTTGCGCAGCGCCCAGTACATCACGCTCGGCGCCACCACGTGATCGCCCGGCTTCAGCGCCAGGAACACCGCCGTGGCCGCCGACATGCCGGACCCCAGCAGCAGCGCCGCAGCGGCCTGCTCTAGCGCCGCGATAATCGCCTCAGCCTCGCGGATCGTGGCGTTGTCCGGACGGCCATACACGTGGCCGCGGCGATATTGATTGTCGGGATCGCGCAGGAAGGTGGTGGTGACGTGGATCGGCGGCACCAGGCCGCCGGTCGCGTTGTCGATGTGTCCCAACGCCTGCGCGGCAAGTGTTCGGGGCGAATAGGGGCGGGGAACGGACATCGGCAAGCCTTTTCAGTCTGCGTCCGCTCTAATCAGCCCCAGACACGATGGCAACGTCCTGGTGGCAATCCGCGGTCTGCCCGCCGGCGGCGTCGGATCCGCCGGCGGGCGATCCAGTCGCTAACCCGCGTTCGACTTGTCCAACACCGGCTGGAAGGCGTCCGTCGCCTTCTTCAGCTCCGTCGCCACATCCGCCCCACCGACAATGTTGGTCAGTCCCACCCCGATCGTATCGCGGAATTCCGTCACCGGCACGATCACTGGCAGCCCCGACCGCGCCATCTTCAGGCTCGCCTGCGTCGTATCGAACCATTCCTGCGGGAACTTGCTCGCCTTCACGATATCGGTCCGCTCATACACCGACAGCCGCGGCGGTGTGCCCGAGCCGGTGCGCAGCACCTCGCCGAACATCTCCTTGCCCGTCACCCACTGCATGAACAGCCAGGCCGCCTTCTTGTTCTTTGCCGTCGCCGGGATGCCGATCCCATCGACAAACGTCGCGCAGTTGTGCGCCTTCGGCCCCGCCGGCACCGGCGCGAACCCAACCGTCTCCACCACCTTCGATTTGTTCGGGTCCACCAGCGGCGCGGAGAACCCGATCCCGTCCCACCACATCGCGCCACGGCCCTGTCCGAACGTGGTCTGACATTCGTTCCAATTGAAACCGACGTTCCCGGGTGGCCCGTATTGCTGCATGATCTTCTGGTACCATTTGCCGGCCTCAACCGCTGCCGGTGTGTCGGTCAGCAGCTTCTTGCCATCCGCCGTCACCGTCTCCTGATCCCAGCCAAGCAGGATCGAATCATACAGCACCACATTGGCGTTCTTCAGCCCGCGCCCGACAAACCCATAATTCTGCTTCGACTTGTCGGTCAGCACCTCCGCCATGTGCATCATCTCATCGAACGTCTTCGGCGGACCACTGAACCCTTTCGCCTGCAACAGCGCCTTGTTGTAGAAGATGATGAACAGATCCTGGTTCAGCGGCAGAACATTGATCTTGCCGTCCGATCCGGTCGCCACCGCCATCGACGGCTTGGAGAAATCCGCCTGATCGAAGTCCGGGCTGGTCAGGCTGCCATCAGCGATATACGGCCGCAGATCCTCCATCCACTTGGCCTTCTCGATCAGCCGCTTCTGCACGTGCATGCCCACGTTCACCACGTCGAAGCTGGGATGGCCGGTCGCCATCTCCATCGCCACCTTGGGCCGCTGCTGCTGCTCGGGGATCTGCTCGAACCCGACCGTGATTCCGGTCAGGTCCTCGAACTTCTTGAGGTTCGCCCGCGCCACATCCCCGCGCGGCGAGAGCTGATAGTTCACTTCAATGTGCTGGCCCTTGAACTGCTGCCAGTCGAACTTTGACTGCGCATTGGCCCGCGCAACAATCGCGGGGGCTGCGAGCGCAGCCGTGGACGCGGCCAGGAAATGGCGGCGACGGATCATTGTGGTCTCCTCCCAGACAAGCCCCCCGGAGGAGGCAGGACGCCGACCATAGGCGCCCCATTGCCGGCGCGGAAGTTGCGCTGGTGCAACCCAGCCCCACCCGGTCGCCCCGCCTGGTCGCCTCACCTGGGTCCGGGCAGGCCGCCAAAGCCGCGCAGCCGATCTCGCATTCGTCATATCGCCGGGAATTGCGGGTCCGGTCCGGCATCACAACGTAATCAGCGGGCATTCCTCCCATCGGCCATGAAAGGTGCTTCAGCATGACAAGCCTGCGAACCATGACCGCCGCGATCCTGGCCCTCGCCGCACTGGCGGGCGGCCCGGCGCTGGCGGCGAACATGTGCCAGACCGACCATCTGACCTGTGCGACGACCATGCCGGTCGATGGCTATTGCGAGTGCCGGTCGCAGGGCGCGACCGAGGGCGGAACGGTGGTGCCGCCGGGTACGCCGCATGGCAGGGTGAATTCCAGTTCAGGCGGATGCGGCACCGCACCGGGATCGCCCGGCTGCCGCTGACCGGCGGCACATCGCTCCGGCGCTTTTTTCCGTCATTCCCGCACTTCTCTGCTCATCGCAGCGAACGCGGGACGCCATGGCGGCACGGAAGAGGTGCCTGATCGAGCCCTCGGGTTGATCAGCGCAGGCGTGGTCGCGCCTCAGTCGTCGCGGTGGACGCGTTCCATGCGTTCGTGGCGTTCCTGGGCTTCGATCGTCAGCGTGGCGATCGGCCGCGCCTCCAGCCGGCGCAGCCCGATCGGTTCGTCGGTCTCTTCGCAGTAGCCGTAGGTGCCGGCTTCAATCCGGCCCAGCGCCTGGTCGATTTTGCTGATCAGTTTGCGCGCCCGGTCGCGGGTGCGCAGTTCCAGGGCGCGGTCGGTTTCGACACTGGCGCGGTCGGTGATGTCGGCTTCGTGAATGCCGCCTTCGGACAGGCTGGCGAGGGTGCCGTCGGCTTCCTTCAGCAGATCGGCGCGCCAGCGCAGCAGTTTCTGGCGAAAGTACTCGACCTGGATAGGATTCATGAACTCCTCATCCTCGGAGGGGCGGTAGTCCGGAGGAAGAGTCACCATCATCGGCAATCGATCCTGCGTTTCTTGTTGCCACCCGGTTCGGCACAAGCCGGACCTGGTGGGCCCGGACTGGCGCGGCGCTGGTGACATGCGGTTGCATGCCAACGCTGTGCCAATCCAAATCCGGCCACCAACGCGCGGGCTTATAGCCGTGTGTTCACACGCCGCCAAGGGGACATCGCGGGTGCGATGACGCGCCGACAACTGCTTGAGATGAAACTATTTTGACGCCGCGCATTCCGCGCCTCCGGCGCCGTGGCGGGCGAGTTCGACCCGTGTGCGCAGGGCAATCGAGTCGAGGGCCTCGGCGCGCCGAGGGTTGGGGGCGGGCAGCAGATCGGTGAGGAGTTGGGCAAGCTCTGCCAAGGCGGTGCGCGGATCGCCGCCCAGCAGGGTCTGTTGCAGGGTGCCGAGGCCGCGCAGCACGGCCTGGCCCTGGTGGCGTGTGGCGGCGTTGTGGCGGCCGGCCTGGTCGAGCGCTTCGGCCGCCAGCGTGACATCAACCTAAATCCGGCAGTTGGGTGATTGGGTGACGAGCGATCCCTGGCGAATTGCACCCTGAGGTAGGCCATTCAAGCGGTGTTGAGACGCGGTGGCGGCTGAAGTTG
>DATHNE010000051.1:0-7927 GCA_035486355.1 Acetobacteraceae bacterium
GGATTTGTTGCGGCTGTCGGTGGGGATTGAGGATGTGGAGGATTTGTATGGGGATTTGGATCGGGCGATGACGGCTGAGTAGGCGGGCGACGCATGGGGTCGGCAAGAGTTCGGCAACCCTTGGTGTTTATCGTGTGGGGAGAGCGGCACACGGCATTCGCCTTCCTTTGCGTTCATTTGCGTTACAATCTTTTTTTCTGAGGCATTCGGCACGCGCGCAGTCGGTGGCGTGTCAACAAAGGCGTGGACGCCGCGCTGATCCCCAGGTCAAGCTCAGGGGATCGGCATGACCTGGATGGATCAGTGGTGGATCGCTCCGCCACCGGCACGAGCACCCGGCTCGTTGAACAGGGGCGATGCACCGGCGTTCCGCTCGGCCTTTTTTGGGGTGGTTCCGCCCGGGCTGATGGGCGCTGTCCGCGGGCGGTGTTGTGAGTCAGCATCAAAGTGGGACGCCGCGGCTGGATCCGCTATCCATCGCGCCTGACATGACGCGGGGCCAGGCGGCGGAGTTGGCTCGGACATGCAGGACGTCCGTGGTGGCGAGGGCTTGGGGTGCAGTTACTGACGTGATCAGAAAACGACTATTGCAGCACATTCGTCACAGAGGTTCGTACCCGTTGATTTAGGATAGCGCCCCATCGCGCCAACGAAACCAGTTCCAGACGCACCCATCATCGAACGCGTGCAGGACCAGGGGGGAGTATGTCTTATCGACCGGGCGCCAGGCTTCGAACGCAGATGAGCACTGTGAGTTCGCGGCTGCTCGGCTTGACCCTGCTGTTGATCGCCCTCGCCTGCTTCCCCGTCAGCACGCCGCACGCACAGCCAACCGATCACCCACCCGACACGATCGCGGCGCGCCTGCTCGCCTGCGCGGCCTGTCACGGGCCGCAAGGCCAGGGCACGGACAGCGATTATTTCCCCCGCCTGGCCGGCAAGCCGGCGGGCTATCTGATGAACCAGCTTGTCGCGTTCCGCGACGGCCGCCGCCGCTACCCGCCGATGAACTATCTTCTCGAATACATTGCCGATTCATATCTGCGGCAGATGGCGGATTATTTCGCGGCACTGCGCCCGCCGCCCGTCGCACAAACGGTCCCCGATGCAAGCCCCGCCCTGCTGGCGCGCGGACACGCGCTCGCCACGCAAGGCGATCCGGGCCACGGCGTTCCAGCCTGCATGGGCTGTCACGGACCGGCGCTCACCGGGATGGAGCCCGCCATCCCGGGGCTGGTCGGGCTGCATGCGAACTATATCAGCGCCCAGCTTGGCGCCTTTCGCTACGGAACGCGCACGGCGCCCGCGCCCGACTGCATGCAGATCGTCGCGGGTAGCCTGACGGAAAGCGATGTCACCGCTGTCGCCGCCTGGCTGGCGTCGCTGCCGGTGCCGGCGGATCCGTCACCTGTCGCGAAGGGCACGCTGGCAATGCCGCTCCGCTGCGGCAGCGAACCGAATTGAGGGAGGGAGCCATGAGGACGCGCAAGATGCCATGGCTGTCCGTCCTGCTCGGCGGCGTGCTGGTCGCTGCCATGTCCATCGCGGCACGCGCCGATGATGCGGCCCTCGATGACAAGGGGCCGATCGCCAAGGGCGAATATCTCGCGCGCGCCGGCGATTGCATCGCCTGCCACACCAATCCCGGCGGTGCCTTGTTTGCCGGTGGCTTTGCGATGCCGACACCCTTCGGCACGCTTTTTTCATCCAACATCACGCCTGATCGCGAGACCGGTATCGGCACATGGAGTGCCGATGACTTCTACGGCGCCATGCATACCGGCCGCTTTCCGGATGGCGGCCTGATGTATCCCGCCATGCCCTTCGGATCGTACACGAGGGTCACGCGCGCGGATTCCGACGCGATCTTCGCCTATCTCCGTTCCGTGCCGGCGGTGCACCAAAAGAACAAGCCGCAGGACCTGCAGTTTCCCTACAACAACCGGTCACTGATCCTCGGCTGGCGTACCCTGTTCTTCTAGGAAGGCGAGTACAAGCCGGATGCGGCGAAATCGGCTGACTGGAACCGTGGCGCATATCTCGTGCAGGGGCTGGGTCACTGCGCGATGTGCCACTCGCCGATCAACGCGCTTGGCGGCAGCTCCGAATCACAGGCGTTCCAGGGCGGATTGATCCCGATGCAGAACTGGTACGCACCGTCACTCACATCGAACAAGGAAGCCGGCCTCGGCGAGTGGAGCATCGATGAGATCGTCGACCTGCTGCGCACCGGCGTGTCGCATCGCGGCGCCGTCTATGGCCCCATGGCGGAGGTCACATTCGATAGCCTGCAATATCTCGACGATACCGACGTGCGCGCCATGGCGATCTATCTGAAGAGCCTGGGCCAGGGAACACCGCCCGGCCTCGAGGTCGCGACAGTCACAGCGCCGGAGGGCAGCCTGCTGCTGCATTTCGGTCAGACCGTATACGAAACGCATTGCGCGAGCTGCCATGCCAAGGACGGTCGTGGCATGCCGCCGCAGTATCCGCCGCTGGCGGGCAATCCGTCGATCCAGATGCAGTCGGCGGTGAACCCGATCCGCATGGTGCTGAACGGCGGTTTCCCACCCGGCACGAAAGGCAACCCGCAACCGTATGGCATGCCGCCCTTCGCACAACGCCTGTCTGACGATGAGGTCGCCGCCGTGGTCACGTATATCCGCAGCGCCTGGGGCAACCGGGGCGCGGCGGTTTCCGCGCGTGAGGCGAACGAGTTGCGCACGGCGCCGCTGGACTGATGCGCCATGCTGAACTCTGACCCTGCCCCGATCGACGAAACCGACGGCACGCGCGACGCAGCGGTGAACGCGGTCCTGCGCACCGGTACCCCCGGCGCGCTCGCGCTCGCGGGCATCGCGGTGGCAGTTGTCGTGGCACTCTGGTTCGCGTTCTATTTTCTCGTGTACGTACCGCGCGCGGGTGCGCCATGACAGAGCAAGTCAACCCGGCGGGTCCCGACGATGGTGCCGAACGCAGCGAGCGCGTCGAACGGCACTGGGCCGCCGTTGCGACCGCACTCATGGCGCTGCTGGTGGTCATGGCGGTGTTCGCCGGCGTGCACCAGGCCACGCTACCGCAAAGCCATGTCGAGACCGCCGATCCGCGCACGCTGCATCTCCACGGGGAGTTCATCGAGAGCAATCTTGGCAGCGCGCTCGAACCCGACGGCTCGGTCACCGTGCGTGCGATCGGCCAGCAGTATTCCTTCACGCCGCAATGCATCCTGGTGCCGACGGACACACCGATCACGTTCCGCGTCACCAGTGCCGATATGGTGCATGGTTTCCTGATCACCGGGACCGCGATCAATCTGATGCTGGTGCCGGGATACATCTCCTCGATTCCGGCGCGTTTCGATAAGCTGGGAGATCGGCATATGCCGTGCCAGGAATTCTGCGGCCTGGGCCACGAGGGGATGTGGGGCAGGATCAAGATCATTGATAAGGCGACATTCCAGCGCATGGCTGTCGACACAAGGAGGTTGAGCTGTGTCCAGTAGCCGGCGGCTCATACTTGCGCATTTTTGGCTGGCCTTCGGGGGCTTTGGCGCGGCACTGTTGCTGGGCGAATGGCAGATGTTCATCCGCAGCCCGTTGCACCGGTGGATCGGCGATCCGGAACTATATTACCGCTCGGTCACGGCGCACGGCACGACGATGGCCTATGTGATGCCGACGCTCGTCGCGATGGGGTTCGGCTACTTCGTGACGGAGGCATCGCTTAAGCGCCCGTTGATCGGGCTGCGCTGGGCGTGGCTGGGATGGGCGCTTGTCCTGCTCGGCACGATCACCGCGATCGTGCCGGTCGCGCTGGGGCTGGCCTCGGTCCTCTACACGTTCTATCCGCCGCTGATCGGCAATCCGTTCTACTACATCGGCGTCGTCCTGGTGGTAGTCGGCTCATGGATCTGGGTCGCGCTGATGGCGGTGAACCTCCATCAGTGGAAGCGGCAGAATCCTGGCGCGCCGGTGCCGTTCCCGATGTTCGCGACAGTCGCGGGTTCCTATCTGTGGGGCTGGACCGCGGTCGGTGCCGCGCTGGAGCTGCTGTTCCAGATCATTCCGGTGGCGCTGGGTTTCCGCACCACGATCGACGCCGGGCTGGCGCGTGTCTTCTTCTCCTGGACCTTGCACGCCATCGTCTATTTCTGGTTGATGCCAACCTATATCGCGTATTACACGATCGTTCCGCGTGCGATCGGCGGCCGGCTGTTCAGCGACCAGATGGGGCGGGTCTCTTTCATTCTGTTCCTGGTCGTCGCCATGCCGATCGGCGCGCACCACCTGTTCGCGGACCCGGAGGTCGGTTCCGGATTCAAGTTCCTGCACTCGGTGTTCACCGCGCTCGTTGCGGTACCGACATTTCTGACGGTGTTCACGATCTGCGCGTCGATCGAGATCGCCGCGCGGCTGCGCGGGGGCAAGGGCGTGCTGGGATGGCTCAAAGTGCTGCCCTGGCGCAACCCGATCATGCTGGGGGCCGCGTTCTCGTTCATCATGCTGGGGTTCGGCGGCGCCGGCGGACTGATCAACATGAGTTATCAGCTCGACAGCACGATCCACAACACGCAATGGGTCACCGGACATTTCCACCTGATCTTCGGTGGCGCCATCGTCATCATGTATTTCGTGATCGCCTATGACGTCTGGCCGCATCTGACCGGTCGCGCACTTGATTGCGTTGGCCTGATGCGGGCGCAGCTATGGACCTGGTTCGTGGGCATGATCGTGCTGACGTTTCCGTGGCACTATGTCGGCGTCCTTGGCATGCCGCGCCGCATGGCGTTCTACGACTATGGCGATCCGGTGATCGCAGCACAGGCCGACTGGGTCGTCATGTCGGTGATCGGTGGTGCGATCCTGGTGGTCTCCGGCGTGCTATTCCTCACCGTGCTGGCGCGCGGGCAAATGGCTGCCCGCGCCGAGCCTGGCGTGTACCGGTTCAGCGTTGCCGCGCACCCACCACGGTCGCTGCCCGCGGCGCTGAACGGGTTCGGGCTTTGGCTGGGGCTGATGATCGGGCTCACCATCGTGAACTACGGGTTTCCGATCGCGCATCTTCTGGTCATACCCGGCACCGCGGTCCCGGCGATCATCGTGGGGTCCGGACGATGAGGATGAACTGGATCGCGTATGTGCGCGACCGGTGGGTTGCCACCAGTGTCGGTCTCGCCGCGGGGCTGGTGATCGCCGGTGCGGTTGTCGGGTTTGCGTGGTTGCCGTTTGAACAACCGGGCCAGCGATTTCTCGGCGTATGGGACGCGATTTGCAGCGCAGCCGGATTGATCCGGGTGCCGCCTATTCATGAACAGGTGGTTCAGCCGGATTATGCAGTCACGTCGGTTGAAGTAACGCCCGGGATGCTGGGCAACGCGAGCGCGGAATCGATCGGCCGCGGCGCGACATTGGCCCTGCGCTGCACCATGTGCCACGGCGCGCGCGGCCTCAGCCGGGCTGAGACGCCGAACCTCGCCGGACAATACGCCACGGTGATCTACAAACAGTTGCAAGACTTCAAGACGGGCGCGCGCCTCAGTGCGATCATGGCACCGCTAGTGGCGGACCTGAGTGACGCGGATATGCGCGATCTTGCCGCGTATTATGCCTATCTGCCGCGCGTGGAGGAGGATCAGGCCGCCAAGGGCGAAACCCCACGCATCATTGCCGATGGCAGCCCCATGCGAAACATCGCCCCGTGCGGCGCGTGTCACGGCGGTCTCACCAACAAGCCCGGTGCGCCGTGGCTCGAGGGGCAGCCCGCGGCCTATTTGCACGCGCAGCTTCAAGGGTTCGCGTCTGGCACGCGGCGCAACGACATCAGCGAGCAGATGCGCAACGTCGCGCGCGGCATGACGGCGCAGGAGATCGATGCCGCAACGCGGTTCTATGCTGGGCCGCCATAGGGCCCGGCATAAGGTGGATGGGTCGATAGCGGATTATTCCTTTTCTGAATGGCAGCAGGTGGGGGCGTCAAGATTTTGGCAACCCCTGTGGCCCCTCGTGGCTCTCGGCCTTCCTCCGTGGTAGAAATGCGAGGCGTAAGGACCCCAAGTGCCGCGATTGTCCCCCTCCAAGCCCGCGGAGCCGCCCATGCCAATCGACATCGCGCAGGCCCGTCGTGACACCCCCGCCGCGTCGCGCTTCGTCCACTTCAACAATGCGGGCGCCGCGCTGATGCCCACGCCGGTGTTGCAAGCGCAGCTCCATCACCTGCAGCGCGAAGCCGATATGGGCGGCTACGAAGCCGCTGCCGCCGCCAACGACCAGCTCGAGGCCACCTACGACTCGATCGCGCGGCTCCTCAACGCTGACCGCAGCGAAATCGCACTGGTCGAGAACGCCACCGTCGCCTGGGACATGGCGTTCTATTCCGTCGCCTTCGCCCCCGGCGATCGCATCCTCACCGCCGAGGCTGAATACGCCAGCAACTACATCGCCTTCCTGCAGATCGCCCGCCGCACCGGCGCCGTCATCGACGTAATCCCCAGCAATGCCGCCGGCGAGCTGGATATCGATGGGTTGGCCCGCATGATCGATCCACGCGTCAAGCTGATCGCCATCACCCACGTGCCCACCAACGGCGGCCTAGTGAACCCGGCCGAGGCGGTTGGCCGCATCGCCCGCGCGCACGGCATCCTGTATCTGCTCGATGCGTGCCAATCCGTCGGCCAAATACCGATCGATACCGGAATAATATGCTGCGACATGCTGTCCGCCACCGGCCGCAAATACCTGCGTGGCCCACGCGGCACCGGCTTGCTCTATGTCCGCCGCGCGATCCTCGATCAGCTCGACCCACCCTTCCTCGACCTGCAGGCCGCCACCTGGACCGCGCCCGACCGCTACGAACTGCGCGGCGACGCACGGCGCTTCGAGAACTGGGAGCGCAACGTTGCCGCCCAGCTCGGTCTCGGCGCCGCGGTCGATTACGCGCTCGCGCTGGGCCTTCCCGCCATCGAGGCGCGCGTGAAACTGCTGGCCGATGATCTGCGGCAGCGTCTCGCGGACATTGGCGGCGTGCTGATCCGCGACCGCGGCCGTCATCGGTGCGGCATCGTGACATTCACGCTCGAGGGCAAACCCTCTCGCGATCTCGTCGCCGCGCTGCGCCAGCAACGCATGAACTGCCACGCCTCGGCGCCAGGCAACACGCTGCTCGACTCCACCGCGCGCCGCTTGCCCGATCTCGTGCGCGCGTCGGTGCACTACTACAACACCGAGGACGAAGTGGCCCGCTTCGCGCAAGCGGTCGCCGCGCTCGCGCCGTCCCCCGCGGGCTAGAAGCGTGCCTCCGGCCTTGTGACGATCAGGGATTCGCCTCTGCATTCGGCAGCGGCTCACCCACACTCAAATTCTGCGCGAGCCGCTGATAAACCGAAACAGACCCCTCGCTCTGCCCAGTCTCCAACTGCGCCAAATACGGCTGCGACACACCGATCGCCTGCGCCATCTCCGCCTGTGTGAATCCGCGATGCTTGCGCCAGAAGGCCAGCGACGTGGCCGCCGCCAGATGCGCGTCCGCGTCATCCCCGGACAGCGCCTGCAACGTGCCTGCCGCAACGGCGCGCATCGCCACCGCGGCGTCACGCGCATCGACCACGTCCTGGTATTCCTCCACGGTCATCGTCACCCAACTCTCGCAACCAATGGCTTCGCCTCATTCGCCACAAAAATCACCTGGCCACCACCTAATCACTTGTTTCATCAGGCCCCTGCGATAGCCACAAGCACGACTCGTGTGGGCCTTCGTGGTTCTCGGCCGTCTCCCTGGTAGAAACTTGAATGCCTAGTACTGCGTTTCCGTGAAACGACTCCTATCACGCCGCCTCGCTGATTTTGTAGTTCCAGATATGGACAACGGGATCGCGATTGAGGTCGTCGAGGTATGCCAGGATCCTGGCTTTGAGTTCGGCCTTGGATGCGAC
>DATHNE010000052.1:0-45436 GCA_035486355.1 Acetobacteraceae bacterium
TGGGCGATTCGCCGATCATTGGCGCGGGGTCGTATGCGGATACGCGCTATGGCGCTGCGGCGTGCACCGGGGCGGGGGAAATGACAATCCGCTGCTGCACCGCGCGGTCGATCGTGCTGTACATGAAGGCGGGGGCGAGTGTGGCAGATGCGGTATATGAGGCCACCGCGGATATGCGGGCGCTGCAAGGCGGGCTGATCAGCCGCGTGACCATTCATGCCATTGATGCGAAGGGGAACCACAAGGTGGTGGCGGTGAACGGGGCAGGGGACAATGTGTACTGGCTGTGGCGTGAGGGCGATGCGAAGCCGCAATCGCTGCGGGCGGAGACGGTGGTGATCAGCGGGGTCGCGACGAAGGCGACGCCGAGTGCACGCTATGCGTCGCGCTGATTGACGTAGATCAGCACGGCCAGGATCGGCATGTAGACGCGGAAGGCGGCTTCCTGGCCGTTCCAGCTGGGGGATTGCCACATCGCGAACCACTCGCCGGCGACCACCATGAAGCCGAAGAACCAGACCAGGAACCCCAAGCCGGCACCGACATAGACGAAGCGTTTGGCGTGGTGGAATCGTTGCGGGTCTGAGCGGATCCGCGCGGCCATGTTGATGGTGGCGATGGCGAAGGAGAGGCCGGTCAGGCCCTCGGCGGCGACGACGCCCCAGTAGCCAAGGGTCCAGATGGTCGGGGAGGTGATGGCGTGGCTACGCAGGGCGTTGCCGGAGAAAGTGGTGTCCATACTGAGGACGTGCTGCACGAAGGCGTCGTTCGAGCCGTAGTCGATTAGGCTGTCGTCGGTGACGACGAGCGCAAACAGGGCGAGGCGGCCCACCATGACGGCTTTGACGGCGCGGGCTTCAAGCATGGCCGGCTCTCATTGGCGCGAAATTGCTTCAGCGCGGCGCGCCTCGCAATGACCGTGGCGTTAGATCACTTTGCGGGCGCGTAGGTCGGCGATGGTCGCGGCGTGATAGCCGAGTTCGGCCAGGATTGTGTCGGTGTGCTCGCCGGGTTCCGGGGTGGGCAGGTGCACGCCCCAGGGGGTGCGACTGAGTTCCACGGCCTGGCCGATAACTTCGACATCCCCCAGCACCTTGTGCGGGACCTTGCGGGTGATGTTCAGGTGCTGCACCTGCGGATCAGCAAAGACCTGGTCGATGCCGTTGATCGGACCACACGGCACGCCAGATTCGTTTAGCAACGCAATCCACTCGGCCGAGGTTTTGGTGCGGGTAACGGCGTTGATCTCCTCGGCGAGGTCGCGTCGGTTCTTTGACCGGTCCGCATTCGTGACGAAGCGTGGGTCGGTCGCCATTTGTGGTTTGCCGATCACCTTGCTGAAGCGGCGGTAGATCGCATCGCCTGACGCGCCGATATTGAAGTGGCCGTCCTTGGTGACATAGACGCCGGTGGGCATCGAGGTCGGGTGATCGTTGCCAGCCTGGCCCGCGACTTCATGTGCGATGGTCCAGCGCGCCGCCTGGAAATCCAGCATGGCGATCTGCGCGGCCAGCAGGTTGCTTTGCACCCACTGGCCCTCGCCGGAGACCTCACGCTCCAGCAGCGCGACCAGGATGCCCATGGCGCAGAAGATGCCGGCGGTCAGATCGGCGACCGGGATACCGACACGCATCGGGCCATGGCCGGGTTCGCCGGTGATCGACATCAGGCCGCCGAGGCCTTGCGCGATCTGGTCGAAGCCGGGGCGTTCGCGGTACGGGCCGTCCTGGCCGAAGCCGGAGATGGAGCCGTAGACGATGCGTGGGTTCACCTGCTTCAACGACTCGTAATCGATGCCCAGACGGAATTTCACATCGGGGCGATAGTTCTCAATCACCACGTCCGCGTTGGCGACCAACTTCTTCAGGATCGCGACGCCCTCTGGCGCTTTCAGGTTGAGCTGCAGGCTGCGTTTGTTGCGGTGCAGGTTCTGGAAGTCGGGGCCGTGACGTTCGCCGCCCATGCCGGAGTCACCTTCCGGGCTTTCCACCTTGATCACGTCGGCACCCCAATCGGCCAGCATGCGCGCGCAGGTCGGGCCAGCGCGCACGCGCGACAGGTCGATTACTTTGAAGCGGGCGAGTGGCGTGGCCTTCATGATGCCTCCATGGCAGCGAGCTTAGCGACGCGGCGGCGGAAATCCGCCTCGGTCGAGAATGTGGCGGCGAGATAGATATCGACAAGGTCGCGCGCGAGCCAGGGGCCGACGATCTGCGCGCCAATGCACATCACATTCACGTCGTCGTGCTCGACCGCCTGGTGCGCGGAATGGGCATCGTGCAGCACCGCGGCGCGGATACCCTTTACCTTGTTGGCGGCGATCGCGGCGCCGACGCCGGTGCCGCAGACCATGATGCCACGTTCGGCGGCACCGGACAGCACGCGCGCGGTCAGCGCTTGGGCGATGTCGGGAAAATCGACCGGAGCGGGATCGAAGCTGCCGACATCGGCCACGTCGTGGCCGGCGGTGCGCAGATGGGTAGTGACCTCCTGCTTCACCGCGAAGCCGGCGTGGTCAGAACCGATGACAAGTTTCACGCGATGCGCTCCTACTCGGCGGCCCGCACGGTGCCGCGCTGCCGGGCGATCAGCGCGCGCGTTAGCGGCAGCAGGTCACGGCCATAGTCAATCGCATCCTGCAACGGATCGAAACCGCGGATCAGGAAAGTGGTGACACCCAGGTCGTAATATTCCACCATTGCCTCGGCGACCTGGCGCGGCGTGCCGACCAGGCTGGTGGTGTTGCCGCGCGCCCCCGACACCGCGGCGGCGCCGGTCCACAGGCGCTGGTCCAATCGCTCGCCGGCGGCGGCGGCGGCCAGTAGGCGGCGCGAGCCTTCGTTGGGCGGCGCATGATCGCTGATCTTCAGCGCGTCCTTGCGGCGCAGCTCCACGATGCGCGCCTTGATCTGTTCGGCGCGTGCCCACGCGGCATCCTCGGTCGGCGCCAGGATCGGACGCAGCGACAGGCTGAACTGAACGATGCGTCCATGCAGTGCGGCAGCGGCACGCACGCGGGCGATGATCTCGCGGGTCTGTGCGTGCGTTTCGCCCCACAGCGCGTAGACATCGGCGTGCTTGCCGGCGACCTCGATCGCGGCATCTGACGCCCCACCGAAATAGATCGGGATGTGCGGGGACTGCACGCAGCGCACGGCACAGGAGGCGCCCTCGAACTGGTAGTAGCGGCCGTCATGGGTGGCCGGCGCGGCGCCGGTCCAGATCCGCTTCAAGATGTCGAGGTATTCATCGGTACGGGCGTAGCGTTCGTCCTTTGCCAGATAGTCGCCGTCGCGTCGCTGATCGGTGTCGTCACCGCCGGAGATCACGTGCAGCGCCAGGCGGCCATTGGTGAGCTGATCGAGCGTGGCAAGCTGGCGCGCGGCGAGGGTGGGTGCAACGAAGCCGGGCCGGTGCGCGAGCAGGAAGCCCAGACGTTCGGTGCAGGCAGCGGCATGGGCGGCGACCAGGAAGCCGTCGGGCGCGTCGGAGAAATAGCCCACCAGCACACGATCGAAGCCACCTGCCTCGGACGCCTGCGCGAAGTCGCGAATGTAGTCGCGGTCGAACACGATGGGTGCAGGCGGATGGATTTCCGACTGCTGGCGGTGGTGGATCATGCCGATGAACGAGACGTCCATCCTGTCACCCCTGGTTGGCTAGACCGGTTGGCTGGTCCGGGCGCATCTTCCCATGCCGCCGGATCGGAGTCACGATCGTACCAAGCGGCGCTTTCGACCGCGCTCCGGAGGACATATCCGATGAACATGATCCGCAATGCACCTTATCGCCATATCGAGACGCACAAGCTGGCCGGCTCGCTCGGCGCCGAGGTGTCCGGCGTGAACCTGGCCGAGGATCTGCCGGATGACGTACTGGCGGAAGTCCGCGCCGCTCTGCTGGAGAATCTCGTGATCGTGTTCCGCGATCAGGATCTGTCGCCGGACCGGCAGTTGGCGTTCGCACGGCGCTGGGGGGACATCCACCTGCACCCATTCATGGTTGGGATGGAGGACCATCCCGAGGTGCTGCGCATCGTGAAGACGCCGCAGGACAAGAAGAATTTCGGTGGGTCGTGGCATACGGACCAGATGTTCTCGCCGGCGCCGGCGTTGGGCACGATGCTGTATGCGGTGGAGGTGCCGTCGGTGGGCGGCGACACGATGTTTACCAATCAATATCTGGCGTACGACGCGCTGTCGGATGGGATGAAGGCGATGATCGCCGACCTGAAGACGCTGTGCGTCGGGGATAATTTCAAGAAGAACGCCGGGAAGTCACGCAAGGAGATGTATGCGCGGCAGATGAGCCAGATGGTGGTGAAGGATCCGGGGGATGTGCAGACGACCAGCGTGCATCCGCTGGTGCGCACGCACCCGGAGACGGGGCGCAAGGCGCTGTATATCGGCGGGCATGTGCAACATTTTGATGGCATGACGGATGAGGAAAGCCAGCCGTTGATCGAGTATCTGATGCGGCATTCCATCCGGCCGGAGTTCGTGTGCCGCGTGAAGTGGGAGAAGGGGTCCCTGACGTTCTGGGACAATCGGTGCACGCAGCATTTCGCGGTCAATGATTATCCGGCGGAGACCCGGATCATGCACCGGGTGACGGTGTGTGGGGATATGCCGTTCTGATCAGAGCGTCATGCCGGGCGAAGGCCCGGCATGACGGCGTTTGCGCCTGCGTGGGTGGTTAGTTCGCGAGGCGGGCGGCGACTTTGGCGGCGAAGGTTTCCCTTGGCATGAAGCCAGGGGACTTCGCGCAGGTGGCTTCCGTTTCGTGCAGGATCTGGTCGTCGGACTTGCTCAGGTCCAGCGTTTCGCCATGCGGCTGCGGCACGTAGAACGGCGTGTGCATGTAGGCTTCCAGCCGGTTGCCCTCGGGGTCGAGGAAATAGATCGACCAGGCGTTGCCGTGGCTGACCGTGCGCATCGCCGTGGCGCCATTCGCCAGCGCGCGCTGATGCACCTCCCGCAGTTCCGCTAGCGAATTGATCAGGAAGGACACCTGGTTGATGGGGTTGAAGCCATTGTCCTCGGGCCGGCCGGTCACCAGCACCACCTGGTGATGCTCGTCGGGATCAGCACTCATGAACGTGAGATACGTGCCAGAACCGGGGTCGCCTTCGTCGGTGACCATCAGCCCCAGCACGTCTTCGTAAAACTTTACCATCTTCGCGCGGTCACGCACGAAGATGCCCATATGCGCCAGCCGGGCGCGGATCGCGGTCATGCGCGGGCCTCCGTCTCCTCGGGGGGGAAGTTCATCTCGATCGCGATGCCGTCAGGATCGAGATAGAACAACTGCGTCATGTTCATGCGCGGCAGCACGCGTTCCTCGTACTTGATCTTGTGCTGCATCAGCTTGGACCGCATTTCCTTCAGCCCAGTGCTGGCGAAGGCGATGTGATCCAGCCGCCCTGTCTCGGGCTTCTCCGGCAGTGGCTTGTCACCCTGACGGTTGTGGATCAGGTGCACCGTGGGGATGCCGCTGCAGTACAGCCAGTAGCCCTCGAAGGCGAGCGGCGGCCGATCACCGACCGTCAGGCCGACGATGTCGGTGTAGAAATCCTTGGTCGCTTCCAGGTCCTTGGTCAGGATGGTGAAGTGGTTCAGTGATTGCGCGGGCATCTTCGTTCTCCATCAGAACTGATTTTCGGGGTTTAGGCCGAAGAGGAGCTGGCCGCAGGTTTCGAAGTGCAGTTGGCGGCCCTGGGATTGCTGCGCCACGGTGTGCATGTCGCGCAGCCGTTGCTCGAACGGATTGGCTTCGAACACGGCGGCTGATCCGGTGGCGTGGTACAGCGTGTTCACCGTCTCGCGTGCCTGGGTGATGGCCCAGGTGGAGGCGAGGCGGATCATCGTGCGGTCTTCCGTGGTCTGCGCGCCGGAGCGTTCCACATTGGCCCAGGCGTCGTTGTGCACCTGATGCAGTAACGCACGCGCGGACCGCACGCGGGCCTCGGCCTGCGCCAGTTGCGACTGCACCACATTGTTCTCACGCATCGGCCGCGTGGCGCCGCGCGAGGTCTTGTTCGCCGGCAGCTCCAGGAAGTCGTTGATCGTGGCGCGCGCAATGCCCAACGCCACACCGGCAAAGCCGGCGGAATAGAGCTGATTGGAGGTAAAACGATACAGCAGGCCTTGTTCGCGCCGCTCGGCGGGGTCGTCGCGGGACAGGGTGTGGTGGTCGGGCACGAACAGATTCTCGACGACGTATTCGTCGCTGCCGGTGCCGCGCAGGCCGATCGTGTGCCAGATGTCGTTCATACGCACGCTGGATTTCGGGAACAGCATGGTACGTTCCCGCGTGCGGCCCGCAACCTTCATATGCGCGCCGAGCCAGCTCGCGTGATGGCTGCCGCTGGCGAAGCGCCAGGTGCCACTGATGCGATAGCCACCCTCGACCGGGTGCGCTTCATAGGGGGCGCCGGGCGGACCCCAGGCCAGGATTCCCGTTGCGGGGCCGAAGATTTCGCGCGCGGCCTCCTCGCCCAGATAGGCGGCGGACATGGCACACCCGTTGTTCTGGCCAACGCACCAGGCCACCGACGCGTCGGCCTGCGCCAACGCCTCGGTCACTTGCGAGAAGATCACCGGCCGCAGTTCGGCGCCCCCCAACGACCGAGGCTGCAACAGGCGGAAGAAACCCTCATCCATCAGCCGCTGCACAATCGCCGCCGGCAGCTCGCGCTGGTCATCGATACGCGCCGACGCAGCCGCTATCGCCGGCGCCAGCGCACGGGCGCGCGCGATGAAATCACTCTCCTGCGTCGTCGCGATATCCATCAGTTCCGCCCTTCGGCCGGCGCCGTCCTGCAGCGCGGCGCGGTTCAGGCCAGGATCAGGCCGGCTCAGGTGCGGCTTGTCAAATCCGTGTTGCTGATCGGCAGACTGCTGATGCGCTTGCCGGTGATCGCGAAGATGGCGTTGGCGACCGCCGGGGCGACGGGCGGCGTGCCGGGTTCGCCGATGCCGCCCCAGCGTGCGCCGCGGCTGAGCGTGATGTAGGTTTCGATCCGTGGCGCGTCCGCCATGCGCGCGATCTGATAGGTATCGAAATTGCCCTGTTCCACGGCGCCATCCTTGATGGTGATGGCGTCGAACAGAGCGGCGGTCAGGCCGTAGATCACACCGCTTTCGATCTGCATTTCCACCAGGCGCGGATTGACCACATGGCCGCAATCCACCGCGGCGACCACGCGGTCCACCTTCACCTCGCCGTGCGTGCTGACGCTGACTTCGGCGACCTGGGCGACGATGGTATCGAAGGATTCGTGGATAGCGATGCCGCGCCCTTTGCCCGCAGGCAGGGGCTTGCCCCAATCGCCCTTCTCCGCCGCCAGATCGAGCACGCGCAGGAAGTCGGGCCGGTGGGCGAGCAGTTTGCGACGGAACTGATAGGGATCCTGCTTGGCCGCGTGGGCGAGTTCGTCGATGAAGCTTTCCACCACGAAGGCGTTCTGCGAGCTGCCGACGCTGCGCCAGAACATCACGGGAATGTGGGTGTTTTTCAGCACGCAGTCGACGCGCTGGCTGGCCACGGCATAGGGTTGGTTGGCGAGGCCTTCGACGGCCTGCCGTTCGATCCCATCGGGCACGCTGCCCCAGCCGAGCGAACGGGTGATCGATCCGACCGCGGTCTGGATGTGCAGGCCATTCAGTGCGCCATCAGTGGCCAGGCTGGCGCGGCAGCGCAACGCGGCCTGCGGGCGATAGCGGTCGTGACGGATGTCGATTTCGCGCGTCCACACCAGCTTCACCGGCTTGCCAACGGCTTTCGCCACCGTGACGGCCTGGATTAGCTCGTCGTTCACGGCGCGACGGCCGAAGCCGCCACCCAGGTAGCAGACATGCACGCGCACCTTCTCCGGTGCGACGCCGGCGGCCGTGGCGGCAAGGGCCAGCGCCATGTCGGGGTTCTGGGTGCCCAGCCATACATCGACACCGTCGGGGCGGACATGCGCGGTGCAGTTCAGTGGCTCCATTGGCGCGTGTGAGAGATGGGGTACCTCGTAGTTGGCCTCGACCAGCACGCCCTGCGTCAGCGCCTGGGCGACATCGCCATCGTTGCGCGCGGTGGCCAGCTTGCCGTCCAGCGCCGCGCGATATTCGGCGCGAAACATCGCGCTGTTGGTGCCGGCCCCGGCGCCGGGATTCCATTCCACTGGCAGATCGAGCGAGGCCTGCTTGGCGCGCCAGAACCGGTCGGCGACCACGGCAACGCCGTTCGGTACTGGCACCACGGCCAGGATACCGCGACGGCCGGTGACCTTGCTGGCATCGTACGATTTCACCGTGCCGCCCGGCACGGGGCACAGGGTCACGGCGGCGTAGACCATGTCTGGCAAGCGCACATCGATACCGAACTGGGCCTGGCCCGTGCATTTCACTTGCGTATCAAGCCGCGCGACCGGCTTGCCAGCGAAGCTGTACTGGTCCGGTGGCGTGATGGCCGGTTCGGCGCTGAGCTGGACGTTGGCTGCGGCGGGGGCCAGCACGCCGAAGCGGACCGCGCGGCCGGTCGCGGCGTGATGCACCTGGCCATCGCTCGCCGTGCACGCGGTCGCCGGCACGTCCCATCGCTGGGCGGCCGCGGTGATCAGGCGCATGCGCGCATTGGCGCCGACCTGCTGCATGGCAGCGTGCAGAGAGCGGATGGTACGGCTGCCGCCGGTGCCCATTGATCCATAAACGTGATCGGTGAGATTGCGATTGGCCGACGCGTGCTCGACGCGCACTTTGCTCCAGTCGCAGTGCAGCTCCTCGGCGATCAGCATCGGCAGGGAGGTGTAGACGCCCTGGCCCATTTCGGACTTCGAAACGCGAATGGTGATGCGGTCGTCAGGGTCGATGACGAGCCAGGCACCGACCTCCGCGCCGGCTGCGGCGTCGGCGGGACGCAGGCCCAGCATCATGCCGCCCGCGGCGGTGAGCGCAGCGATGACGAACCCACGGCGAGACAGCGCAATGCGTGGCGGCTGATAGGTCATGGCGCGGGCCTCCTCAGCGTTTGTTCAGCGCGGCGGCGCGATGGATCGCAGCGCGGATGCGTGGATAGGTGCCACAGCGACAAATGTTGGTGATAGCGTCGTCAATGTCGCGGTCGCTGGGGTTCGGTGTCTGTTGCAGCAGCGCGACGGTCGCCATGATCTGGCCCGACTGACAATAGCCACATTGCGGCACGTCGTGCTCGATCCAGGCACGCTGCACGGGATGCGAGCCGTCGGGCGACAGGCCTTCAATCGTC
Source organism: Acetobacteraceae bacterium (assembly GCA_035486355.1). Lineage (GTDB taxonomy): Bacteria > Pseudomonadota > Alphaproteobacteria > Acetobacterales > Acetobacteraceae > Palsa-883. The sequence goes on from DATHNE010000052.1 coordinate 9,253, forward strand.
AGCACTGTCGCACCATCGACATCGCCAATCTGCACCTGACAGGAGCGGGTGATCGCGCCGTTCAGGTGTACGGAACAGGCGCCGCATTGTGCGATGCCGCAGCCGAACTTCGTGCCGGTCAGGCCGAGTTCGTCGCGCAGCACCCACAGCAGGGGCGTTTCCGGTTCGATATCAAGTGCGTGTTTCTGGCCGTTGACAGTGAGCGTGATCATGATGCCCCCGCGAACATAAGCCAATGAATGGCCCAACCGGCTATTTGACCATCGTCACTCTAGGCCGGCATGGGCTTTTTGACGAGAGGGTGCGTATCACGATTGCGGCGCGTTGTGATGTTGTCATAGGCTGCATGAACGGGAATTTAAGAACCGCAGGGGAGCGTATGCTGCACGGACTGGATCCGTCGTTGACGCCCGATCTGCTGCATGCGCTTGCCAGCATGGGACACGGCGACACCATCGCGATCGTCGACGCGAACTTCCCGGCCACTAGTACCGCGCGGCGATTGATCGTGTTGCCGGGTGTTGACGCGCCGCGTGCGCTCGCGGCGCTTCTGACGGTGCTGCCGATCGACGATTTCGAGCCGGACCCCATCGCGGTGATGCAGGTGGTGGGTGATGCGACCGCGGTGCCTGATGTGGTGCGTGACTTCAAAGCCGTGCTGTCAACGCATGCGGCGCCGATGCCGGTGACGGTCGAACGGCATGCGTTCTATCGCATGGCAGAAGCGGCGTTTGCTATCGTGCAAAGCGGCGAACGGCGCTTTTACGGCAACATCCTGTTGCGAAAAGGTGTGATTCCACCGCAATGATTCAGGTCGACGCGCATCACCACGTCTGGCACGTCGCGCGTGGTGACTATGGTTGGTTGACGCCGGATCTGGCGATCTATCGCGATTATGCGCTGGCGGAGCTGCGGCCGTTGCTGGGGGATATCTCGGCGACCATTCTTGTGCAGGCGGCGCCGACCGAGGCCGAGACGGCCTTCCTGCTGCGCGTTGCGCATGACTCGCAGGGGTTGGTGCGCGGCGTGGTGGGGTGGACCGATCTGTCCGCACCGCGGGCGGCGGCGCGTGTCGCGGCGTTGGCGCGCGAGCGGCGGCTGGTTGGCCTGCGCCCGATGCTGCAGGACATTGCCGATACGCACTGGATCCTGCTGCCCGAGGTGCAGCCCGCGCTGCGCGCCATGATGGAGTTCGGCCTGCGGTTCGATGCGTTGGTGCAACCGCGGCATCTTACGAGTCTGCTGACGCTCGCGATGCTGCATCCGCGCCTGCGCATCGTGATCGATCACATCGCCAAGCCAGCGATCGCGCAGGGCACGTGGCAACCCTGGGCCGACGCTGTCGCGCTGTTGGCAGAAGAGACCACGATGACCTGCAAGCTTTCCGGTCTGGTGACCGAGGCGGCGGCGGCCTGGCAGGATGATGATCTGCGGCGCTATGTCGATCACGTGGTGCAGTGTTTCGGGCCAACGCGGGTGATGTGGGGCAGCGATTGGCCGGTCGTGGATCTCGCCGGCGGCTATGCGCGTTGGCGTGCGGCAAGTCTGCGGCTGCTGGCCGGACTCGACGCGGCGGCGCGGGATGCGATCCTGGGTGGCACGGCTGCCGCCTTCTATGGTCTGGGTGTTGCCGCATGATCCGTGTGACCGATCAGATCGCGATCGACGAGCGCGACATTTCTGAATCCTTCATGCGCGCGTCCGGCCCAGGCGGGCAGAATGTCAACAAGGTGGAAACCGCGGTGATGCTGCGGTTCGATGCGGGTGGCGCGTCGGGCCTTCCCACAGCAGTACGTGCGCGGCTGGCGCGACTGGCCGGCAAGCGGCTGACGCAGGAGGGGGTGGTGGTGATCACCGCGCGCCGCCATCGCACGCAGGAACGCAACCGTGCCGCGGCGCTGGCGGCGTTGGTGCATCTAATCCGTCGCGCTGCTGTGCCGCCAGTGAAACGGATCCCGACGCGTCGCAGCCAGGCCTCGGTGGAGGAGCGGTTGCAGATGAAGGCGCGCCGCGCACGCACCAAGTCAGCGCGCACCAAGCCGGGCAACGAGGATTGATCCAGCCTCGTTGGGGTATTACCATCGCGGGACGATCTGCCGCGCCCGCATATTGTGCGAGGCGGTTCCGCCGAAACCGATGGACCGCACGATCAGTACGGTTGCCAACAAAACCAGGACCGATAATGCCACGCGCCGATGATGATGCGGTTTGGCGCGGCGAAAGCCCCAGCCACCGAGTTGGGTGCCCACGATCAATACAGGACAGGCGACCAATGCAAATAGCGGCGTCTGGCGGTCAATCAGGCCGGCGATCGCCAGTGAAACGACCGCGACAGATGCCGTGAAGGTGAAGAACACGATCGAGCTCGTGCGGACGACGGCAGCACAGTTCGGCAATGCCATCAGAAGGGCCACCACAGATGGTCCGGGGACTGCTGCGGCACCATTATCAGACCGGCGAGCAGACCGACCACGCCGACCACCCAACGCGCGGGATGTGGCGGTAGCCGCAGGCCTCGGCCCAACAACAAAGCAGAGCCAATAATCAGCAGCCCGAACATCAGCCTGGCATGCTGGGCCGAGAGCCGCGTGAGCAGCATCAGGCCCAAGGGGGTGCCGACCACCAGCGAGGTGACAACCAGGCGAGCGACCGCCAATCGGTGGTGCGCAGATCGATCAGACTGGCCAGGATCTGCAGCAGTGCTGATAGCGGGACGACCTGCGCTGGCGGCAGCCCCAGGCTGAGCAGGGGCACCGCGGCAATGGCGAAGCCGAATTCGGTAAACCCACGCAACAGCGCCGCGCAGAAGGCGCTAAGCACCACGAACGGCAGGCTCACGAGCATGGATCACGCAGCTTCGGGCGCGCGCGGGAGGTTGTCCATGTCGCGCGTTCGATCTGCGCCAAACGGCGATGTGGCTTGTCAAACCACGAATACGCCAGCATCATACAAGTTGACGTGCCGGCAGAACAAGTGTGAGACAGATAAGAATGCCGTAATTTCGTCACCTTGAACAACGTTGGTCAGACAGAGTGCCGCGTGTTTATGCGGGGAATCGCGTTGTATTGAAAGGAGTGATCATGGCGCTGGGAGAATTAAGGCAATATTGTGTCGGGCGCCGCCAAATGGGGCGGCATGGCCTGTCATTATTGCTCGCGGCGGTGGCATTGCATGGAACGCGCGCAATGGCTGCCATGGAAGAGGCGCAGGGATCGAGCGTTGTGTGGGTCGAGGAGACCGGCATTGCCTCGTTTTATGGCAGCCACCATCAGGGACGGCGCACGGCGTTTGGCGACCGGTTTGATCAGCGCAAGCTGACGGCGGCACATCCATGGTTGCCATTTGGCGCCAAGGTGCGTGTGACCACGGTGGCGACGGGTGATTCCGTGATCGTGATGGTCACGGATCGCTTGTATTCCAAGCGGGTGGTCATCGACCTGTCGACCGCCGCGGCGCGCGAACTGGGGATGATGCGCAGCGGTGTGGCGAAGGTGACGCTGACGCCAGCCTGACGCATCCGCCCGATACAAGGGCGGCGCGCGTTGTGGCATGATGCGCCCGTGTTCGCGGGGAGGCATCGCATGCAACGGGATTCGCAAGGTCTGAAGCTGAGCACTGCGTCGGCGCATGCAGCGGCGGCGTTTGATTATGCCGTGGCGGGATATGTGACCTATCGCACCGATGCCGGGCAGCGGCTGGCGCCGCTGCTAGCGGCGGATCCGGAATTCGCGCTGGCGCACGCCCTCAAGGGCTATTTGATGATGCTGAGCTACAAGCAGGCCAATGTTCCGCTTGCGGTGGAAGCTCTGGCGGCGGCACGTCGTTGCTCGGGCACGGCGACGGCGCGGGAGAAGCTGCATATCGCGGCGCTAGCGGAATGGATTGAGGGCGCACCGGATCGTTCAGTGGGGATCTGGGAGCAGATCCTGCGCGCGCATCCGCGCGATGTGCTGGCGTTCCGGCTGGCGCATTTTACCAACTTCTGGCTGGGGCGACCGGATCGGATGCTGACCTCGGTGCGGGCGGTGGAACCGGCTTGGGGTGAGGACCTACCTTATTACGGCACGCTGTTGGCGTGCCGCTGTTTCGCGCACGAGGAATGCGGGCTATACACCGAGGCCGAAGCGGCGGGGCGTGCGGCGATCGCGCGCGATCCGGGGGATCTGTGGGCGGCGCATGGCGTGGCGCACGTGATGGAGATGCAAGGGCGGCGCGCGGAAGGGATTGCGTGGATCGACGGGTTGCGCGGCAACTGGGACGGCGCGAGTAATCTCAAGTACCATGTGTGGTGGCATGCGGCGATGTTCCATCTGGAACATGGCGAGACCGATCGGGTGTTGGCACTGTATGATGGCGTGTTCCGCGACCTGGCATCGCCGCTGACCGAGGCGGTGCCGGACCTGTATATCGATGTGCAAAATGCTGCATCGATGTTGTTTCGCTTGCAACTGCATGGGGTGGACGTTGGCGACCGGTGGAGCGAGCTGGCGGACAAGGCCGAGGTGCGGATTGGCGATACGCTGTCGGTGTTCACGCTGCCGCATTGGATGATGGCGCTCGGCGCCACGGGGCGTGGTGCGGCGGCGCGGCGCATGCTGGCGGGGCTGCGCGATGCAGCGCAGGCGGATACGCCGCATGCGGCGCTGGTCGGCACGATCGCGGTGCCGCTGTGTGAGGCGGTGCTGGCGTATTATGAAGGCGGGCCAGCGCGGGTCGTGGCGATGATGCGCCCCGTGCTGGGCGAGATGTACCGGCTCGGCGGCAGTCACGCGCAGCAGGATGTGCTGGAGCAGTTGTATCTGCACGCGGCGATGCAGGCTGACCGGCACGATGACGCGAAGCTGTTGCTAGAGCGCGTGTCGGGACGGCATCCGGTACCGGTGAGCCGGCGCATCGGGTACCGCGGGCCGGCGGCGCGATTGGGGTTCTGACCGCGCACTTCCCGAGCACGATGCCGTGCAGGCTGGCGGATTTCCAACGGGGTTATTTTCGACGCCATGTCGGGGCCGCTGCCCCCTCTCCTGGCCGACATACTCTTGGCGCGCTACGGTTTCCGTTCAACCCAGCGCAGGGAGAGACGGACGTGAAGGTCGGGTTCATCGGCGTCGGCAATATGGGCGGGCCCATGTGCCGCAACATCATCAAGAACACCAACCATGAGGTGGTGGTGTTCGATCTCGACCCCGCGGCGGTGCAGCGCTGCACGGCGCTGGGGGCGACGGACGGGACGTCGATCGCCGATGTGGCGAACAGCTGCGATGTGGTGATCACGTCGCTGCCGATCCCAAAGGTGGTGGAGGAGGTGGCGCTGGGGCCGGATGGCGTGATCGCCAATGCGCGGCCAGGTACGGTGTATATCGATTTGTCGACGAACGCGCCGTCGACCGCGCGCAAGCTGGCCGAGCGGGCGCAAGCGAAGGGTGTGGGGATGCTGGAGGCGCCGGTCTCGGGTGGGGTTGCGCGGGCGACGGACGGCACCATCGTTATCATGGTGGGTGGGGAGGCCGCGACGTTCGAGGCGCAATTGCCGCTGCTGAAATCGTTCAGCGGCGAAGTGATCCATGTCGGCGATGTCGGATTCGGTTCAGTCGCCAAACTGATCAACAACATGCTGGCATTCTGCAACGCGGCAGCGGCGGCCGAGGCGTTGATGATGGGCAAGCGCGCTGGGATCGATATGCGCAAGCTGGACGCGGTGATCCGCAACGCGAGTGGGGATTCGGCGGGCTATCGGAACATGGCGACGAAGGCGCTGGCAGGGAATTTCAAGGCGACGTTCGCGCTGGATCTGGCGCACAAGGATTTAAGGCTGGCAATGGAGCTGGCGGATGAGGTGGGCGTGCCGGGGATGATCGCGCCGCAGGTGCTGAACTTGATGCGGATGGCGCGGGGGATGGGGCTGGGTGGGATGGATTCCGCGTCGATCATGCGGGTGTACGAAACCACGCTGGGAACGGAAGTGCGGGGGTGAAATGAATTTCCCCCACCCCTCGCGGGCTTGGGTCGCGAAGCGCGACCCAAGCCCGCGAGGGGTGGGGATGAGCCGGGGACTTATGTCACCGGGGCGGGGTTGAACAACGCCAGGGCATTGTGCAGGCCCCAATGTTCGGACCACGGGCGTTTGCGGCCGCTGGCGACGTCCAGGATCAGGTGGAACATCTCCCAGCCGAGCTCCTCGATGCTGGCCTCACCGGTGGCAATGCGGCCGGCGTCGAAGTCGATCAGATCGTGCCAGCGGGTGGCCAGCTCGGTGCGGGTGGCGATCTTTACCACCGGCGCGGCGGCCAAGCCATACGGCGTGCCGCGGCCGGTGGTGAAGACCTGCAAGGTCATTCCGGAGGCAAGCTGCAAGGTTCCGCAGACGAAATCACTAGCGGGGGTGGCGGCGAACAGCAGGCCTTTCGTGATCGCGCGCTCGCCCGGTGACAGCACGCCGGCGATGGCGCTGCTGCCGGACTTGACGGTGGAGCCGAGCGCCTTTTCCACGATGTTCGCCAGGCCGCCCTTCTTGTTGCCAGGCGTGGTGTTGGCGCTGCGATCTGCGCCGCCGCGGTCGAGATAGGCGTCGTACCAGGCCATCTCGCGGATCAGCGCGTGCGCCACCTCCGGCGTCGCGGCGCGGGCGGTCAGCAAGGCGATGGCGTCGCGCACCTCGGTGACCTCGGAGAACATCACGGTGGCACCGGCCCGCACCAGCAGGTCGGCGGTGACGCCCAGCGCGGGATTGGCGGTGACGCCAGAGAAGGCGTCGGAGCCGCCGCATTGCATGCCCACCACCAGGTCGGCGGCCGGGCAGGTCTCGCGGGTGCGGCGGTTGAGGATGTCCAGCCGCGCCTCGGCCATCGCCGTGATGTTGGCGACCATCGGGCCGAAGCCGGTGAAGGCCTCGTCCTGCAGGCGCATGATGTCGGGGCTGGCGGCGGACGCGGGCAGGCCGAGCAATCGTTCCGGGATCAGTTTCTCGCAGCCCAGGCCGACGACCATGGTCTGGCCGCCGAAATTCGGGTTGCGCGCGATGTTCTGTAGCGTGCGGATCGGCACCATCGCGTCGGGCGCGTTGATGGCGATGCCGCAGCCATAGGTGTGGGTCAGCGCGACCACGCCATCGACGTTGGGGTAGCGCGGCAGCAGATCCCGCCGGATGCGCTCCATCGCGAATTCCAGCGTGCCGGCGACGCACTGCACGCTGGTGCTGATGCCCAGCAGGTTGCGGGTGCCGACCGACCCGTCCGGGTTGCGATAGCCCTCGAAGCTGTAGCCCTCGAGCGGCGGCTGCGGCGCCGGCGTCTCGGTGGCGATGGGCAACGCATCCAGCGGCGGCGGGTCGGGCATGCGGACGAGGGATTCCTCGACCCAACTGCCGCGTGGGATCGCGCGGACTGCGAAGCCGATCACATGGCCGTACCGCAGGATCGGGTCGCCTTCGGCCAGGTCGGCCAGGGCCACCTTGTGGCCCTGCGGGACGCGATCGCGCAGGGTCAGGCCGTCGGGGAAGGTGGTGCCGGCAGGTAGGCCGAAATCATTGGCGACGATGGCAACATTGTCGGTGGCATGCAGGCGGATGCGGCGCGGGGTGGCGGCGGTGCGGCTGAGGCCTTCGGGTGCCACGGTGGAAACTCCTGAAAACGCCTGCGGGCGGGCAGAATACACGTCTCGCCCCCCTGTCGCACCTAGGGGTGCTGCCGCTATAAGCGAGGCCTACGCAACCATCGCAGAGCCCTCGCATGGACATCGCCGCCCCGCTCGACCCGTTCGCCGATCCGCGCAGTCGGATGGTGGACAGCCAGGTCCGTCCGAACAAGGTGACCGACCCACGCATCCTGACCGCGATGCGCACGCTGCCGCGGGAGCGGTTTCTACCACCCGCGCTGGCGCCGCTGGCGTATAGCGACGAGGATGTGCCGTTGGGTCGTGGCCGCGTGCTGCTGGCCCCTATGGAGATCGCGAAACTGTTGCAATTGCTGGCGCCGGTCGCTGGGGAGCGGGTGCTGGTGGTGGCGTCGGGCGTTGGTTACGGCGCGGCCGTGCTGGCCGCGTGTGGCGCGCGTGTGATCGCATTGGAGGAAGATCCCGCTCTGCTGGCATTGGCACAACCGGCCTTGGCGGCGCTGGCGCCCGGCGTGACGCAGGTGGTGGGGCCGTTGGGTGCCGGTTGGGCGGCGGACGGGCCGTATGACGCCGTCCTGATCGAGGGCACAGTGACGGCGCCACCGCCCGCCGTGGTGGCGCAATTGAAGCAGGAGACCGGGCGGCTGGTGACGGTCCTGCGCGCCGGCGGCGGGCTGGGGCGGGCGGTGCTGGGTGAGGCGACCTCGGCTGGGCTGCAGATGCGCCCGGCGTTCGACTGCGCGACGCCGCCGATCCCGTCGTTGGTCCCAAAACCGGAATTTACGTTTTAGCGGTTGATGCTGGCGTGGTGTTGTGATGCGTGTGGCCCTAGGGTGTGCCGGCGAAGGGACAGGGACTGGGAATGACGCGACGTGATGTCCTGCTGGCGGGAGCCGGCGCACTGATCTTGCTGGGAATGGTCGGCGGACCATGGGCGAGCGGTCGGGTATGGGCGCAAAGCGCGCCACCGCCGCCCACCGCCGCGCAGAAGGCACCGGCCGCGGCGAGGGTCGTGAAGAAGGCACCGATCGCCGCGGCGGGGACGCCACGGGGCGTGCCGCACACCCTGGCTGAGGCGCTGGCCGCGACGTATGCGTATCAGCCAGTCTTGCAGGCCGAGCGCGCCAAGCTGCGCGCCACCGATGAAAACGTGCCCGCCGCGCTGTCCGGCTGGCGGCCGACTGTGGTGATGGCGGGCGGCCTCGGCTACAGCGACGGCACCAGCCGCGCCTATTCCTTCATCAACGGGACGATCCTGGTGACGCCGCTGCAACGCCAGATCGGCGAGGCGCAGGCGACTGTGACTCAGCCGCTGTATACCGGCGGCAAGGTGTCCGCCAGCGTCAACCATGCCAAGAACCAGGTGATGGCCGAGCGCGCCAACCTGATCGTGCAGGAAGAGCAAAGCTTCAGCGACACAGTGAATGCCTATGTCGGCGTGATCGAGGCACAGCAACTGCTGGCGCTGAACGTCAACAATGAACAGGTGCTGCGCAAACAGCTCGACGCCACCAATGACCGGTTCCGGGTGGGCGAGATCACGCGCACCGACGTGGCGCAGGCCGAGGCGGCGCTGTCCGGCGCCACCGCGCAGCGCGAGATCGCGGAAGGCAATCTGCAAACCGCGCGGGCGACCTATCTCCGGGTCGTCGGCTACGACGCGCCGGCGGACCTGGTGGAGCCGCAGCCGCTGAAGCTGCCGGTGAAAGGCGACCAGGACGTCGCCGCGCTGGCCAGTGCCAACAACCCAAGCGTGGTGATGGCTCTGTTCAACGATGCGGCGGCGAAGGACGCGATCGATGTGGCGTTCTCGCAGCTCATGCCGCAGGTCAGCCTGCAGGGACAGGTGTTCCAGCAGAATAATGTGGGCGGGCGCAGTTCTGTAACGAACGGCTACCAGGTGCTGGCGAATTTGACGGTGCCGATCTACCAAGGTGGGTCGGAATACGCAGCCGTGCGGCAGGCGCGGCAGTCCGAACAGCAGAGCCACAAGCTGGTGGACGACAGCCGGCGGACCGCGGTGCAGACCGCGGTGGCAGCGTGGGATACGCTGATCGCCGCCAAAGCCGCGGCCGACAGCACGCGGGCACAGATCCGCGCCAATGAGGTGGCGCTGGAAGGCGTGGAGCGTGAGGCGATCGTCGGCAGTCGCACCACGCTGGACGTGTTGAACGCGCAGCAGGCGCTGCTCACATCACAGACGCAGTTGGTGCAGGCGCTCAGCCAGTTGGTGACGGCGTCCTACGGCGTGGCGGCGGCCGTCGGGCGGTTGACCGCGCGCGACCTGGCGCTGCCGGTGCCGCTGTATGATGAGAAGGCGTACTACAACGCAGTGAAGGACAAGTGGTTCGGGCTGGGTGACTACGCGACTGACCAGCCGGGACGCTGAGGCGAAAGGCGGACCGACGCATGAGTGAGTCTGAGCGCGCCAAGTCGAGGACCGAACCAGGCAAGACAGGCGGCACGGTCGATCCGTCGATGGAGGAGATCTTGGCCTCGATCCGGCGGATCCTGGCCGAGGACGAAGCGGCGCCGGTGCCGCCGGCGGGCGATGCGGTGCTGCAGCTCGATGCGTCGATGCTGGTCGCTGATACCGTGCCCGCGATGACGTCACCTCCGAGGTCGCTCACGTCCATGCCCGAACCCGCCCCTGCCGCCGCCCCTCTGGCAGACCCGCTCGCTGCCCCTGTGCCGGCGTATACCGCGCCGTTGCCGGGTGCCGCGACGCCCGCGCCGACACTGGTGGATCCTGCGGCCGCGGCCGCCGCGGCCAGTTCCGTTGGCTCGCTGGTACGTACGCTGATGGTGGAACGCAGCACCCAGGTGCACAGCGGCGGGCCGACATTGGAGGACATCGTGCGGGCGGAGCTGCGGCCGCTGTTGAAGGATTGGCTCGACGCCCATCTGCCGCCCTTGGTGGAGCGGCTGGTACGGGTCGAGATCGAACGCGTCGTCGGGCGCGCGGTTCCCTAGGTATCATCAGCGGCGGCCTCCCGTGGCATATGGGGCCGCGGGAGACACGGATGCTGGACAAGAGTTTTAACCCCGCCGAGACCGAGGCCCGCCTGTATGAGGGGTGGGAGAACAGTGGCGCGTTTGCCTGCGATCCGACCTCGTCGGCGACGCCATTCACCATCATGATCCCGCCGCCGAATGTCACCGGCAGCCTGCACATGGGGCATGCGCTGACATTCACCGTGCAGGATGTGCTGATCCGCTGGCGGCGGATGCAGGGGCGCGATGCGCTGTGGCAGCCGGGGACAGATCATGCCGGTATCGCAACGCAGATGGTGGTGGAGCGGCTGCTGGCCGAGCAAGGCAATGTCGATCGCCGCGTGATGGGGCGCGAGGCGTTCATCGATCGCGTGTGGCAATGGAAAGCGGAATCGGGCGGCACGATCACGCGCCAGCTGCGGCGGCTGGGGGCGTCGCTGGATTGGCCGCGCGAGCGGTTCACCATGGATGAGGGGCTGTCGGCGGCGGTGCGCGAGGTATTCGTGACGCTGTACCGGCAGGGGTTGATCTATCGCGACCGGCGGCTGGTGAACTGGGATCCGAAGCTGCAGACGGCGATCTCGGATCTCGAGGTGGAGAACCAGGAGATCAAGGGGAGTCTTTGGTACATCCGCTATCCGATCGCGGGGGCGCGCGATCAGTTCATTACGGTAGCGACGACACGGCCGGAGACGATGCTGGGCGATACTGCGGTGGCAGTGCATCCGGCGCATCCGACGCTGGCGGGATTGATCGGGAAGCAGGCGGTCCTGCCGCTGGTGGGTCGGCGCATTCCGATCGTGGCGGATGAGTATGCCGATCCGGCAAAAGGGACCGGCGCGGTGAAGATCACGCCGGCGCATGACTTCAACGATTTCGCGGTGGGGCAGCGGCACGGGTTGCCGATGCCATCGGTGCTGGACCGGCAGGCACGGGTGACGGTGGCGGAGATCGCCGATGTGCTGACGGTGGTTGACGGTGTGGCCGATCCGTCCTTCGTGCGCGGGCTGGAGGGACAGGACCGGTTCGCCGCGCGCAAGGCGGTTGTGGCAGAGTTGGAACGGATCGGTGTGCTGGAGAAGGTGGAGCCGCACACGCATCAGGTGCCGCATGGCGATCGCGGCGGCGTGCCGATCGAGCCGCTGCTGACGACGCAGTGGTATTGCAACGCCGAGGTGCTGGCGAAGCCCGCGATCGAAGCGGTTGAAACCGGCAAGATCCAGTTCGTGCCGAAGCAGTGGGAGAACACGTTCTTCGCGTGGATGCGTGATATTCAGCCGTGGTGCATCTCGCGCCAGTTGTGGTGGGGGCATCGGATTCCGGCGTGGTATGGGCCGGATGGCGCGGTGTTTGTTGCCTTCACGGAAGAAGAGGCGAAGGCCGAGGCGCGGGCGAAATACGGAAACGACGAAGCGTTGGCACAGGATGACGATGTGCTGGACACTTGGTTCAGTTCGGGCCTGTGGCCGTTCTCGACGCTGGGGTGGCCGCAAAAGACGCCGGAGTTGGCGCGGTATTATCCGGGCGATGTGCTGGTGACCGGGTTCGACATCATCTTCTTCTGGGTCGCACGGATGATGATGCAGGGCATCCATTTCATGGGCGAGGTGCCGTTTCATACCGTCTATATCCACGGCCTGGTGCGCGACGAGCGTGGGCAGAAGATGTCGAAGTCGAAAGGGAATGTGATCGATCCGCTGGAGCTGATCGACACCTATGGCGCTGACGCGCTGCGGTTCACCATTTGCGCGCTGACCGGGCCAGGGCGCGATGTGAAGCTGGGCGCGTCGCGGGTCGAGAGCCATCGGAGCTTCGTCACCAAGCTATGGAACGCGGCGCGGTTCTGCGAGATGAACGGGATCAAGCCGGAGCCTGGATTTGATCCCGCGTCGGCGACGCTGCCGTTGACGCGATGGGTCCTCGACGCGGCGAATGCGGCCATCGCCGAGGCAACTGACGCTCTGGAGCGCTACCGGATCGATGAGTATGCGGCGGCGGGATATCGGTTCACCTGGAATACGTTCTGCGACTGGTTCGTGGAGTTCGCCAAGCCGATGTTGACGAGCGGTGACGCGGCGGCGGCGGCCGAGGTGCGGGCGACCGCGGCCTATGTGCTGGGGGTGGTGCTGCGGCTGTTGCATCCGGCCATGCCGTTCGTGACCGAGGAGCTGTGGGACCAGTTCGGCTATGGCGCGCCGTGCAGCCTGATCCGCGCGCCGTGGCCGGTGGCCGTGCTGGTGGCCGATGGGGCGGCGGCACGGACGGAGCTCGACTGGGTGGTCCGGCTGATTGGCGAGGTGCGCGGCGTGCGGGCCGAGATGAACGTGCCGCCCAGCGCGCGCGCGCCGATCCTGCTGCGCGACGCGGCACCGGAGACCTTGGCGCGGGCGGGGCGGTGGATGGAAGCAATCCGCCGGTTGGCGCGGGCGTCAGAGGTGACGGCGCTGGCGGGGGAGATGCCGAGGGGCTCGGCGCAGGCGGTGCTAGATGAGGCGACGGTGGTGCTGCCGCTCGCTGAGGTGATCGACCTGGGGGCCGAGCGGGCCCGGCTGGCGAAGGAGCTGGACAAGGCCGCCGGCGAGGCGCGGAAGGTCGCGCAGAAGCTGGGGAACGCCGAGTTCGTGCGCAGGGCGCCGGAGGAGGTGGTGGAGGAGAACCGCGAGCGGTTGGCCACGGCCGAGGCCGAGGTGGCGCGGTTGGAGGCGGCTTTGGCACGGATTGAGTAGGGCGGGCCACATACGGCGGTGCCAAAAGGCGCTATCCGCGCCGCACCGATGGCGTTTGCTGGTGACCAGGGGCCGCGGGCTTTGGCTTCGCTGGGAACAAAACGGGTCGCGATACCGATGTCCGGCACGACCACAATCCTGCAACGGCAATCGATTGCCCGACGGGCGGGTCCTGGTCGCAGACAGTCACATTTACGCCGTTCAACCCCGCTTTGGGGACCTTGGTCAGTGTCGGGATTGTCACCACGGCGGACGTGACTGGCAGCGTTGGGCTGGAGAACCTTTCGCCCTCGGCCGGCACGGCCAACGTGACCCAAACCGGGACCGTAAACCTCTACGACGCCAGCGGGGATTGCTGAGCAACGTGACGGCGTCGGACAATACGATCGCCGTGCTCCAGCTCACCTCGAGCGGTGATCATGCGCTGTTCACGGGGACCGGTGCGGCCTTGGACGTGGCACGCCGGCGGATCGGCGGCGAAGGGCCTGCGAACAGGAACGTGGCATAACGAACTGATGCCATAACGGATATGCTGCCTGACCGGTGCGCGGGCATCACCCGCGAGGCATCTCCATGGATCGAAAGAGACGGACGACCATGCGACGACAGCCGCCGTGGCCGCATGCTCTCGGGGGTGTGCCCTCGGGGGTTGAGAGGCGCGCAATGCTCCCGCACACTTGCTCGTGATACGGGAGAGCTAGGCATGACGACCCAAACGCTGCGCGGTGCCGACATTATAGTACGGACGCTGGATCGCGCCGGACATCGGACGATCTTCACGCTGTCCGGCAACCACATCATGTCGATCTTTGACGCGGCGATCGAATCGCAGATTGATCTGGTGCACGTGCGCCACGAGGCGGCTTCGGTGCATGCGGCGGATGCGTTCGGTCGGCTGACCAGGCGGCCGGGGCTGGCGATGGTGACCGGCGGGCCCGGTCATGCCAATGCCGCGGCGGCGCTGATCACGGCGCAGGGGCAGGAATCGCCAGTGGTGCTGCTGTCGGGGCACGCGGAGACGACTCAGCTCGGGCGCGGCGGGTTCCAGGAGTTGCGGCAGGCTGATGTGGCGGCGCCGATGGCGAAGGCGTCGTGGATGGCGACCAGTGCCGCGCGATTCGGCATGGATGTTGCTAAGGCGATCCGGATTGCCACCAGCGGACGGCCGGGGCCGGTGCATCTGAGCCTGCCGTCTGATCTGCTCGATGAGGCGGTCCCGATGGATGACATTGTCTGGCCGACCGAGGTGGATTTCGTTGCGCCTGCGATTATGCTGGCCGATGCGGCGGCGGATGCGGTGCTGGCGCTGATCGCCGGCGCGGCGCGGCCGTTGCTGCTGGCGGGGCCGCAACTGGCGAGCCCGACGGGCCGCGCGCTGCTGGCGCGGATCGAGGCATCGACGAACCTGCCGTGCTGTATCATTGAAAGCCCGCGTGGGCTGGCGGATGCGACGCTGGGGGCGTTCACCGATCTGGTGCCGCGTTGTGACCTGGTTGTGCTACTGGGCAAGGCGCTGGACTTCACGCTGAAATTCGGCGGCGCGCCGTTCGATGCGGCATGTCGGTTCGTCATGATCGATCCCGAGGGGGCGATCCTGGACCGCGCGCTACGCGAAATGGGAGATCGGTTGGTGTTCGGCTGCGTCGCCGATACGCGGCCCGCAGGCGAGACGCTGGTGCGGCGCGCGGTGGGTCGGACTCCGGCCAGCGCGACGTGGTTGCGGGAGGCGCGGGGATATACCAGCGATCGGCCGGCGGCGTGGCAAACGTTGCGATCGCAGACTCCGGACAAGCTGCACGCGATCGAGGTATGCCGCGCGATGATACCTTATGTCGCGCGTGATCCGGACACGGTGCTGATCTGCGATGGCGGTGAGTTCGCGCAATGGGCGCAGAGCGTGCTGCCGGTGATGCCTCGGAGGATGATCAACGGCGTCGGGGGATCGATCGGGAGTTCGTTGCCGATGGCGTTGGCGGCGCGCGTGGTGGAGGCGAAGGCACCGGTGTTCGTCGTGCTGGGCGACGGTACGTTCGGGTTCCATATGTCCGAATTCGAAACCGCCGTGCGGTGCGGGCTGCCATTCGTCGCCGTGGTCGGGACGGATGCGCGGTGGAACGCCGAGTACAATCTGCAGGTGCGGGATTACGGGTCGAACCGCGCGGTGGGGTGCGAGCTCACCGCGGCGCGCTATGACCTTGTGGTGAGCGCGCTGGGCGGGCACGGGGAGCTGGTGCGGCGCGTCGAGGAGATGGAGGGCGCGATCGAACGTGCTCTGGCAAGCGGCAAGCCGGCGTGCATCAATGTCATGATCGAGGCGATTCCGGCGCCAGTGGTGCGTCGGGCATAGGCGACAAACACGGGAGACGACAGCATGCTGCGGATTCACGGCTCGGCGAAGTCGCGGGCGTTGCGGACGCTTTGGATGGTGGGGGAGCTGGGCCTTCCCTATGAGCACAACGACGTGCTGCCGCGCGCGCCGGAAACGAAGATGCCGGCGTTCCTGGCGCTGAACCCAAATGCACGCGTGCCGGTGATCGAGGATGACGGCTTCGTGCTGTATGAGTCGATGGCGATCAACCTGTATTTGGCGAAGAAGCACGGGAAGCTGTACCCGCAGGATGCGCACAACGAGGCGCTGGCGTGGCAGTGGAGCTTTTGGGAGACCGACCGGCTGGACCGGCAGATCGTTAATTATGCAAACCATTCCGCGGTGCTGCCGGCGGACAAGCGCGATCCGGCGATGGCCAAGGCGGCGTGGGATGAGATGGTGCCGGCACTGGATGCGCTGGAAGGCGCGCTGAACAAGACGATGTGGCTGGCGGGAGATGCGTTCAGTGTAGCGGATCTGAATGTGGCGGCGGCGTTGTATCGGGGATTGACGCTGGACCTTGGCCGCTGGCCGGCGGTGGTGGCGTGGTTGACGAAGTGCTGGGAGCGGCCGGCGGCGAAGGTGGCGCGGGCGATGCGGGAGTAGGGAGAAGCAAGGTTTCACACAGATAACGGCAGGCGATACCCGCACAACACGCAGATAATTTGCTGGGAGCGAGACGACAGTCTTGAACGGATCAGCGCGAGGACGAGTCGTCGATCATTGATCCTGATGGGGCATTCACACTGACGAAATCTGCGTATTTTGTGGACATCGCCTTCCTGTGTCTACGTTAAATTGCCTGCTTGCGGCGCCGCCTCTCCCCGCCCCGAGCCTTCAGCCTTGGTCCACTTCGCGGCCCAAGCCCCCGCGAGGCGGGAGCGAGTCAGGTGGAAGGCTTTGCGCGACGAGGTTGAGCCAGTAGCGCAGCACGGTTGGAACGATTTCGTCGTTGAACACATAGCGGTCGCCGTGCAGGCCCTCGCCGGGGCCGGCCGGGCCAGTGCCGACCCAGACATAGGCGCCGGAGCCAGCGCGGATCATGTAAGCGAAGTCCTCGCAGCCCAGGCTGGGCTTGAAGTCGGTGACGACCTTGTCGCGGCCGATCGTTGCGGCTGCGGCGTCCACGGCGCGGGCGACGGCGGCCTCGGTGTTGATGACAGGCGGATAGCCGATGCGATAATCCAATCGCGCGATAACGCCGTGCGCGGTGGCGATGCCCTGCGCGATGGCATTGATGCGGGTTTCGAGATGCGTCGATAGGCCGGATTCGAGGAAGCGGCAGGTGCCCTGGACCCAAACCTCTCCCGGAACGATATTGCCGACATTGCCGCCGTGAATCTGCGTGAGACTGACCACCAGCGGCGTCTGCGGATCGACGGAACGGCTGACGACGCGTTGCACCGAACCGGCGAACTCGGCGGCGGCCAGCAGCGGATCGTCGCCCAGATGCGGCATCGCCGCGTGCGCGCCCGTACCGGTGAAGCGCAGCTCGAACATGTCCACCGCCGCCATCATCGGGCCGACGCGCGTGTGGATCTCGCCCAGCGGCAGGCCCGGCCAGTTGTGCACCGCGTAAACGGCGTCGACGGGGAAACGATCGAACAGTCCAGCGTCGATCATGCGCTGGCTGCCGCCCTCATTCTCCTCCGCCGGCTGGAAGATGAAGTGGACGGTGCCGTCGAAGTCGGCGTGCTGGCTCAGCAGTTTCGCCGCGCCAAGCAGCATCGCGGTGTGGCCGTCGTGACCGCAGGCGTGCATCACGCCAGGTGATCGGGAGGCGTAGGGAACATCGGCCTTCTCCACGATCGGCAGGGCGTCGAGTTCGGCGCGCAGACCGATGGTGCGCGCGCTGATGCCCTTGCGCAGTACGCCGACGACGCCGGTGCCGGCGATCCCTTCGTGCACTGCGATGCCGAAGCTGCGTAGATGTTGCGCCACGAAAGCCGCCGTGTGGTGCTCCTGGAATCCCAATTCGGGTTGCGCGTGAATCGCGTGGCGCCAAACGATGACCTCGGGCGTCAGCGCGGCGACGGGATCATTGGGAAGCATGGCTCTTGATCCCAGGTGATATGATAGAGGTGGGATAGCGATCAGGCGGGAGCGCGTCTTGAACAGGGTTGACCAGGACAGGCCGGCGGAGCGAGCGGTGGTCTGGCGCCATCCGCGGTTCCATGACCTGAGCCTGCTGCGGGCGCGGTTCCGGTGGCATCGCTACGAGCTGCACACCCATCCGACCTACGTGATCGCGCTGATCACCGGCGGGTGCGAGCGGCTGCGTGTCGGAGGTCGGCGGGAGGTGGCGCCGGTGAATGCGATCATTATGGTCAACCCCGAGGAATGCCATGACGGCGAGGCGGGGTGCGACGAGGGGTGGGCGTATCGCACCTTCTATCCGACGGTGGATCTGATGGGAGCGGTTGCGCGGGAGCTGGGGCAGGTGTCGTTGCCGCTGTTTCCGCGCACGATACTGAGTGATCCGGCGTTGGCGGACGCATTGGCGTTGGCGCATCGGACCGCGGAGGAGGGCGATGCGGACGCAGCCGAAGCGACGATGCTGTTGGCGTTACGGCGGCTGATCGTTCGGCATTCCGATGGAGGCTGGCCCGCGATCGTGCTCCCGCGTGTGGCGTCGGCGCGGCGGGTGGCGATGTATCGCGAAATGATCGAGGCGGATATCGCCGGCGGGTTTGAACTCGAGCGGTTTGCGGAGTTGGGCGGGGTCACACGGTTTCAGGTGATACGGGATTTCAAGCAGGTGACCGGGTTCACGCCGTCGGCGTTCGTGCGGAACCGGCGCGTGCAAGTGGCCGGACGATTGATCGAGGGTGGCGAGACGCTGGCGGAGGCTGCGATCGAGGCAGGGTTTGCCGATCAGAGCCATCTGACGCGGGCGTTCAAGCTGTCGCACGGGTTCACGCCGGGGGTTATGCGGCGTGGACTGCGCGTGAATGACTGAGGCCGAAGTCCGCGCGGCGGCGTGGTTGCGCGCGTGGGACACGCAGGGGATCCATCGCACCGGCACGGACGGCGACGAAGCCGGTGCGGCGTGGCTGGAAACAGCGGCGGCGGCGCTGGGCGCCGTTGTCATGACCGAAACGTTCTCATTGGAACGGGTTGATCCGAGCGAGGCGTTCGTTGCGTTGGGCGATACCCGGATCCCTGGTGTGCCGGTGTTCGATGCACCGCCGACCGATCTTGTGGGGATCAGCGGCACGCTCGGGCCCGCCGGAGGTGACGCGGAGATTGGTGTGGTGGAGCTGTCACCGCATGCGGTGTACAGCGGCGCGTATCGCACGTTGCGGCGTGCCAGCCAGCATCGTGCGCTGTTGATCGTGTGTCACGGTAAGCGGCCCGGCCTGGGCCTGCTGAACGCTGAGCAGTTCCGTGCGCCGTACGGCGTACCAGCATTGCATGTGCCGAGCGAGACAGCGGGGGCGGCGCATGTGGCGGGATGGGCGCGCCTGGTTGCGGCATATCGTCGCATGGCGGCGACGGCGCGCAACGTTATCGTTACGATTCCGGGGCGTAATCGCGCGTTGCCGCCGGTGGTGGTGATGACCCCGCGCAGTTCGTGGTGGCAGTCCACCGCGGAGCGGGGCGGCGGGCTGGTATGCTGGCTGGAAGCGCTGCGCGCGCTGCTTGCCGCACCGCCGGCGATGGATGTGGTGCTGACCGCAAACAGCGGGCACGAGCTGGGGCATCTCGGGCTGGATGACTTCCTCGCGCGTCGGAACGGATGGAAGCGGCGCGCGCTGTGGGTGCATTTCGGCGCCAATCTCGGTGCGGCCGGAGGGCGGCTGACGGTGATGTCGGCGCAGGATAGGCTGCGCGCCATGGCGGCCGGCTCGCTCGCCGCCGAGGGGCAGGCGCCGGATGCGCTGGCGCCGCCGACACAGGTGCCGAGTGGGGAGACGCGGGATATCCATCTGGCCGGTGGGCGCTATGTGACGCTGGTCGGCAGCAATCCCTGGTTTCATCTGCCGCAGGATCGATGGCCGGGAACGGTGGACGTTCCGACCACGGCACGGATCGGCGCGGCCGGTGCCCGGATGGTGGTGGAGTTGACGCGGTGAGCGTGGGGCTTTGGCGGCGCCACAAGGAAGGCATTGAACGCAAATGCCGGCACGGCGATGCCCGCACAGCACGCAGATGGGTTCGAGCGGTTGATACGCCTCGGCCACGCGTTTGCCATTGGGGCGGGGTTGGCCTTGTGAACAAGGTGCCGATCATAGGCCCGGATCGATCGTCCGGTCTGGCAATATCGGCGTGCTTTGCGGGCATCGCCTTGCCGCATCTGCGTTAAGATACTCTCTTGGAGCTGCCGCCCGCAGATGATGACGCGAGGCATGGGGTACAGGCGCCGCAACCGCCGCGGGAATGGCCGCCCTACCTGCGGGCCGGGTTGGCGTTTTACCGCCGGGCGCTATAACCCTCGGCGATCTGGCTGAAGGGAAACGATCATGCCGACCAAGCACTGGGACAAGTCCAGGATGCCGTCACGCCACGTGACGGTGGGCCCCGATCGGGCGCCGCATCGCAGCTATTACTACGCGATGGGGCTGACCGAGGACGAGATTAACCAGCCCCTGGTCGGTGTCGCCACCTGCTGGAACGAGGCCGCGCCCTGCAACATCGCGCTCGCACGGCAGGCGCAGTCGGTGAAGAAGGGGGTGAACGAGGCGGGCGGCACACCGCGGGAGTTCACCACCATCACCGTCACCGACGGCATCGCCATGGGCCATCAGGGCATGAAGTCCTCGCTGGTGTCGCGTGACCTGATCGCCGACAGCGTGGAGCTGACGATGCGCGGGCATTGCTACGACGCGCTGGTGGGCCTGGCCGGCTGCGACAAATCGCTGCCGGGCATGATGATGGCGATGCTGCGGCTGAACGTGCCGAGCGTGTTCATGTATGGCGGCTCGATCCTGCCCGGGAAGTTCAAAGGCGAGGACGTCACCGTGGTGGACGTGTTCGAGGCCGTGGGTCAGCACGCAGCCGGCAAGATGAGCGACGCGGAGCTGCATGAGCTGGAGTGTGTCGCGTGCCCCTCGGCCGGTGCCTGCGGCGGGCAGTTCACCGCCAACACGATGGCCACCGTCAGCGAGGCAATCGGGTTGGCGCTGCCGGGCTCCGCGGGGTCGCCGGCGCCGTATGAGGAGCGAGATCGTTTCGCAGTCGATTCAGGCCGTGCGGTGATGAAGCTGCTGGAGACGCGGCTGCGCCCGCGCGACATCGTGACGCTCAAGGCGTTGGAGAATGCGGCGGTGGTGGTGGGGGCGACGGGTGGGTCGACCAATGCCGGGCTGCACTTGCCGGCGATTGCGCATGAGGCGGGGATCCGCTTCACCATGGACGATGTGGTGGCGATCATGCGGCGCACGCCGTATATTGCCGACCTGAAGCCGGGCGGACGGTACGTCGCGCTGGACGTGCACAAGATCGGTGGCATCCCGGTGATCATCAAGGCGCTGCTGGATGCGGGGCTGCTGCACGGCGACTGCCTGACCGTCACCGGCAAGACGCTGGCGGAGAACCACAAGGACGTGGTGTTCCCGACCGATCAGGATGTGGTCTATCCCGTTTCGAAAGCGATCTCGAAGACCGGGGGCGTGGTCGGGCTGAAGGGCAACCTGGCGCCGGACGGCGCCATCGTGAAGGTCGCCGGCATGGAGCGCGATCAGTTCCGTTTCGAGGGCACCGCACTTTGTTTCGATTCCGAAGAGGAAGCTTTTGCGGCAGTGCGGTTGCGCGCCTACAAGCCGGGCGATGTCATTGTCATCCGCTACGAAGGGCCGAAGGGCGGGCCAGGGATGCGCGAGATGCTGTCGACCACGGCGGCGATCTATGGGCAGAGCCAGACCAAGGGGCGCGACGTGGCGCTGATCACCGACGGCCGCTTCTCAGGGGCCACGCGTGGGTTTTGCGTCGGCCATGTCGGACCGGAGGCGGCAGTCGGCGGGCCAATCGCCTTGTTGCGGAACGGTGACAAGATCGTGATCGATGCTGAGAACGGCTCGATCGACGTGCTGCTGTCAGATGCGGAGCTGGCGGCGCGGCGGGCGGAATGGAAGCCGCGGAAGACCGATTACAATGCCGGGGCAATCTGGAAATACGCGCAGTTGGTGGGACCGGCGCATCTCGGGGCGGTGACGCATCCGGGCGGCGCGGGGGAGAGCCACTGCTTCGCGGATATCTGAGGGCGTGACGTGGTGGCCGGGTGCATCCCGGCCGCCATGTCGGCTGCGGCGCAGACGTGAATTGCGAATCGTCACAATCGGTGACGCAACTCGGACACATTGGGTGGCGAGATTTCGCGCCGCGTGATCAGAGATACCGCATGGAGGATCAGCATGAAGCGGAGACTGCTGTTGGGGGGTGTCTTGGGGCTGGCGGTGGCCGTCCCGGCATTGGCGCAGCCACCATTGCCGTACGGGCCGGTGCCGCCGCCGCGTTACGAGGCGGTGCCGCCGCCGCCGGGCACGCGTTACGTATGGGAGCCGGGGCACTGGCATTGGAACGGCGTGCGCTATGTCTGGTTCGGCGGGCACTACGTGATCCGCGAAGCCCGCTACCACCATTGGGTCGAAGGGCGGTGGGTTTGGTCGCCGCCGGCGGGCCGCTGGGTGTGGCGCGCGGCGCATTGGGAGTAGGTCTGAGCGTCTGACAGGCTGGGCCGCGCCGCTATTGCGGACCCGGCGTGACGGAAGGCGCCGCGCGGCTCAGGCCAGTTCAATCAGCACCGGAACATGGTCGGAGGGTTGGTCGGCGCCGCGTTCCTCGCGGTCGGGCGCGGCGGCGACCAATCGTTCCGCCAGCGTCGGTGACAACAGGGCGTGGTCGATGCGCAGGCCGGAATCGCGCGGCCAGGCGGCACCCTGATAGTCCCAGAAGGTGAAGACGCGGTCGCTGGGATGCAGCGCGCGCACGGCGTCGGTCAGGCCAAGCCACAGCAAGCGGCGGAAGCGCGCGCGGCTTTCCGCGCGGACCAGCGCGTCGGTGGGTGACAACGCGCCGGGGGCGTGGTCCGCGTCGGTGGGGGCGACATTGTAGTCGCCCAGGATGACGAACGGCGTGTCGGCTTCCAGCAGCGCGGCGGCGCGCTCGGCCAATAGATCCATCCAAGCGAGCTTGTAGGCGAAACCGTCCTCGCCGCGGGAATTGCCGTTGGGCAGATAGATGCCGATGACTGTCAGGCCACCCGCGTCGAGTTCGATGTAGCGCGCCTGGCCATCGTCGTCGGGCAGCCCGGGCAAGGCGCGGTGCGTGATCGTGACGGGCACGCGGCTGAGCGCGGCGACGCCGTTGTAGGATTTCTGGCCGACGACGTCGGCTTCGTAGCCCGCGCCGTGGAAGGTCAGGGCAGGGAAGCCCTTCTCCTCACACTTGATTTCCTGCAACACCAGGATGTCGGGCTGCACACGTTGCAGCCAGCGCCGCACGTGGCCTTCGCGCTGGCGGATGGAGTTCACGTTCCAGGTGGCGATCTGCATGGCGCGGGTCCAATGGCGGCGCCCGGAACACTAGCCATCTGTCACGGTTCGCAACAGCCTGGCACCAGCGGCACCGGATAACGCGGCCAGTGTCGGACCATCCGGCTCGTGATGGCGGCCGAGATCACGGCGGCAAGGGTGACGGGCCGCACGACCTGGACCGGCAGTCACAGCCGGGGTGGATACTTCGCCAGGGTCACACCGAGCCGTACGCGATACTGAGGCTCACGCCTGTAACGACGTGCTCCGCGAGATGCTGAAGCCGACGACATCAGACGATCAGGCAAAATCGTCAGCCAGCCACCTGCCCGAGGCACCCTGGCTGTCGAAAGGGGTAACGGTCCCGGCAGGAACTGAGCTGCGGGCGACCTACAAGGGCCTGATGCATACGGCGAAAATTGCGCGTGGGCGCTTGCTCATGGGACGAGGGCGCTCGACGAGCTTGTCGCATGCGGCGCGATGCCTCACCAATTCCTCAGTTGGTGGCTGGGTCATTTGGAAAGTGAAATGCCCCGGTGACACCGTCTGGCGCGAGGCGCATGTCATACGAGACAGTGCCTCGCCACACCCATGAGTGCGACTGTGGTATCGTGGATAGCGTATCCGTTCGGCGCCGGGGTGCCGAACTACGGCAATGCCAGCGGGGCGAGCCTGCCAAGACATTGTGAGGCGTATAGTGACCGGACGCTGGACGACTTTGCAGCGTTAGCTGGTACTCAGTCGACCGAGAAGCTGGTCCCGCAGCCACAGGCGGACTTGGCGTTCGGGTTCTTCACCGCGAAGTAGCTGCCCATCAGCTCCTCGGCGTAGTCCAGCTCGGCGCCGGCCAACAGGTCCAGGCTGACCGGATCGATCACCACCTTGGCGCCCGCGCGCTCGATCACCACGTCCTCATCGGCCTGGGCATCGAGCTCGAAGCGGTACTGAAAGCCATTGCAGCCACCCGCCAGCACGGCCACCCGCAGGGCGTCGCGGCCCTCCGCGGCCATGATCTCGGCGATGCGCCGCGCGGCGCGCTCTGTCACTGCGACCTGTCCCATGACCCCTACATAGGGTGTTCCCACCCGGAATTGAAGCGGCGCGTGGCGCGGTGTAAGCCCCGCCGATGAACCTCGCCCCTTACGCCGTGTGTGCCGAGACGTCCCGCGGCCGGCTGCACCCGGAGCCGGAGGCGCCCACCCGCTCGCCCTGGCAACGGGATCGCGACCGGATCATCCATTCCTCGGCGTTCCGCAAGCTGCAGTACAAGACCCAGGTCTTCGTCAACCACGAGGGCGATTTCTACCGCACGCGGCTCACCCATTCGATCGAAGTGGCGCAGATCGCGCGCTCGGTCGCCCGGGCGCTGGGGCTGGACGAGGATCTGGCCGAGGCGCTGGCACTGGCGCACGACCTCGGGCATCCGCCGTTCGGGCATGCGGGCGAGGAAGCGCTGAACCTGGCGATGAAGCCGTTCGGCGGGTTCGACCACAACGCCCAGTCGCTGCGCATCGTGACGCTGCTGGAAAGCCGCTATGCCGGGTTCGACGGGCTGAACCTGACCTGGGAGACGCTCGAGGGTCTGGTCAAGCACAACGGTCCGCTGCGCAACCCACCGGCCTATATCGAGGATTACAATCAGCGACAGAAGCTGGACCTGGGCACGCATGCGGGCGCCGAGGCGCAGGTGGCGGCGCTGGCCGATGACGTGGCATATCACAGCCATGATCTGGATGACGGGATGCGGGCGCGGTTGTTCGGGCCGGAGGACATCTCGCATCTACCGGTGGTGGGAGAGGCGTTGAAGGCGGCACGGATCGCCAGCCTGGATGTGCCGCCGCCGCGACTGCGCCATGAGACCATCCGGCGGGTGATCGATGCGATGGTGACCGACCTGCTAACGGAGACGCGGCGGCGGCTGGTGAAGCTGGCGCCGAAGGATACGGATGCGATCAGGCGGGCGAAGACGCCGGTGGTGGCATTCAGTCCGCCGATGGCCGAGGCGAATCAGGTGATCAAGGATTTCCTGTCTGCTCGGATGTATCGGCATTGGCGGGTGAACCGGATGACATCGAAGGCGCGGCGGGTGACCCAGGAGCTGTACCGGTTGCTGCATGCGGATCCCAGTTTGCTGCCGGATGATTGGCGGGCGCGCGCGGGGGAGGGGAACACGCAGCGGGCAGCGGTGATCGTGGGCGATTATGTGGCGGGGATGACCGATCGGTACGCGCAAGATGAGTATCGGCGGCTCACCGATCTGGCGGTGAGTGGGTGACGCAGAAATTGGAACCGCAAAACACGCAAAGAACGCAAAAAGGGCTTGGGTGCTGCGGCAACGCCTGGGTCTGGCTGGACAATGTATTTGCCCTAATGTGGGGCACGCGCTGTGAGCCGCAGCGTATTTTTGTGTGTCTTTGCGGTTTTGCGGGCTAATATTTAGCGTACGTAATGGAATGTCGCTGTCATGACGCAGGATATTTACGCCACGATGCGGCAGGCGGTGGTCGACGCGTTGCGCGGGGCTGTGCCGGACCTGCCCGATGATGTTGCCGCCAAGGTTGAGGTGACGCCACCGCGCGACGCGGCGCATGGTGATATGGCAACCAATGCCGCACTGGTGGCGGCGAAGGTGGCGCGTCAGGCGCCAGCGAAGTTGGCCGCCACGATTGTCGAGACACTGCGCGTGGCGTCCTGGGTCACCGAGGCAAGTGTCGCTGGCCCCGGCTTCATCAATTTGCGATTGGAACCTGAGGCGCTGCGCGCGGTGCTGCCGGGCATCCTGCGTGGTGGTGAAGCCTATGGCAACAGCATACTCGGCAACGGCCTGGCGGTGAACGTCGAGTATGTCTCGGCCAATCCCACCGGGCCGATGCATATCGGCCATTGCCGCGGCGCGGTGGTGGGCGATGCGCTGGCCAATCTGCTGGCGAAAGCCGGTTACGCAGTCACCAAGGAATATTACATCAACGATGCCGGCGCGCAGGTCGCGGCGTTGGCCTGGGCGGCGTATTGGCGCTATCTGCAAGCCATCGGCACTACGCTATCGGAAGAGCAATTCAGCGACGAAGTGCCCGGCGGGCTGCAATATCGCGGTGAATATCTCATTCCGGTCGGCGCAGCACTCGCAGCGGAGTACGGCGCGTCTCTGGCTGATCCCGGCGGGGATGTCGCCGCGCCGCATGTGTGGCTCGACATCGTGCGCGACTTCACCATCACCATGATGATGCAGTCGGTGCGCGAGGACCTGGC
The DNA here is from genome assembly GCA_035486355.1 of Acetobacteraceae bacterium. GTDB lineage: Bacteria > Pseudomonadota > Alphaproteobacteria > Acetobacterales > Acetobacteraceae > Palsa-883. Next base: position 35,670 of record DATHNE010000052.1, read on the forward strand.
GCTGCTGGGTGTCGCACAGGATGTGTTTTTCTCGGAACGATCCCTGGTCGAATCGGGGGCGGCCGACGCGGCGATCGACTGGCTGGCAGAGCAGGGGCTGATCTACGAAGGCACGCTGGAACCACCGAAGGGCAAGACACCGGAGGATTGGGAACCACGGCCACAGACGTTGTTTCGTTCCACTCAGTTCGGTGACGATGTGGATCGGCCGCTGCGCAAATCGGATGGCTCGAATACTTATTTCGCCAACGATATCGCCTATCACCGCGATAAATACACGCGTGGTTTCACCCGCATGATCGATGTGTGGGGCGCCGATCATGGCGGCTACGTGCCACGCATGAAAGCGGCGGTGCAGGCGGTGTCAGGCGGCGCGGCCGGCCTGGAGATCGTGCTGTGCCAGATCGTGCGCATCATGCGCGGCGGCGAGATCGTGCGCATGTCGAAACGCGCCGGCAGCTTCGTCACGCTGCGCGACCTGATCGAGGAGGTCGGGCGCGACGCCGTGCGCTTCACCATGCTGACGCGCAAGGCCGACGCGCAGATGGATTTTGACCTCGATGCCGTGGTGGCGCAGACGCGCGACAATCCGGTGTTCTACGTGCAGTACGCGCACGCGCGCTGCCGGTCCGTGCTGCGCGCCGCGGTGGAGATGTTCGGGGCGGACGCGGTGGCCGACGCGGCCCTGGCCCAGGTGCCTCTGGAGGGCCTGACGGCGGAGCCGGAACTGACGCTGGTCCGGCGGCTGGCGGGGTGGCCACGCACCGTGGAAGCCGCCGCACAAGCCTGTGAGCCGCACAGGATTGCGTTTTTTCTCTATGACTTGGCGGGCGACTTTCATATGCTGTGGAACCGAGGCAAGGACGACGCGACGTTGCGGTTCTTACAGGCCGACCGGCAGGGGGAGACCCTGGCCCGGCTGGCGCTGGTGGCCGCGACGGCCATCACGATTCGCTCCGGCCTCGCGGTGATGGGCGTGGTGCCCGTCGAGGAAATGCGCTGAGCGCCCGGCTGGCCTGATCCGCAGGCCTGCTCCCCTGGCGCCAGCCGGAGGAGTGGGTGCTGTGTCGGATGAGATGAGCCTTCCCCGGGGGCCTTCGTATCGGGTGCATCGTCAGCGTGGTGTGGACGCAGGCACGCAGCGGCTGATGTACATCGCTGGCGGGTTGACCGGCGCGTTGATGCTGATCGTGCTGCTGTGGTCCTCGGTGGGGCATCATAGCGGCGGCGCGGTGCCAGTGGTGCAGGCGGATCAGCGGCCGGTACGGGTGAAGCCGGTCAATCCAGGCGGGATGCAGATTCCGGGGCTTAACGCCGATGTGGGCGCGGCGGATGCTGCGTCGGGCGACACGCTGGCGCCGGCACCTGAGACGCCGGATCCGGCCGCCCTGGCAACGCAGACGCTGCCACCCGCGCCCGTGGCGGCCTCGGCTCCGATCGTGGCCGCCGCGCCGCCGGTTGCGACACCGGTTCCCGCGCAGCCGAAGATGGTGCCCGCTCTGACGCCACCGGTGCCGGAACATCGTGTGGCCAAGGCGGAGCCGACGGCACCGGCCGGGCACCAGGCGGTGCAGCTCGCCGCGCTGACCAGCGAGGCTGCGGCACAGCAGGAATGGGACCGGCTGGCGAAGAAGATGCCCGGGCTGTTCAACGGGCATCGGCCACTGATCAGCAAATTCGACCACGACGGCCACACGCTGTGGCGGCTGCGCACCAGCGGCTTCGCCACCGAGGCCGCGGCGAAACAGTTCTGTCAGGACCTTCGCGCCAAGGGCGCTGGTTGCGCGGTCGCGTCATTCTGATTTGCGTTCCCTCGTTCTTTTGCTTCCCCGGGCACAACACTGACTTTGAAACAGCGGAACGACCCCGCCTCGCGTTGACCGAAATGGCCCCCAGTGACGCCGCGGCGGCGCGGCAGGTGCGAACCTTCGCCCGGGGCGCTATGCCACGGTCTACGCCGTGGGGGCGCAAGGATTCGCGGTGGCATGAAGGCGGCGATCGTTGGGGTCGGCGGGCCGGCGATGACGGCGGAGGAGGCGGCGCTGTTCCGCGCCCATCCGCCGGCTGGGGTCATTCTGTTCGCGCGCAATGTGGTCGATCCGACGCAGCTGGGGGCACTGACCGCAGCATTGCGGGCGATGCTGCCCGAGGAGGCGGTGCTGATGGTGGATCAGGAAGGCGGGCGTGTGGCACGGCTGCGGCCGCCGCACTGGCGCGCGCATCCATCGGCGTCATCGATCGGGGCACTGTTTGCGCGTGACGTGGCAAAGGGGCTGCGCGCGGCGTGGTCGACCGGGGCGCTGATCGGGCTGGATTGCGCGGGCGCGGGGCTCGATGTCGTGGCGGCGCCGGTGTTGGACCTCGGGCTGCCGGGGGCGCATGTGGTGATCGGCGACCGAGCCTATGCCGAGGATCCGCGCGTCGTGGCCCGGCTGGGACGGGCGATGGCGGCGGGGCTGCTGGCGGCGGGGATCCAGCCAATCGGCAAGCACGTGCCGGGGCACGGGCGGGCGCGGCTGGACAGCCATCTGGCGCTTCCGACGGTGGAAGCCGCCGATCTCGAGGCTGACCTGCTGCCGTTCGCCTTGAATGCGGACCTGCCTTGGGCCATGACGGCGCACATTCTGTATCCGGCGTGGGATGCGATGCGGCCGGCGACCCTGTCGCCGGTGGTGGTCGACAGCGTCATCCGCCGCCGGATCGGCTTCGAAGGAGTGCTGGTGACCGACGATCTGGCGATGCGCGCGCTGTCTGGTGCGCCGGCGGAGCTGGCGTTGCAGGCGCTGGCGGCGGGGTGCGACCTGGCGCTGTACTGCGCCGGGGATGCCCCGCCGACGGCCGATCTATTGGCCACCTGCCCGGACGTGAGCCCGCAAGCGGCCGTGCGGCTGGCGCACGCGCGGGGGATGGCGGCGCGGCGGCGGCTGGCTCTGGACGCTGTGGCCCTGGCGGATGAGCGCGATCGGCTGCTGGCGTGAGCAACAACCTGATCCTGCAGATCACCCTGGCGGTGGTGCCCATTGTGCTGGCGATCACCCTGCACGAGGCAGCGCACGGCTACGCGGCACTGGCGATGGGCGACGACACGGCCAAGAAGGCCGGGCGGCTGTCGCTGAATCCGCTGCGGCATATCGATCGGGTCGGCACCGTGCTGCTGCCGGGGTTCCTGTTCATCTTCCAAATGCTGACCTTCCACCGTGTGCTGTTCATGTTCGGCTGGGCCAAACCGGTGCCGGTGGCGGCGTGGAAGTTCCGCCATCCGCGCCAGGGCATGATGGTGGTGGCGGCGGCCGGGCCGGCGATGAACTTCTTCCTGGCCTGGCTGGCGGCGCTGGCGGCGCATGGGTTGACCGCGCTGTCCGGCAACGGCGCCGACATCGCGGCACAATTCCTGTTCGATTTCATCGTGTTCAACCTGGTGCTGGGGCTGTTCAACCTGTTGCCGATCCCGCCGCTGGATGGCGGGCGGATCGTGGTCGGCCTGCTGCCAGCGCCGCTCGCGCAACGCTGGGCGCGGCTGGAGCGGGTGGGCATCGTCATCGTGCTGCTGGTAGTATTCCTGCTGCCGCGCATGCTGGGCGATTTCGGTCTGCGGTTCGATCCGGTGGGCGCGCTGTTGAACAACGTGCTGCCGCGCGCGCTCAATCTGGTGCTGTGGCTGGCCGGGCATGATGTGAGTAACGGCAATGTCGGACTCCTCTGACCGGCAAGCCCCGGCCGAGACCCCCCCCGACAGCCTGGTGCTGCGGCTGGAGGGGTTCGAGGGACCGTTGGATCTGCTGCTGGATCTGGCGCGGTCGCAGAAGGTGGATCTGGCAAAGATCTCGATCCTGGCGCTGGTCGAGCAGTACCTCGCGGTGATCGAAAGCGCGCGGCGCGTCCGGCTGGAGCTGGCGGCGGACTGGCTGGTGATGGCGGCGTGGCTGGCCTGGCTGAAGTCGCGGCTGCTGCTGCCCACGGAAAGCGCCGAGGCGGAGGACGCGGAAGCCGCGGCGGATATCCTGGCGGCGCGGCTGCGGGATCTGCAGGCGATGCGGGCGGCCTCGGTCTGGCTGGGCAAGCGGGTGCAGCTCGGCGTCGACGTGTTTGTCCGCGGGGCGCCGGAGGATCATACCGAGATCGACCGCTCGCGGCTGGTGCTGGACGTGCCGTCGCTGCTGCGGGCCTATGTGCAGGCGGTGCGGGGCGGGGCGGGGCAGAAGCGGTCCTACCGGCCGCGGCCGATGAGCCTGTGGAGCGTGAAGGACGCGCTGGCGCGGCTGGGACGGTTGCTGGGCAGTCTGCCGGATTGGACCAGCCTGGACGCGTTCCTGCCGGAGGAGCTGGGTGATCCGCTCCAGCGGCGGGCGGCGCTTGCCAGCACGTTGATTGCCGGGCTTGAGATGGCGCGCGGCGGCGCCTTGCGGCTGCGGCAGGAGCAGCCGTTCGGGCCGATCCTGCTGCGGCGGGGCGAGGTGGAAGCGGTGGTGTTGGAGGATGGGGCATGAGTGACGAACCGGCCGAACCGGCCGGCGAAGAGGTGATGGAGGTCGCATCCGCTGACGGGACGCCGGCTGCGGCGGCATCCGCCGACGCAGCATCCGCTGCAGAAGCGGAGGCTCCCATGGCCGAGCTGGTGCCGCCGGATGAGGCGATGCTTCGGCTGGCGGAAGCGATGCTGTTTGCCTCGGCCGGGCCGGTGAACGCGCGGGCGTTATCGCAGGTGCTGCCGGCGAATGTCGACGCGGACGCGGTGATCGCGGAGCTGCGGGCACGCTATGCGGGGCGCGGGGTGGAGCTGGTGGATGCCGGCAGCGGGGTGATGTTCCGCACCGCCGAGGATCTGGCGCCGAGCCTGCGCAAGGTGGTACATGTGCCGCGCCGGCTGCCTCGGGTGGCGATGGAGACGCTCGCGATCATCGCCTATCACCAGCCGGTGACGCGGGCGGAGATCGAGGAGATCCGCGGCGCGGCGCTGGCGCAGACGACGCTGGAATCGCTGCTGGAGGCCGAGCTGGTCACGCCGAAGGGGCGGCGCGAGACGCCGGGGCGGCCGACGCAGTGGGGCACCACGCCGCATTTCCTCGCCCAGTTCGGCATCGGCGATCTGCGCGAGCTGCCGCGGCGGGAGGATTTGTTGCTGGAACTGCCGGTGCCAACCGGCGCGGCGAAGCCGGCGGAGATGGCAGCGGACGCGGCACCTGAGGCAGCGGCGGAACCGGCGCCTGCGGCGGTAGAGGCGCCGGAGATTGGCGGCCGGTCACTGGCCAGCGATGCGTGATCGCTGCTAGCTAGCGCGGCATGCCCGCTTACCCCACCTGTCATTGCGAGGAGCGCAGCGACGACGCAATCCGGTGCCTCATTCGCACCAGGTTGCTGCGGCCCTGCGCAGTTTGCAATGACAGGGGAAGGGTGATGATCGCCCGGCCTCTCCCTCGCGGTAGCTGATTCACCATGTTTGATTTCGCCTGGTCGGAAATCGCCGTTATCGCGGCTGTGGCCCTGGTGCTGATCGGCCCCAAGGACATGCCGGTGGCGATCCGCACCATCACGGGCATGATCAAGAAGGCGCGCCGGATGGCCGGCGAGTTCCAGACCCACGTCGACGAGATGATGCGCGAGGCGAACCTCGACGACATCAAGAACTCGATCAACGAGATCCGGAATTTCGACCTGAAGGACGCGGTCGAGAAACACATCGATCCGGATGGGGCGCTGCGCAACACCTTCGCCGAGAACCCGCTGGAACCGACACCGGTGACGGCGCACCCGACCGGTGTGATCGCAGAGCCGGAACCTGCGCCGGTGACGGACGTCGCACCGGTGGTGATCGAGGCGGCGCCGATGCCGGCGTTCCTGCCGCCGACGGCGGTGGCGCCAGCGCTGCCGGTGCCCGCGCCGGAGGCGCCGGAGCCGCCGGCGTTTGTGCCACCTGATATCGCCCACAGCCGGAACGGTTGAGCCCAAGAATGAGTGAAACGCACACCGAGGATCCAATCGACGACAAGCCGATGCCGCTGCTCGACCACCTGCTGGAGCTGCGTAAGCGGCTGATGTGGTCGATCGTGGCGTTTTTTGTCGCGTTTCTGGTGTGCTACTATTTCTCGTCGCAGATCTATTCGTTCCTGGCGCGGCCGTTGGCGGATGTGCTGCGCGCCTCCGGCAGGCAGGACGCGCCGCATTTGATCTACACTCAGTTGTACGAAGCGTTCTTCACGCAGATCAAGTTGGCGATGTTTGGCGCGCTGTTCGTTTCCTTTCCGATTCTTGCCACGCAGATCTGGCTCTTTGTGGCACCCGGGCTGTACCGCAGCGAGAAGCACGCGCTCTTGCCGTTTCTGGTGGCGACGCCAATTCTGTTCCTGATGGGCGCGGCGCTGGCGTACTACTTCGTGTTTCCGTTCGCATGGAAGTTCTTCGCCAGCTTCCAGACGCCGACCGGCGCGGGTGGCGTGGGGATCGAGCTGCTGCCGCGTGTGGGCGAGTATCTGGACCTGGTGATGCGGCTGATCATCGCGTTCGGCATCACCTTCCAGTTGCCGGTGCTGCTGACGCTGCTGGCGAAGGTGGGGATTGTCAGCTCGAAAGGGCTGAAGCGGTTCCGCCGCTATGCGTATGTGGGGATGTTCGTGGTGGCGGCGATCCTGGCGCCGCCCGATGTGGTGACGCAGTGTGGTCTCGCGCTGCCGTTGCTGTTGTTGTACGAAATTTCCATCATCGCCGCGAAGTGGGTGGAACCGAAGCCTGTTGAGGTCTGATAGGATGGGCGAGGTCTGATCCGATGCATGACATCCGCACGGTGCGTGCCGATCCCGCTGCGTTCGATGCCGCGCTGGCGCGGCGTGGGCTGCCGTGCGTGTCGGCCTCGCTTCTGGAACAGGATGCCGAGCGTCGCGCGGTGCTGACGGCGCTGCAGGAGAAGCAGGCGCGACGCAATGCGATCGCGCGCGAGGTGGGGCAGGGACGGCGTTCAGGTGCCGATACGAGCGTGCTGGAGGCCGAGGCCACCGCATTGCGCGGTGATATGGAGGCGGGTGAGACGCGCGCCGCGGCGCTGGAGGATGAGATCAAGGCGGTGCTGGAGGGGCTGCCCAACGTGCTGGACCCGGACGTGCCGGATGGCGCGGACGACCGCGCCAACAAGGTGCTGGCGGTGCATGGCGCGCCGCGCGACCTGGGGTTCCAGCCGAAGCAGCATTTCGAACTGGGCGAGGCGCTGGGGCTGATGGATTTCGCCGCGGCGTCGAAAATCGCGGGGGCCCGGTTCGTGGTGCTGCGTGGCGCACTGGCGCGGCTGGAGCGCGCGCTGGGCCAGTTCATGCTGGACCTGCACACGCGCGAGCATGGCTATACCGAGATGGCGGTGCCGTCGCTGGTGAATGATGCCACCGCCTATGGCACTGACAAGCTGCCGAAATTCGCCGACACGATGTTCCAGACCACCGACGGGCGCTGGCTGATCCCCACCGCCGAGGTGCCGCTGACCGCGATGGTGATGGAGGAAATCGTTCCCGAGGCGACGTTGCCGCTGCGGATGACGGCGCTGACCGATTGCTACCGCAGCGAGGCGGGCGCGGCCGGGCGCGACACCCGCGGCATGCTGCGACAGCATCAGTTCCGCAAGGTGGAGATGGTGTCCATCACGCATCCGGATCGGTCGGATGAGGAGCACGAGCGGATGACGCAGTGCGCCGAGGAGGTGTTGCGGCGATTGGAAGTGCCGTTCCGCCGCATCGTGCTGTGCAGCGGCGATACCGGGTTCGGCGCGGCGAAGACCTATGATCTGGAGGTGTGGCTGCCCGGGCAGCTTGCGTGGCGTGAGATCAGCTCGTGTTCCAACACACGCGGGTTCCAGGCGCGGCGGATGAATGCGCGGTTCCGCGCGGCGGAGGGGAAGGGTGTCGCGCACGTGCACACGCTGAACGGGTCCGGCGTGGCGGTCGGGCGGGCGCTGATCGCGGTGATGGAGAATCATCAGCAGGGGGATGGGTCGATCCGCGTGCCGGAGGTGCTGTGGCCGTATATGGGCGGGAATGCGGGGGTGGTGGAGCTTATTCGCGCGGGGTAATCGCCTTGGTGCGCGATGACCGTCGGGCGGTGCTTGGTACGGCAAAGGAAGGTTTCACGCGGATAAGGGCGCGGATCTGCGCAGAACACGCAGACATGGTTTATGCCCTTATAGGTTGTGTGCCAGGCGTCTAATCTCCAGACGGGGTTTGCCGAAGTTCAGCAAAAGGCAAAGCTGCAATCCGATTGTCTGCAGATAATTCACGCATTGCAGGCGATGCGGTTCGTCGAATGCCTTGACGGCTTTCAGTTCGATCAGCAAGTCGTCCTCGACCAACATGTCGACCACATATGCGCCGAGTTTGATGCCATCGCACATGACCCTCATGCCGTGCTGCTGCGCGATTTTCCGGCCGGCTTTTCGCAGCTCATGCGCCAAGACGTTATCATAAATCTTCGCGACGAACCCGACGCCCAGCATATTCATCACTGTGAACGCACAGCCGATCGCCTGCCCCGACAGAATGTTCAGCCGCGCGGCATCTGCGTGTTCCGTGCCCATCTGCGCCGCGACGCTGCCACCAGAAGGGTGCCAAAGCGTTGACGCAGCCTGGCCCGTCAATGCGTTACCCAGATCGTGGCCACTGTCAGGGCGGCCAATCGCGGGCTGTATGCATGACGCGCAGGACGATGGTGTGCTCACCACCCTCTGGCGGGGGATCGATTGCGTAGACCATGATACAGGGGCGGCCAATGATGGACTTCTTATATGTGCCTGTTACGCGGCCGCGACGTCCGGTTGGCCGAATGCCCAGCCCCACGGCCGATTTGCGGATCTCGGCGGGCACGGATTGAGCCGCGGTCGGGGATTGCGGTCGGCGATGTAAGCCATGGCGGTGTCGAGTTCGGTGAAGGCGTCCGCGGACCAGAGGACTGGGCGCTTCAACGCTTCTTCCGCGTGGCGGTTGCGATCGTTGTCTCAAGGCGGCGCATTGCGGCGTCATGCGGCACGAGGCGTTCGGCATTCATGTCGGCCAAGCCACTGGCAATGCCGCTGATGGTCTGCGATTCACGCGCGACATAGTCCGCGATGGCTTCTGCCGCGAGGAACGATTTGGTACGGCGTGTCGGATCGGCGAAACAGCCGAGCTGATCTTTGACTTCTGGGGTCAGGCGGATCGTCAGCGTTTCGCGGACGGGCATGGCGCAGTCCTGAGTTTGCATGTGGATGTGCACATTCTAGCGCATTGGACAGCAGCAGGCTCAATGGTATTGGCCAATTCGGCAGCAACGCAAGAAAGGCCTGGATATTTCGTCAAGTCAGCCCTACGCTGGGCACGCCTTGCCAGCCGCCAGCGCGCGTATCCAGCGCTCAAACAGATCGACCTGCACACCATGTCGGAAACCCGTGGGCCGCACCAGGAAGTATGAGCCCGCAGCAACGCTGAACACATCCATCCCAAACGGTGCCACCAGCCGGCCATCGCGCAGTTCCTGCTCGGCCAGCAGTTCACTCTCCAGAATCACACCCAGACCACCCACCGCCGCATCGATCGCCATGCTGGACGGATTGAGCCACAGCTCGTTGGCAGGCTGAACCGGTCCGGTACCGATCCGACGAAAATACCCCGGCCACGACAATGCATTGATCGAGTGGATTAGGGTCGCACGCGACAGATCATCCGGTGCGCGCAGGTCGAGCGCGGCAGACAAACCCGGGCTGCAAAGCGGTTGCAGCCGCTCCTGGATCAATGGTTCACCGTAGGTACGCACGTCCGTCG
>DATHNE010000053.1:0-5725 GCA_035486355.1 Acetobacteraceae bacterium
GCATACGAGGTCGCGGCGTAAATCGCCGGCGTGCCCGGCTGGTTCCATCGTCCGCCCTTCAGCCTCGCCCCCTCACTGCTCCACACCGGATGCAGTGCGCTGGCGATCCGCCACAGCCGCATTTACCGGGGCCGCATTCAATGTGGCCGCATGCAGGGCGCGCGCATCAGAGGACGCACATTCAGACCGGCAACCCGTAAGCCAGCGCGTCGAGCACCCGTTCCACCGCCCGCCCCCCAAGTTCGGTCAGGGCGGCATCGACCGGCCGCCGCCCCTGCAACTCGGGATGCGGGTTGTGCATGAACGCGCGCGCGTCGCCGGCATCACCGAACACAAGCCGTGCATAGGCGAACAGCCGGGCCAGCCGTTCCGTTTGTTCCCCCTGGGCCGGGGTCAACGTGCCACGCCGGCTGAGACTGGATTTCGGCACCACCGCATGGATCAACTTGTTCGCCGCGGCCGGATCGGGCGAGATAGCCTGGGCCACCCGTTGCAGCGCATCACGAGGCAATCCCCGGGCGATCGCCTCCTCGATCGGCCAGGCGGCCTGGGCCTCGGAGAGCCCCAGAAGTCCAGCGTATGCGGGGACTTCCAACTCCCAATCGGGGATCTTGCGTTCCATATGAACCTCTACGAAGGACCAAATGGGCCCGTCCCGCATCCCTGTCAAGCCTGTCCCCAGGGCCGATCCCGCGCCGGTGTCGGGTGTTCTCCCCTGCAGGGCGGCCCACATTCCCACCGAAGGAGGCCTAGTACAGCGTTTCTATGGAACGACTCCCATCGGGTGAGCCCGTCCCCGGCCACAGGACTCGCGCAGAGACCCGCGGCAATCGCATTTGACCAGGCACCAGCCTGCTTGCCCGCGCGACGCGGCAGACGGAAACTCGCGGCAGAACAAGCAATCAAGAATCGGCACAGATTTTACGGATAGGAGGTTGAGCCACAGATTTTATCGAAGAATGAATCCTTCCATCACGGAGGCTTCGAAAGATCAAGCCCCATAAAACGATTTCTGTAACATCTGTGGCTTAACCTTCTATCCGTAAAATCTGTGGTGAGCCTTGATTGCTTGCCTTTCCGTCACGACAAAGCCAGTGGCCGGTTGCCAGCGCACTCTCCCACTTCCCGCCCGCCATGCGACGACTGCCCTGCACAGAGACCGGACGATAGGTGCGGTTTCAAGGAATCGGTGTACTAGCCGGTGAACGTCACCTCGGCCTCGCCCAACCGCTCGAACCGCACGCCGCAGACGTCACCGGGCTTCAGGAACCGCAGCCCGGTCCATGATCCGCACGTAACGAACTGACCGGCGCGCACGCCGTTCTGGTCGCGCATCATGTTCACCAGCGCCACCGCAACACCGAGCGGATCGCCGGTCGGATGTCCCCCATCCTTCTCCAACACCGTCGCCCCATTCACCGTCAGCCGCACATGCAACTCACCAAGCTTCAATCCGCGCCAATCGGCGACCGGCGGAGCATGGACGAAGCCACCGTTGCTGATGGAGTCGGCGAGGTTCTCAAGATTCGACACAGCATTGCGGTCGGCATAGCGGCTGTGCACCACCTCGATCGCCGCCAGCGGATCGACCACCGCCGAAACCTCCTCGCGGGTATATGGCCGCTCACGCGGCGGCAGGTCACGGCGGAAGATGAACGCGACCTCGCCTTCCACGCCGCAAGCCGGCACCTCGGCCGCCGGCATGCGCGCCGGTGTCGGAAGGATCGTGCCATCGTAGATAACGCCGCGATTAGGCTCGCCGCCGGGTGGCGTCATGGCCTTGAAGGCACCGACCCTTTTGCCCAATGCCTCGGTCGTCGCATCCTGGATGTCGTGCGCGTCGGTCACGCTGGCCGGGCGGCACGCTTCCGGCAAACCGGCGATCGGCTGCATCGAACGTCGCGCCTGCACCAACAGCACCGCGGCCTGTTTGCTCTGCTGCGTGTCCATCAAGCTGTCCTCCCGCACTGAGGTTCGAAGCGTGGCACGGCCGCTCGCTGTCGGCAAAGTCCCCGGCTTGGCAAGGTCATGCCGGGATGACAAAGTTCCGCCCAACGTCATCAAGTGATGTCCGTTTCGGGGGAGTTCGGAATGATCGGTCTCGTGCGCATTGCCCTGCGCAGACCGTATACGTCGGCGATTGCCGCCTTGCTCATCGTGCTGATGGGCGCGCTATCGGTCACCCGGATGATCGTGGACATCTTCCCGGTGATCGACATTCCCGTCGTGCTGGTGGTGTGGAACTATCCCGGCCTGACCACCGAAGACATGGAACGCCGTGTCGTCTTCATCACCGAGCGCGCCTATTCCACCACGGTGAACGGCATCCAGCGCATCGAATCGCAATCGATCCCGGGCACCGGCATCCTGAAGGTGTATTTCCAGCCGGGCAGCGATATCGGCGGCGCCATCGCACAGATTTCCGCGGTCAACAGTTCCATCCTGCGCATCGCGCCGCCGGGCATGACGCCGCCCGCGGTGATCCAGTTCAACGCCTCGAACGTGCCCGTCGTGCAGATGACGCTGTCGAGCAAGACGCTCACGGAACAGCAGATCTACGACTACAGCCTGAACTTCATCCGGGTGCGGTTGTTCACCATTCCGGGCCTGTCCACGCCCGGGCCGTTCGGCGGCAAGTCGCGGCAGATCAACGTGGACCTCGACATGAGGCGGCTGACCGCCAAGGGTTTTGCCCCCGCCGACGTGGTGAACACGCTCCAGGCGTCGAACGTCATCGTGCCGGCGGGAACGGCGCGCATCGGCGATCGAGAATACAACGTGGTGATGAATTCCAGCCCGTCGCTGGTGGACCGGTTCAACGCCCTGCCGATCGGCGTCTATAACCACAGCATCGTTACGCTGGGCGACGTGGCGACGGTGTCCGACAGCTATGCAGTGCAGGCCAACATCGTGCACGTCAACGGCAAGCGCGCGGTCTATCTCGCCATCCTGAAGCATGCCGACGCCTCGACGCTCGCCGTGGTGGATGCCGCGCGCGCCGCCCTGCCGGAAATCCAGGCTGCAGCGCCGAACGGACTGGATCTGAAACTCGACTTCGACCAGTCGGTGTTCGTGCGCGGCGCGGTGGTGAACGTGATCCGCGAGGCGATCATCTCGTCGATCCTGGTGTCGCTGCTGATCCTGGTGTTCCTGGGAAGCTGGCGAAACACGGTGATCGTCTCGGCGTCCATCCCGCTGTCGATCTTCGCCGGAATCGTGGGTCTGTTCCTCACCGGCAACACGATCAACCTGATGACGCTGGGTGGCCTGGCACTGGCCATCGGCCTGCTGGTGGACAACGCCACCGTCACCATCGAGAACATTCATCGCAACCAGTCGCTGGGCAAGCCGCTGACTGTGGCGATCATCGACGGCGCCGCCGAGGTGATCCAGCCGCTGACGGTGGCCACGCTGGCGATCTGCATCGTGTTCTTCCCGGTGGTGCTGCTGTTCGGCGTGGCGCGCTATTTGTTCATTCCGCTCGCGGCCACCGTCGTGTTCTGCATGCTGGCAAGCTACGTGCTGTCGTTCACTTTGGTGCCGACATTCGCGCGCCTGCTGCTGCCGGCGAGCGATGTGCATCACGGTCCGCCACGCGGCTTCTTCGGCCTGTTCGAGCGCGGCTTCGCCCGGGTGCGCGACGGCTACGGTCGCGCCCTGGTCGCGGTGCTCAATCGCCGGGCTCTTGTGCTGATCTGCGGCGCCGCGTTGCTGGTGATCACCGGGGCACTGGCCACCCGCATCGGGCTGGATTTCTTCCCGGCGGCCGATGTCGGGCTGATCAAGCTGCACTTCCGCGCGCCGCCGGGCACCCGCATCGAGGTCACCGAGAAGCTGGTGCTGCAGGTCGAGGATCGCATCCGGCAGATCATCCCGGCGAACGAACTCGACACCATCAACGACAATATCGGCATCCCGTCGTCGTTCAACCTGGCCTTCGTCCCCAGCGACAATGTCGGCGACATGGACGCCGAGATCACCATCTCTCTGAAGCCCGAACACCACCCGACGATCGGCTACATCCGGGCGATCCGCGCAAAACTGCCGGACGAGTTCCCCGGCAGCGTGTTCTATTTCCAGACCGCGGACATCGTCAGCCAGGTGCTGAACTTCGGCCTCTCGGCACCGATCGACGTGCAGATCCAGGACGTGAACTTCGACCGCGCGCAGGCGCTGGCGCAGGAGCTGCTGCGCCGCATGCACGTGATCCCCGGCGTCGCCGACGCGCATCTGGTGCAAGTGCTGAACTATCCGGCGCTGCAAGTGGACGTGGACCGGCTGCGCGCCATCAAGATGGGCATCGCGCAGCGCGACGTGGCGACCAACATGCTGATCTCGCTGTCGTCCAGCTCGCTGGTGTCGCCGAACTTCTTCCTCAACCCGCAGAACAACGTGAACTACTTCGTGTCCGTCCAGACTCCGCTGGAGCAAATCAACACGGTCGGGGATCTGCTGGATACGCCGGTGAGCAAGCCCGATCCGTCGCTCGCCGCGGCGAATACCGACCTGCCGGGCGCGCCGGTGATGCGGCTGGCCGACATCGCGAACGTCTATCCGCGCACCAGCCTGGAATCGGTGAACCACTACACGGTGCAGCGTGAGATCGACATCGCCGCCAACGTGGACGGGCGAGACCTGGGGTCCACCGCGGCCGACATCCAGCAGGCGATCGCCGCGGTCAGCAAGGGGCTGCCGATCACCACGCATATCCAGATCCTTGGGCAGAACGAGGTGATGCAGACCTCGTTCCGCAGCCTCGGGCTGGGCATGATCATCGCGGTGCTGCTGGTCTATGCGTTGCTCGTGGTACTGTTCCAGTCCTGGGTCGATCCGTTCATCATCATGATGGCGGTGCCAGGCGCGCTGATCGGCATCATCTGGATGCTGGCGCTGACCGGCAGCACCATCAACGTCGAATCGCTGATGGGCGCGATCATGTCGATCGGCATCTCGGTGTCGAACTCGATCCTGGTGGTGAGCTTCGCCAACGACCTGCGCTCGCGCGAGGAGATCGGGCCGCTCGCCGCAGTGATCGAGGCCGGACGCATCCGGTTGCGGCCGATCATGATGACCGCGCTGGCGATGATCATCGGCATGGTGCCGATGGCGCTGGGCCTCGGCGAGGCGGGTGAACAAAACGCGCCGCTCGGGCGGGCGGTGATCGGCGGGCTGATGATGGCGACGCTCGCGACCTTGTTCATCGTGCCGATCGGTTACACGCTGCTGCGCCGCAAACCGCCCGCCCTGCACAGCCTGGACGCGCGCTTCGCGGCCGAAGCGGCCGGCGCCCAGTCAAGCGGCGGACATTCGACAGGGGAAACAAATCACCATGGCTAAGGGCGGTCGTCTCAGCGCCATCTTCGGGTACCTGATCGCGATCGTCGTGGTGGCGATCGCCGGCGCCGCGGTACTCCACATCTGGCACCAAAAAGACGCGCAGCTCAGCGCCACCCGTGAGGCACTCGCCATGGAGGTCGCGCGCGGGCCTGCCGTGCAGGTGGTGCCGGTCACCGCCGGTCCGAAAGAGCGCCTCATCACGTTGCTCGGCGACACGCGGCCGTGGGAGACCACGACGCTGTACGGCAAGGTCGCCGGCTACGTGAAGACAATGGCGGTCGATCGCGGCGACCATGTGACCGCGGGGCAGGTGGTCGCCGAGGTCGAATCACCGGAGACCGACCGGCAATACGACAGCGCGCTGGCCGATCTCGCGAACAAGCAGAAG
>DATHNE010000054.1:0-25946 GCA_035486355.1 Acetobacteraceae bacterium
AGCGGATGATGATCTCAACGCGCCGGTTCTGCGGCTCACGCACGCCCGGTCCGGTCGGGACCAACAGGTGCGTCTCACCAAAGCCCTGGATCGCGATCGCGTTCTTCGGAACACCATCCCGCACCAGCTCACCAGCCACCGCTTGCGCGCGGCGCACCGACAGGCCCTGGTTGTACTGCGGCGTGCCCGAGGTATCCGTGTAGCCGTTCACCTCGATCCGCGTGTACTGCACCTTCGTCGAGTTGTCCGCCGCTTCCCTGATGATCTGCTGCGCACGCGCCGTCAGCGTCGCCTTATCCCAGTCGAAGAACACCAAGTAGCTGCGCGCCGGAGCCGGAGCCGGCGCCGCCATCGGGGCCGGCGGCGGCGGCGGCGTCACACCAAACGCGTAGCGGAAGCCAATCAGGATCGCGTGGTTGAATTCGTCGTTGAATTTGACGGAAACCGGCGCGCTGACATGACCAACGCTCGCGATCCCGGAGTAGGTGCGGTCGCCCGCGAGGCCCATGAAGCGATATTCCGCGGTGAACGAGAGCCCGGGCGCCGCCGGGATCGGGAACGCCGCACCAAGCATTGCCTGGTAGCCGAAGGAGCCCTTCGTGTCGTTGGTCACGCTGACCGTGCCACCGGTCGTCGCGTAGGCCGTCCCACCGTGCAAGCTCGTCGCCTCATAGCCAACACCGAGGCCAACGAACGGCACAATCCACGGCGACAGGCCATTGAAGTCATAGAAGCCGTTCACCATGCCGCCGAACTTCTGTTCCCAGCCGCCGGCATTGGTAATGTTGTTAAATCCGCTCGCGCTGTTGAACTTGTTGGCCACATAGTTGGCCTCGACCTCGGCGCGGAGCCCGTTACCGAAGCCCCAGCCGAGACTGACGACGCCGGTTGGGCCGACACGCGACTTGAGCTGCCCGCTGGAGCTGAGCGGGCCGCCGCTCGTGGTCACATCCTCCTGCTGCATAAAGTTGACGCCGACGCCGCCGGCGACATAGAGGCCGGTGACGGGCTGGGCTTGGGCCGCAAGTGGCAATGCCACCATCGCGGCCGCCAGAAGCGCACTCCGAAGCTGCATGTTTGCTCTCTCCTCATCGTCTCGTTATCGCGCCGTGTCGCACAATCGAAACAGCCCGCGCACAAATGCACGCTCCGCTTGTCTCGCTGTGAACGGACATTAATCTCGATAGCGTCAGAAGACGAGGGGGCAACAGCGCTTTCAGCAACACTGTTGTATTTTCGCCACAGACGTAGTTGGTCTAGTCACCAAAATGTGACAGATGCGTCAACCCCGTGTCCAGCCTCCCAATATCGAGGTCAGCCGGCCGCCAGCGCCTGATCCAGGTCGCGGATCAGGTCGTCGGCGGTCTCCAGCCCGACCGACAGCCGGATGACATCCGGCCCGGCCCCGGCCGCCAGGCGCTGTTCGTCACTGAGCTGGCGATGCGTGGTTGAAGCCGGATGCAGAACGAGGCTGCGGGTGTCGCCGATGTTCGCCAGATGCGAGAACAGGCGCACGTTCTCCACCAGCCGCGTGCCCGCGTCGTAGCCGCCTTTGACGCCAAAGGTGAACACCGCCCCCGCCCCTTTCGGCAGGTATTTGCGCGCCAATGTGTAGTACGGGCTGGACGGCAGCCCGGCATACGACACCCAGGCCACGCGCGGGTCGGCCTGCAGGAACTCCGCCACCTTCTGGGCATTGGCGACGTGGCGTTCCATCCGCACATGCAGCGTTTCGACGCCGGCGATGGTCAGAAATGCGTTCATCGGCGCCATGGCCGGGCCGTAGTCGCGCAGGGCGACCGCACGCGCCTTGGTGGTGAAGGCGAAGTCGCCGAAATTCTCGTAGAAACGCAACCCGTGATAGGCTGGTTCCGGTTCGGTCAGCGACGGAAACCGTCCGCCTTGCGACCAATCGAACCGTCCGGATTCAACCACGATCCCGCCCAGGGAATTGCCGTGCCCATCAAGGAACTTGGTGGTGGAGTGACAGATCAGATCGGCGCCCCACTCGAACGGCCGGCACAGATAAGGGGTGGCGAGCGTGTTATCGACGATCAGCGGCAGGCCCGCATCGTGCGCGACCTTGGCGATTTCTTCCAAGTCAACAACGACCCCACCAGGGTTGGCCAGCAGTTCGACAAAGATGGCCTTGCAACGTGGCGTCAAGGCGCGGCGGAAGTTCTCCGGATCGTGGGGATCGACGAAATGACAGGTCCAGCCAAGCTTCTTGAACGACAATCCGAACTGCGTCAGCGATCCGCCATATAGATTGCGCGATGCGATGAACTCATCCCCTGGTTCCAGCAGCGTGGCGAAGATCAGGAACTGGGCGGCATGGCCCGACGCCGCCGCCACCGCGGCGCGACCGCCCTCAAGGCTGGCAACACGCTCTTCCAATACCGAAACGGTCGGATTGGTCAGCCGCGAGTAGATATAGCCAAAATTGTGCAGATTGAACAGCGCGGCCGCGTGGTCCACGTCCTCGAACACATACGACGCAGTCTGAAAGATCGGCGTGATGCGTGCCCCGGTGGTGGGATCCGGCGCGGCGCCGGCGTGCACCGCGCGGGTTTCGAACCCATAGATCAGATTGGGGCCGGGCATCGATCGGCGCTTCGCCGCGCGCTCGGTCGGCGCTTGCGGCGCGCTGTTACGTATAATGCCAGAGTTGACGCCGCTCCAGGACAGCTCCCCGCCAAGCCGACCGAACTCGATCTTCGGGCACCGGTCCATCACGACGTCAAGGCCGGCCGCCTCGGCCTTCGCGGCCGCCGCGTCATTGCGGACGCCGAGTTGCATCCAGACCACCTTGGCGCCGATGGCGATGGCGTCGTCGACCACCGGGCCCACCTGATCGGAGGCACGAAAGACGTCGACCATGTCGATCGGCTCGGGGATCTCACGCAGGCTGGCGTAGACACGTTCGCCCAGCAGGTCCTTGCCCGCTTGGCCGGGGTTCACCGGGATGACGCGGTAGCCTTTGCCCTGCAGGTATTTCATCACGAAATAGCTGGGCCGGTTCCAGTTCGATGATGCACCGACCAGGGCAATGGTGCGGACTGTCGACAGAATGCGGCGCAGCTTGGCGTCGGGGTACGGGATCGGTTCGATCGCGGTCATGGTGGCGTCCTCCGTCGGTACACCTCTCCCGTTACGCAGGAGAGGTTCGGCACCCGGATCGTTCCGGATGGGGTGGTGTCCCCGGCAAGACCCTCACCCGGCCACGCTTCGCTTGCCGGCCTCTCCCGCACGCAGAAGAGGCGCACGTCGCTGCGATCAGCGAATGATGATCTCCACCCGCCGGTTCTGCGGCTCACGCACGCCGGGCCCGGTCGGGACCAGCAGATGCGTCTCGCCGAACCCCTGGATCGCGATCGCCAGCCGGCCACCGTCAGGACCAGCGCGGCCGCTCCCGCTGCCAATACCTGTGTCACGGCGTCCTCTCGCAGCCTGGTCTCAATCCCCGTTCCATTTGAACGACTTGGCCATGTCGTGACAATAGCCGACGCCAATCGACGCCCACTTGACACGATGTCATAAACCAGCGTCGCACACCCCTGCGGTTCTTCGTATCGCGTCACCTGACAGGCCAGCCGCGTATGACACCAGCCCCCCTGACAGGAATCCGCGTTCTCGACCTGACCTCCGTTGTCGTCGGGCCCGCCTGCACGTTGCGCCTGGCAGACTACGGCGCCGAGGTCATCAAGCTGGAATCACCAGAAGGCGACGTGCTGCGCACATTGGGTGGACCGTCGCCGAGCGGCCAGCACTCCGGCAAATATCTGGCGTTCAACCGAAACAAGCGGGCGATCTGCCTGGACCTGAAACAGGACGCGGCGCGGACGGCGGTGCAGCGCATCCTGGATCGCTGTGATGTGCTGGTGTCCAACATCCGGCCCGAAGCGCTGGCACGGTTGGGGCTCGACGCCGCCACCGCGCGCGCGACGCGGCCGCGGTTGATTCACTGCGCCATCACCGGCTTCGGCCCCGGCGGGCCGTATCGGGGCCGGCCAGCCTATGACACCGTGATCCAAGCGGTCGGCGGTGTCGCCGGCCTGTTCATCCGCCGCGACGGCGTGCCGCGCTATGTGCCGCTGGTCATGTGCGACCATGTCACTGGCGAAATCACTGCGGGCGCCATCATGGCGGCGCTGTTCCGTCGCGAGCGCACCGGCGAGGGCGCGGCGATCGAAGTGCCGATGCAGGAGACGATGGCGGCCTTCGTGTTGAAGGAGCATTTGGGACCGGCGAGCTTCGACCCACCGCTGGGGCCGCCGGGTGACGCGCGCATCTTGGAGCCGAACAATCAGTTGATCGAGACGGCGGACGGTTGGATGACCGTCACCGCGAACACGGATACGCAGGTGCACGGCTTCCTGGCCGCGATCGGCCGGCCGGCGCTGATCGAGGACGAACGCTTTCGCAGTGTGGCCGCTCGGTTCCGTAACGTGGCCGAATGGATGTCGCTGCGCCGCACGGCGCTGAAGGACCGGCCGACCGGGCATTGGGTCGCCGCCTTCGCCGAGGCGGATGTGCCGGCCGCACCGTGCCACACGCTGGAGGCACTGGTCGAGGACGAACAGTTGTGCGCCGTTGGCTTGCTGCGGAACGAGGCGCACGCGCAGGAAGGCACGATCCGCACCATCCGTCCGACGATTTTGGAGGACGGCGCGCCAGCAGAACCCGGGCCGCCCGCACGGCTGCTCGGTGCCGACACACGGGCGGTGCTCCACGAGACCGGCTACAGCGCGGCCGATATCGACGCCCTGATCACCACCGGCGCCGTGCACGCGCCGCGCTAGAGCACCTCGATCCATCTGTCCCGGCGATGGAGCGCAGCGACGAAGCAATTTTGATCCCGAGACGTACAGGTGGTTGTGCCACGCGCGCGCGATTGCTGCGTCGCTGTGCTCCCCGCAATGACAGAGCGGCTATACCTCGGTCAGCTCCCGCGCCGTGATCGACTGGATCGCCTTCAACCGCGCGAACAACGTTTCCGCTGGAATGTCCGACCCGCCGGCATCCAGACAATCCGCGAACTTGTCATAAATCTGCGTCTCGCTGAGCGGCCGCGTCGCATGCCCGGTGGCACGCCGCACCGGCGCCCCTTCGATCACCCGTCCCGAGGCCAGCTCCACCCGCACCGAATCCGCCAGCGCGGCCCCCGGCAGTTCCTCGTCATAGTCGGTGGTGGTGATGATCTCGACACGCTGCATCAGCTTCTGAATGTCTTCGCGCTGCACGAAGGTATCCGTCAGCTCCCGCAACCCGACGCGCTTCGCAACCACGCCGCTGGCCATCGCGAACTCGATGCTGAACTTCGCTGCCAAGCCGGTCTGCGGCGTATGGTTGCGCAACACCGTGGCAAAGTAATCGCTGATGTTGACGGTGATTTTCTTCACCTCGTCCACCTTCACCGGGTTCGCCGCCACCAGGTCCAACATGCAGTCAATCGCGCGATGCGTGCAGTAGCAGGTGGGATATTTCTTGATCCCCAGGCCCTGCGCCAGGATCGCCCAGTCCTCACCGAGCTTCGGCTCGCTGGCGCGATCGGGTTTGCCGCTCGGCGAGATCGCATTCAGAAAACCCTGCGGATGCTCAAGCGCATCGGTATTCGCGGTGAACCCCGCCTCCGCCAGCCGCGCCGCCATAATGCCGGCATGCGCCGACTTGCCGGCATGGAACGGTTTCGTCATCGTGCCAAAGTTCGACATCAGCCCGGCACTTTGCGAGGCGCCAAGCGCGATCGCCTGCGCCGCCTTGTCGGCATCGAGCCGTCGCAGCGACGCGCACGCCGCCGCCGCACCCACCGCGCCGTACAGTCCCGTGGGGTGCCACCCCTTCTGGTGCAGCAACCCGTTGTCGCGGCGGAACAGCTCCGCCCAAGCCTCATAACCGGCGACGTAGGCAACGATCATGTCGGCACCCGACGAGCCCAATGTCTCCGCCTCGGCCAGGATCGCCGGCACCAGTACAGTCGAGGGATGCCCGCGCAACGCGACGTCATCGTAGTCCAGCGCATGCGCCGCCACGCCGTTGATCCACGCCGCTTCCGGCGCAGGGCTTTTGGCCTTGCCAAACACCAGCGTCGCCGGTCCGTCACCCGGCGCCAGCACCTGCTTGAGGATCTTCACACAGTCCTCATTCCGCCCGGCGATCATCGTGCCAATGCAGTCGATAAAGCCGAGCTGCGCGATGCGCACCGCTTCTTCCGGCAGCCGGTTGGGTGAAAGATCAGCGACGAACTGCCCGAGGGCCTTGGTCAACGGCATGACGATTCCCCTTTTGCTTCAACGTCCCTTGAACTGCGGCTTACGCTTCTCGTTAAACGCCAGCACGCCTTCACGGCGGTCTTCGGTGTCCACCAGGCGATTATAGGCTTCGATCTCAAACATCAGGCCGCGTTTCAGGTCCATCTGCAAGCCATTGTGGATCGACTTCTTGGCCTGGCGCACCGACAGCGGTGCATTGTCACAGATTGCCTGCGCGGTGGCGAGCACGTCGGTCATCAATTGCCCAGGCTCGCTGATGTGATTGATCACACCCCAGTCCAGCGCCTGTTCAGCGGTGAACGGCTTACCGGTCAGGATGATTTCCTTCGCACGCTGTTCTCCCACCACGCGCGGCAGCGTCTGTGTGCCACCACCGCCAGGCATGATGCCAATCGTCACTTCGGTCAGCGCGAACCGGGCGCCACGCACCGCATAAGCGAAGTCGCACACCAACACCGTCTCCAGCCCACCAGCATAAGCGTGTCCGTTCACCGCCGCGATCACCGGCACCGTCAACTCCAGCAGCACGTCGCGGCCGCGCTCGAAGATCTCGTGCTGGTGCTGCCATTCCTTCTGCGTCATGCCCTTGCGCTGCTTCAGGTCACCACCGGCGCAGAAGATGCGGTCACCCGCGCCAGTCAGCACGATGCAGCGCACGTCACCCGGATCGTCGAGCAGCCGGGTCCACAGATCCAGCAGATCAAGTCCCATCTGCGTGTTCTTGGCATTGCCGACCTCTGGCCGGTTCAGCGTCACCTTCAGCAGATGCGTGTTGATTGTTTCGGTCAGAATTGTTTCATATGTCTTCATATCAGCGTCGCTCGAGTGTTGGGTGGGGACCATCATTCACCTGGTAGTGCGCCAGCAGCTCCGCGCGGATCACCCGGCGCATGATCTTGCCCTGCGGATTGCGCGCCAGCTCCGGCAGCATCAGATAGGCACGCGGATGCTTGTAACGGGCGAGCTCATTCACCGCCGCACGGGCACGATCCGGCCAAGTGGCATCATCCGTTTCGGCGACCGCGACGATGATCTCGCCCCAGTATTCCGACGGCAACGTGACGATGGCCACAGCGGCCGTACCGGCCGTCCCCGCCAGCACGCGTTCGATCTCATCGGGATGGATTTTGTAGCCGCCGGACTTGATCACGTCGGCCATACGCCCGACCAGATACAGCCGCCCGCGCGCGTCGATACGGCCAAGATCGCCAGTGTCGTGGAAACCGTCATCCGGCAACGCATGAAAACCAGTGACGTCAATATGGCCGCAATACATGTGCCGGCCACGCAGAAAGACCTCGCCAGTCTGACCGCGCGGCACGGTCGCACCGGTTTCGTCACGAATGTCAATCTCAACCCCGGTGCCGGCGAAACCGACGCAAATCCCCTCCCCGTGCGGCTCGGCGTAATAGGCATCTGTGTCGCGCGGTGGCAGCACGGTAATCGGATTGACGATCTCGGACTTGCCATAGGTGACCCGCACCACCGGTCCGAAGATCGCTTTCGCCTTCTCATAGAGTGACGGCAACAACGGAGCCGTGCCGCAGAACACGCAGCGTATGCCGCCGATCCGCTGCCCCTCGAACGCGCCGACCAGCTTCGCCAACACCGTTGGCGGCGCAAAGATATGATCGATGCCGTCCGCCAGCACGCGCCACACGGTGGGGATATCCACACCATCCAGCAGCACGACCTTGGCGCCGCGATCATGGAACGCCTGCGTGATGATCCCAGCGCCATGCACGAACGGCGTCATCAGCAGCACCGTGCTGCCCGGCCCCGGCACGAACGCGAGGCTCGCACGCTGCAAGATATTGGCAATCCAACGCGCCTGATGCGTGATCACGATTGCCTTGGGCTTGCCGGTGGTGCCCGAGGTGAAGTTGATGCGTCCCCACGCCTCCGCGGGCACCGGCGACAATGCCGCCGGATCGCCCGCCGCCGCCTCAACCGCATCGACCGCGACGACCGCGCAATCCAGCGCCTCGAACGCCGCAGCCTGCGCGGTCATGGTCACGACCAGCCGAGCGCCCGCCAGCGCCAGGCAGTGCCGCCGCTCGGCGTCCGTGTAGCTGGCGTTCAACGGCGTCTCGCAGGCGCCGCACAGCCGCAACGCCATCGAGACCCACACCGCCTCGATCGAATTGCGCAGGCTGCTGGCCACGACCTCGCCCGGCTGCACGCCCCGCGCGCACAGTGTCAACGCCAACCGCGCCGCACGCCCGGCCAGCGTGACGAAATCGATCTCGTGCGTGCCATCATGCACCGCCGGCAATGGCCCGAAGGCATCAGCAACCGCGGCCAGGTCGGTGCCCCAGGGAATTGTCTCTCGCATGGGGTGTAGCGATACGTCCCTCGACGCGGGGCGGCAAGCGCGTGCGGTGGACCACCCGACACACCCTGAGTAGCATCGCGCCACCGACCAGGAGGACCCGCCATGACCGAAGCTGGCAAACTGCGAGCGCTGCTGCGCCACGACGGCATGATCGTCGCACCCGGTGCCTATGACGGCATCACCGCGAAGCTCGTCGCGCAGGCGGGTTTCAGCGCGGTCTACATGACCGGCGCCGGCACCTCCGCCACGTTCGGCTATCCCGATTTCGGCCTGTTGACGATGACCGAGATGGTCAGCAATGCCGCGCGCATCGTGCGAGCCGCGGAGCTGCCAGTGATCGCCGATGCCGACACGGGATATGGCAACGAGCTGAACACTGTGCGGACCGTGCGCGAGTACGAGCAGTGTGGCGTCGCCGGCATCCACATCGAGGATCAGCTATCGCCGAAAAAATGCGGCCATCTCGACGACAAGGAGATCGTGCCACGTGAGGATTGGTTGGCGAAGATCCGTGCCGCCGCCTATGCACGGCGCGATCCGGACTTCCTGATCATCGCGCGCACCGACTCACGCGCCGTCGCCGGCTTCGAGGAAGCGATCGCGCGCGCCAACGCCGCGTTACAGGCCGGCGCCAACATGGCCTTCGTCGAGGCCGCGCAGACCATGGAGGAGGTCGCCGCCATCCCACGCCGTGTCGCCGGCCCCTGCCTGTTGAACGTGGTGCGCAAGGGCAAGACGCCCGAGATCGACCTAAACGAGGCCGAGCGCATGGGCTACAAACTGGCGATTGTCCCGGGCCTGTTGTTCAAGGCCGCGATCGGCGCCTGCGAGACCGCGCTGGCAGCATTGAAAGCGCACCACCGCCATCCGGTGCTGCAGCCCGACCTGACAGTACGCGACGCATTCAACCGCATGGGGGCGGAGGACTGGGATGCGATGCGCACCCGCTTTCGGGCGGAGGTACCACGCCGCGCGGCGGAATGATGGACCGAATAACAAACCACAACACAGACATCACTGAGAAGACCGCGGCGGCGGCATACTTCATTTCACATATCGGCCGGTTCCGCCTGCCGCTGGCCGAGGCGATCCGCATCGCGCATGCGCACAACATGACGGTGATCGTTGATGCCGCGTCGGAGCTGCCACCGGTCAGCCATCTGCGCGCGTTTCTCGAGGAAGGGGCCGATCTGGTCATTTTCAGCGGCGGCAAGGGCATCGCCGGACCGCGGGCCGCGGGCCGGATCCTCGGGCGGCCCGAGATGATCGCCCGCTGCGCGCTCAATGCGTTCCGAACCAGGATGCCATCGGCCGCTCGATGAAGGTGGGCAAGAAAGAGATCACCAGCCTGGTTGTCGCGCTCGAGCGGTTTCTGCAACGCGATTTCACCGCCGAACCGGTGGTCTGGGATCAACGCGTGCACACGGTGTTGGACATATTGAAGGGTGTGGCAGGCATTCGCGCGCGCTACATGGCCGACCTGCCCGAACAGCTGGAGCTGCATCCGGTGCCGGTGCCGCGCGCCTGGATCGATCTGCGGGATCATGCACAACAGAAGATGTTGCTGTCCGCGCTTGCCAATGCATCACCCGCGCTCTCCGTGCGGCAGATCGGCCGCACCACGATCGCCATTGCGCCTGACTCAGTGCGGGACGGTGAGGAGGTTGTGGTGGCACAACGCCACCGCCAGGTGCTGCTGGCGGAGGCGGGGGGTTAGTTTCGCCTCCGTGCGAACGCCAGCAACGCCCCGTTGGCGCCAACCGCGAACAGGATGATCAGCATCGTCACCGCGGTGGTCAGCCGGACGTTATGTGAATTGATGCCGTTGATCACCAGGAATCCCAGGCCGCGCTGAGAGGCGAACATCTCACCGATCAGCACACCCAGGAACGTCACGGCGAAGCCAATGCGCAATCCGCTGATGATCTCGGGCATCACCGCCGGGGCCAGAACGCGCGTGACAGTCTGCCACGGGGTCAGATGCAGCGCGCGGGCCGCACGCCGATAGACCGGCGGCAGGTTGCGCACGGCAGCGAGTGTGAACAGCACGATCGGGATCAGTCCGTGAATGACGCCAAAGGCAACCTTGGCGGACAGATTCAGGCCGAACAGCAGCAGGATCACCGGATATAGCGTCACCTTCGGAATGGTGTACAGTGCGGCCAGCATCGGCTCGGCCACGTCACCGGCAAAGCGGCGCAGGCCGAGCCAAAGGCCAAGTGCGATGCCGAGTACGGTGGAGATCGCCAGTGCCTCCACGAACGCCAGCAGCGTGGCGCCGACATGCGGCCAGAACGTTTCGCTACCCAATAACGCCGCGGCGTAGGCAATCGTCGTGAACGGTGGCGTGATCGCCACATCACCCGCGTACGCGAACAGTCCCTGCCACGCCGCCAACATCACCACGACGGTGACGACGCCATCGATCAGACTATCATACCGTCCGCGCGTCACGCCCGCCCACGACGGCGATTCAGCCGCGCCTCCCACGCGTACAGGATGCCATTGGTGATAATCGCCACCAGCAGCACGAACAGCATGCGGCCATACATCGCGCGGTTTTCGAAGCTCTCGTAGGCATAGGCGATGCCATAGCCCAGCCCGCCCGACGACAGGATAAACTCACCCGCGATCACACCGATGAACGAATAGGCCAACGCGAGCTTGATGCCACCGAACAGATCCGGCAGCGCCGCCGGCAGCACGACACGGGTAACCGTCTCGATGCGGTTCAGCCGGTGCACCTTCGCCGCCTTGCGCAACACGCGCGGCACGCGGTCCAGTCCCAGTAATGTGCCGATCAGCATCGCCGGCACAGCGGCCAGAAAGCCGATCGCGATCAACGGCAGCGCATTCAGCCCGAACACCGCCACCAGCAACGGATAGAAGACGAAGATCGGGATGGCATAATACGAAGCAAGCAGCGGGTCGACCGCACGCCGCATCCGCGGCAGCTCATGCAGGGCGGCGCCGACGACAAATCCCACAAGCACGGCTGCGATGAAAGCCATCGCCACCGTCAGGAACGTATGCGCGATGTCACCGTTGATCTCGCCCGACGCCAGCATCTGCAGCATGGCCGCCGCCATCTCGCTGGGCGGAATCAGTGTCAATGGATTGATCAGCCCCGCGCGGCAGACGATCTCTAGTGACAGTACAGCACCGACAACCACCGCGGCACGCGTCCACAGGATCTTGGCGGCGCGGCTCATGCTTCGGCCGGCGCGCGACCGATCGCCTTCAAGGACTCGCTGCGCAGCGACGACCAAAGCCGCGCCGTCACCGCACCGAATGCCGTGTCGGACACAATCCGACTGTCGCGCTCGCGCGGCCAGCCGGTCTCCACCATGTCGATAAAGCACCCTGGCCGCGCCGACATCACGCCAACACGATCCGACAACATCGCCGCTTCATCTAATGCGTGCGTGATCAGCAGTACCGTGGCACCGGTTTCGCGCCACAGCCGCAACACCTCATCGCCCATCAGCAACCGCGTCTGCTGATCCAACGCACCGAATGGCTCATCCAACAGGATCAGCCGTGGCTGCAAAACCAGTGTGCGGGCGATGCAGACACGTTGGCGCATGCCACCCGAGAGCTGCGCCGGGTAGGACTGCGCGAAATCTCTCAGGCCCATGAAGCCGATGGCGTAATCGACACGCCGCGCAATCTCGGCCGTCGCGACGCCGGCGCGGCGCAAACCGAACGCGACGTTGTCGTGCACAGTCAGCCACGGAAAGCTGGCATCTTCCTGGAACACCACCCCGATCCCGTCGGGCACTTGGCCGGAGACCGGCTTACCTTCGAATGTGATGCGCCCCTCGGTGGGCGCGTTGAGCCCCGCCAGCACATCGAGCAGCGTTGACTTGCCGCAGCCCGACGGACCCACCACCGAGAAGAACTCACCACGTGCGATCTGCAGATCGATCGGCCCCAACGCATGCACGGATCGCGCACCCGGATAGACCCGTGTCACGCCTTGCAGCGACGCATGCGACATCAATTGGTCTTCGCGGCGAGGAACCGTGCGTCGATGATCTTGTCCCAATCCACCGGACCTTTCTGCTGCCCCATGATCTGCAGCCCCTCCACCATGTGGTCCATGCCTTCCTTATCGATGATGCCGGGCGTCCAGTAGTGCGAGGCCGTCATGTTCTTGAACACCCGGCGATACAGTGCTGGATCGCCATTGAACGCCTTCGCGACGATGTCTGCCGCTTCGTCAGGGTGGGCGTAAATGAATTCGACACCCTCGCGCCGCCCGGCAACGATGCCGGCCAGCTTCTTCTGGCCTTCCGCGCTGTCCAGATAGGACACGGTTGTCACGCCGACCGATTGCATCATGTTGCATGGCACGACATCGCAACTGCGAAACACCACCTGTAGTTTGTCTTCGTTCTCGGACCAGATCGGTTCGCCCGTCATCCCGGTATCGACCGCGCCGGTCAACACCGCCGACAGGTTGGCGCCGATGTCGCCGGCGGCAACCAGGTGCATATCCGCCTGCGTCAGGCCCTGCGCTTTCAGCGCCATCAGCAGGATCATGTTGGTGGCGGAGCCAGGCGACGTGAACGCCACACGCTTGCCCACCAGCGACTTGAACCCGTGCAGCGGCGAGCCTTTCTTGGCGATCCAGATGATGTCGTCGACCGAGTCGACACCACCGAACAGGATCTTCAGCGGCTCGCCGTGATTGATCGCCGCTACCGCGGCAGAGAGCGCCACCTCGCCGAACGGTAGGTCACTCGCCAGCATATTACGCACCGAAGTACCGCCGCCCGCCGAGGTCAGCACGCCCGTGATATCAAGGCCGTGCTGCTTGAAAAAGCCCTTGGCCATCGCCACCGCATACGGCGCACCATAGAATGCCGAGCCATAGTGCGTCACGGTGATGGTCTCGGCCTGCGCGCCACTGATCAGCAGCGACAGCGCACCTGCACACAGCAGGCGTCGCAGCAAGGACTGCATGGTGGTCTCCCTGTGGTCGTTTGTTTGATTGCGTTGAGGCTTAACACAACAACCTGGCATCACATATGTGGCTTGAGATCCGGTGGCAGGAAGTTGGTGTCCACCATCTTCGACCAATCCACATCCCCCTTGATCTGACCCAGAATCCGCAGCCCATCCATCATCCGGTTCATGCCTTGATAATCGAAGGTACCCTCTTCCCAGTAGTGCATGGCAATCATGTGCTGAAAAACCTTCCGGTACAGTACCGGATCTCCATTATAAGCCTTGGCGGTAATATCTGCAGCTTCGTCCGGATGCGCGTAGACGTAACGGACACCCTCACGCCGTGCCGCCAGCAGCGCCCGCAGCTTCGCAGCACCTTCCTTCGAGGCCGCGAAATCGCGTGTCGTGATGCAGACGTTCTGCGTGATGCGGTCACCAGCCTCGTCCTTGGCCCAGAACACCGGTTGCAGCTTGTCCTCATTCTCGGACCACACCGGTTCGCCGGTCATTGCGGTATCGACCGCGCCGCTCAGCACCGCGGACAGATTGGCGCCGATATCGCCGGCCGGCATCATCTGGAACGCCGAGCGGTCCCATCCGTGCTTCTGCAGCGCCATCAGCAGCACCATGTTCGTCACGGACCCAGGTGCGGTGAATCCCACGCGCTTGCCCTTCAAGTCCGCGAAGGCGTGCAGCGACGAGCCTTTCTTGGCGATCCACAGGATGTCGCCCACAGTATCGGTGCCACCACAGACCATCACCAGCGGCTCACCGTGCTGGATCGCCTGCACCGTCGCCGACAACGCCACCTCGCCAAACGGCAAATCGCCCGCGAGTGTATTGCGCACTGAGGTGCCACCGCCGGCGCCGGAGGTAATGCCGGTAATATCGACACCGTTCTGTTTGAAGAAGCCTTTGGCCATCGCCACCGCGTAGGGCGCGCCATAATAGGCCGATCCCCAATGGGTCACCACGACACTATCCGCGCGTGCCGCGGTGCCGGCTAACAGTGTGGCGATGACAATGACAATCCCGCGCAGGACGCGCATGACGTGCTCCCCAATCCGAATTGTGCACAAGCTAGCAAATGCCCCTGGTCTGGCAACCTCGCGGCCTTCGTGACAAGCTCCGCGGTACAGGTAGGGGAGAAACGCATCATGCCGACATTGGGCGATGGCGAGTACACCTACGAGCCGGTGGAGAACTGGGCGAAACTGCCGCCCGGCTGGTCGTTCAAGGAGATCGGCTCGGTTGGGGTCGACAAGAACGACAATGTCTATGTGTTCAATCGTGGCGAACACCCGATGATCGTGCTCGACCGCGACGGCAATTTCCTGCGGTCCTGGGGCGAAGGCCTGTTTCCGCGCGCGCACGGCGTGTTCATGGCACCGGATGACACCATCTGGCTGACCGATGATGGCGATCACACCGTCCGGCAATGCACGCTTGAGGGGAAGGTCCTGCTGACGATCGGCATTCCAGGAAAGCCGTCACCCTATATGAGTGGCGAACCGTTCCACCGCTGTACCCATACCGCGATGTCGCCGCAAGGGGACATCTATGTGTCGGACGGCTATGGCAATTCGCGCGTGCACAAATATGCGCCGAACGGGAAGCTGCTGCTGTCGTGGGGTGAACCCGGCAGCGATCCAGGTGAGTTCAACATCGCGCACAACATCACCTGCGATGGCGATGGCTGGGTCTATGTCGCCGATCGCGAGAACCATCGCGTGCAGGTGTTCGATGGCAGCGGCAAATATCAGGCACAATGGAACAATCTGCACCGGCCATGCGGGCTGTTCATGCCACCGGGCAAGTGCCCAATCTGTTACATTGGCGAACTGGGGCCAACACAGCCGGTCAATCGCAACATGCCGAATCTTGGGCCGCGCGTGACGATCACCGATCACACCGGCAAACGCATCGCACGTCTGGGTGGCTGGCGGCCCGGTCTGGGCCCGACCGAGTTCATGGCACCGCACGGGCTGACCGTGGACTCCCACGGCGACCTGTATGTCGGCGAGGTGTCGTGGACCAACTGGCCGCAGACCTATCCCGACCAACCGCGCCCGGACAACCTGCGATCGCTGCACAAGTTCAAGAAAATTGGCTGACAGTCAGCGGTTCCAACTCATCGCACTATCAGTATGATGGGATCAACAGCGGGGCTACCAACCGACCAGATGGCAACTGGCTATATCGGCCTCGGCTTCGGCGTCGTCCACGAGCTCTGGGTACACGTGACCGACAAAGAAGCCCATCAGGGTCCAACCTGAACCGTCGGCGGACGCAAATGTGGTCGGCACGCGAGTGACGTGGCTGATATCAAAAGCGCAGCCGGATGTCAGAGTCAGCATGACGATACCGCTGCACCAGGCCATGGCATGGCCCATCGCCCGCATTCTCTGCGCTCACTGACATCAATCCACTGCCGAATAGTAAAACACGTATCGATCAAGCAATATAGTCCGCGCGCGCCCGGACTGATGGAGTGCCGAAAATCGCCGCGCGACCAATTACCTGATCGGCGCCCACACGTCGCCCCGCTTGCGATAGCTCCGCTTCACCGCCGCCCATACTACGCGGAACGCGATCGCTTCGTCCCCACCATGGCTCTGCCAGGCGTGATTGAGCGCCTCGCGGAAGATATCCTGCGCGGGCGGCGGCAGATGATCGCGCACGCCGGGTGGCAGCTCGTCATTGCTGCCATACGGCATCGACGCTACTTCCGCTCTGCCTCGCGCCGCTCACGCTCGCGTAGCTTGTCCACCGGGTTCTGCAGGAACTTGGCGAACTCGAACACCGTGGTGTCCGGCTGGTTCCAACACACATAGCCACGGCAGTCTTTCGGCCGCGCTTCATACACCGAACAGCGCCGATCGTTGTCCAGGAACTGGCAGGTCTCATACCCTGCCTTGATCCGTTTCGACCCTCGCCGCGTCTTCTCAACAATATGCTTGGCTTCGAATGCGCGCACCGTCATGTCGAGATACTTCGCCAGGCGGCGAATGTCGGTCTCACTTACCTCAACATAGCCGGCTTGTCGGCAGCACAGAGCCGGGCAGGCCAGACAGTCGAGTGCCTTCGGGTCATTCGCCATAAACTCAGTTCACCTTCGCGCGTGGAAATTGCAGTGCCAGAACACTCAATCCACACGAACCGGCGACAGCGGTAAAGGCCGCTTCATCTGGCGAGAGGAAAACACACGCAAGTTGTGGCAATTCTGTTCCATCGTGCAGCACGCTTCCGCCGATCACGACCCAGTATTGGCCGTTGCCCCCGGCGGGGTCCGGTCCGGTCACCTGCGTCCCGGCAGGCAGCTCGTACCGCAGCACCGCCAATCCGTCGTCGCTGGGCGGCAGACACATCTCGCAAACCGGCGCGGCGCCATCGCACGCGGCCGAGACCGCGATCGGCGACGCTACCGCCTCGCGATGCCGCCGCCCGGCCACGGTGCGCAGCAATGCGCGATTCTCGCTCATATAGCGCGCGCCCGGATCCCAACCGTTCCGTAAGGTAAAATAATGCAGCCCTGCCTCACCGGCGATCAACGGGCCATAAGGTGAATACTTCCCAGAGAAATGCACCGTGACCGGCACCACGTCGTGCGTCCCCAGCCGCCCCTCGCCGGCCACCACCACCTGGAACTGATCGGCCTGATGGAAATGCGAAGGCGCAACACAGCCCCGATCCTGCTCCACCAGAAACGCCATCGGATACAGCGAGCCATCCGTCGGCGGCGGCGCTGCACCGGGATCGTAACGGTTGGCACCCATATACGCGGTGATCCAGAAATCATTACCCGCGGAATGACCGCGGCGGCGGGCGGGCAGAACAGTCTCGGGAGCGGCGATCAGGCGCATGCGGTGGGCTCCGGCACCCGGGCGGCGCAGTCGGCGCACAACCCTTCCGCCTCGATAGTAGCCGTGTTGACGGTGAAACCAAGCCGCTGGGCCGCGGCCGCCAGCGCATGCGCCAGTTCGTGATCCTCCAGCTCGGTCACCCTGCCACAGGTGCGGCAGATCAGGAACTGCGCGGCGTGGCCAGCATCCTCCCCCGGCGCATGTGCAACACAGCCGACAAAGGCCGACAGTCGCTCCACCCGATGGATCAGACCATGCTCCAGCAGGAAGTCCAGCGCGCGATAGACCGTCGGCGGCGCCGCGCCATGCCGTGTGGCACGCAACCGATCCAGCAGCTCATACGCGCCGGTCGGCGCCTCGGAATCGAGGATCAGCCCCAGAACCTTGCGGCGCAGGTCAGTCAACCGGGCCCCTCGCGCCTCGCAGATGGCGCCGGCCCGGTCCAGCAATGTGTCGGTGCGAGGGGAGAACCCACCCCCGGTCATGTGTCGGTCCTTTGCGCGTGGCCACTCCGGCCCCAAGATAGCATCCATGTTCCAGGATGACAGTCAGATGGCGACGCAGGCCGTGTTCGACCAGATCAGCTTCGATGCCAACGGCCTGGTTCCGGCGATCGCCCAGCAGCACGACACTGGCGAAGTACTGATGCTGGCGTGGATGAATCGCGACT
Source organism: Acetobacteraceae bacterium (assembly GCA_035486355.1). GTDB lineage: Bacteria > Pseudomonadota > Alphaproteobacteria > Acetobacterales > Acetobacteraceae > Palsa-883. The sequence continues at coordinate 18,094 of DATHNE010000054.1, forward strand.
CGATCGCCGAAACGCTGGCCACCGGCCATGTCTGCTACTTTAGCCGTAGCCGCGGCAAGCTGTGGCGCAAAGGCGAGACCTCGGGCCAGGCGCAGCATCTGAGGGAGCTGCGCATCGATTGCGACGGCGACACACTGCTGCTGCTGGTGGACCAGGAAGGGGTCGCCTGTCACACCGGCCGCCGCACCTGCTTTTACCGCGCGTTGCGCGATGGTTCCCTGGTGGAGATCGCGCAGCCACTCGTCTCGCCGGAGTCGCTGTATGGCGGCCATTCGCACGACTGACCTCCGCACGCGTCGTCCGTGACCCAACCGTTGATCTATCTGATCGCCGGCGAATCCAGTGGCGATGTGCTCGGCGCGCGGCTGATGGCGGCGCTGCGGGCACGTCGGCCAGCTCTGGCGTTCGCCGGTATCGGCGGCGAACGCATGGCACAGCACGGCCTGACCAGCCTGTTCCCGATGCGCGAACTGGCGCTGATGGGATTGCTTGAGGTGCTGCCGAAGATCGCGGCACTACGCCGCCGGCTGCGCGATACCGCTGCCGATATCGCGACGCAGCGCCCCTCGATCGTGGTAACCATCGACAGCCCGGGCTTCACACTCCGCGTGCTGCGCGCGATCGCCCCGCTGGGCATTAAGCGGGCGCATTACGTCGCGCCGCAGGTCTGGGCATGGCGGTCGGGGCGGGTGCGACACTATCCGGGGCTGTGGGAGAGGCTGCTGTGCCTGTTGCCGTTCGAACCGGCGTTCTTCGCCAGCCACAATTTGCCGGCCAGCTTCGTCGGCCACCCGGTGCTGGAAAGCGGCGCCGACGCCGGCGACGCGGCACGGTTTCGCGCCCGGCACGGGCTGGCGCCCACTACGCGCGTACTCATCGTGATGCCCGGCAGCCGGTCCACCGAGGTCGCGCGCCATCTGCCGATCTTCGACGCGGCGCTCCGCCTCGTCGCGGCACAGGTGCCGGACGTGGTCCCCGTGGTGCCGATCGCGGGCCCTGTCGCCGAGACGGTCGCGTCGGCCACACGCGCCTGGCCGACGCAACCGATCCTGCTGCGGACCGACGACGATAAGTACGACGGTTTCGCTGCCGCCAGCGCCGCACTGACCAAATCCGGCACCTCCACGCTGGAGCTGGCGATGGCCGGCGTGCCGATGCTGGTGGCGTACCGTGTCAATCCGCTCACCGCCGCGATCGCCCGACGGACCGTCAAGGTGCGCTACGCCTCGATCCTGAACCTGATCGCCGAACGCGAGGTCGTTCCAGAGATGATACAGGAGACCTGCACGCCGGAGCGGCTGGGCGTGGCGCTGCTGACGCTGCTGACCGATCCGAACGCCGCCGAGACACAGCGCGCCGCCTGTCGCGCGGTACTGGCGCAACTGGCACCCCCAACGGGAGCGCCATCGGACGCAGCCGCCGCCGCGCTGCTCGAGTTACTCGATCAAGCCTGACGCCCGCATCCGCGCCCGGCTGTCCGCCATGCTGGCCATCACCATCAACGCGGCGTCCAGCGCGCGCCGCCCGGCGGCGGCATCTACCAGAACCGGCGCGCCGTCCAGAACGGAAGCGACGAAGGCGGCATGCTCGGCGGCCAGGGAATCGTGATCCTCCCACGACGTCTCCTGCATCCCGAACCCGGTGACACCCGGTATCGGCAGGCCACCGCCGCGCGTGACCACGGTCAGCCGCCGGTTGGCGAAGTCCACTGACATATAGCCGTCGCGCGCAAAGATCCGCATGCGCCGCTCGGTCCGCGGGGAGACGCGACTGGCGGTGATCGCCGCCACCGCACCATTGGTGAACCGAATGCGGGCATTGGCGATGTCCTCGTGTTCGCTGGACACCGCCGCACCGACCGCGTCCACGCTTTCGATCGGCGCCGCCACCAAGGCCAGCACCAAGTCGAGATCATGGATCATCAGATCTAGGATCACCGACACGTCGGTGCCGCGCGGCTTGAACGGGGCAACGCGCGCCGCCTCGATGTACAGCGGCGCACCGACATGACCCGACAAGGCGCCGTGCGCGGCGGAGAATCTTTCCAGATGGCCGACCTGCAACACCAGCTTGCGTTCACCTGCCAGCACGGCGAGCTCGTCAGCCTCCGCTAGCGTCGCAGCCATCGGCTTTTCGACGAGCACATGCTTCCCAGCACGCAACGCGGCGACGCCAAGCGCATGATGCGCCTCCGCCGGCGCGGCGATGATGATCGCGTCACAAGCCGCAAGCAGCGCGTCAAATCCCATGTCCGGCGCGCCGACTTCCCAGCCAATGGTCTTGGCCCGCTCTTCGTGCGGATCGTAGACGCCCACCAGCGTGGCGCGCTCGGACGCAGCCACCTTCAAGGCGTGGTAGCGGCCGAAATGGCCGACCCCGGCGACACCGATGCGCAGGTGTGACGTGGACATGGGGTTTCCCTAGCAGGGCCGCGCGCTGATCGCCACATTCTATCACGCGACCGTGCAAAACCCGATACTGTCGCGCGAATCGTGGCCCAGAGGGAGGATCGGTGCCCCCTGCCAGCCCCAGCGCAGCCGTCCTTTCGATCGTCGTCTCAATGTTCAACGAGGCGGACGCCATTCTGCTGCTGCACGCACGTCTCACCCAGGTGATGGACGGCCTAGGAAAGCCGTGGGAGATCATCTACGTCAATGATCGCAGCCGCGACACGACCCTGACGGTGGTGGAATCGTTGCGCACACGCGATCCGCGCGTCGCGGTGGTCAATCTGTCGCGCAACTTCAGCAAGGAGATCGCCACCACCGCGGGCCTCGATCAGCAAGCGGCGCGGCGGTGATCATCATCGATGCCGACCTGCAGGACCCACCCGAGGTGATCCCCGAGCCTGTCGCGGCGTGGCATGAGGGCTTCGATATGATCTACGCGCGCCGACGGGTGCGCGAAGGCGAGACCTGGCTGAAAACCCGCACCGCTGCCCTGTTCTACCGGCTGATGCGCAACTGCGGCCGGGTCGAGCTGCCGCCGGATACTGGCGACTTCCGCCTGATGAGCCGTCGCGCGGTAGACGCGTTGTTGCAGCTGCGCGAGCGGCACGGCTTTATGAAAGGCCTGCTCGCCTGGGTTGGCTTCCCCTCCAAGCCCGTGCTGTACGATCGCGCCTGCGTGCCGCCGGCGAAACAAAATGGCACGACTGGAAGCTCTGGAACCTGGCGATCGAGGGCTTCACCAGTTTCAGTGTGCTGCCGTTGAAACTGGCCACCTATATAGGCGTGGCAGTCGCGCTGGTCGCAGCACTGTTCGGCGTGGTGGTGGTGATACGCACGCTGGTCTGGGGCGATTCACCCCGCGGGCTACCCCAGCCTGCGGGTCGTGGTGCTGCTGCTGGGCGGAACACCGCTCATCTCTCTGGGCGTCATCGGCGAATATCTTGGGCGGGTATTCAACGAGACGAAGTAGCGGCCGCTCTATCTGGTCGAGCGGTACTTGCCCGCCCGCCCCACGACCACCGCGGCAACCGGTGGTGCATGACTCGCCGAAAGCCCGCGCGGCTGAAGCAGGCCTACGCCATATCGGCGCATCCTGGCCCGATCACCCAAGCGTCAGCCTCGTATCCTCCCGCCAGGCGTGCAGCTTCCGATAGATCGTTGACGGATTGACCTGCAGCATGGCCGCAGCGCGCGGCACGTCCTGGCCGGTATGGCGCAACGCTGCCAGGATCATGCGCTTTTCCATCACGGCCAACGGCAAGATCTCCGTCTCGGATGCCGCCGCGGGCGACGTCGAAACGACAGTCGGCGGCAGGTCCTCATGCCCCGGCAGGACAGCGCGCGGCAGCACGGTCAGCTCCAGCGCGACTGGTATGATCGGTGCCGAACCCGGCAACAGCAGCGGCGGCAACACCGACGCCGTGACGAGATCACCATCATGCAGGACAACGATGTTGCGTTGCATTTTACCATGCCGCGCCATGGGGTCGTGCCGTCAGACCCTTGCGTCTCGCGACTGAGCCATCGCGTTTTGCAGTGCGATCGCCGTGGCACGCATCGTCGTGCCATTCGGCGCCTACTGCCACGCCTTGGCCCGTAGCCAGGCTGCGCGCCAGCGTCGGTTGGCGGCCGCCGCAACATCGGCGTCCAACGTCAACAGCCGTGCGGCGAAAACCCTGAGAGCCTTGGGATTGAGCCGCTCCGCGATCATCCGCATGCCGATCACCCGCCCGCGCATGTTGGGGGCCACCGCGATTGGGTGAACCACATGGTCGGTGAGGACCGTCGGTACGCAACCAACTTTGCCACACGCCGCCAAGCGCACCCACAGATCCCAGTCCTCGGTTGACGGCAAGGTTGGGTCGAAGCCGCCAAGCCGACGCACCAGGTCGGTCCGGCCACGACGGTCGACGTGGCCACCACGGGCGCGGCGAAGACCTGCGCCAGAGCGTCGTCCTCCAGCACATAAGGATCGGTCCGCGCCGCATGCCGGTTGTGAAACCACGGCCAAGCGGCGAACCCGGTCGTCAGGGCGGCGCCGTCGACACCGACATCGCGGTAGTCCGTGAACGAAAACACCAGGTCCGGACTGTCCCGATGCAAGGCCAACTGGGCCTCCAGCTTGCCGCGGTGCCAGCTATCCTCAGCGTCGAGGAAGGCCAGCAGCCGGCCGCGCGCCACGCCGATCGCCATGTTGCGGGCTTTCGGCGGACCAGCGCCCGGACCTACCAGGACGCACAGTCGCGTCTCGCTCTGCGCCGCACGGCCGAGCCAGTCACGGGAACCATCGAGCGAGCCATCATGCAAGATGACGATCTCGGTGTCCGGCGTGCGACCGATTGAGGCGATCGCCCGCAGCAGCCACGCCAGGCAATACCGGCTCGGGACGATGACGCTGACCACCGGACGATCCGGCATCTGTCGCACTCCGCGAGGACGGGCTCATGCGCGCCTCTTGCGCATGCCATTACGCACGTTGTGTGCCAGCGATTTAACGCGTTATGCGCTGCAGTGTGCGAAGGGCGGCGTAGCAGCTACCCGGCCAGTTCATACCGCACGATCGCCGCACCGTCGGCGAGCGCCTTGAGTTTGCCGAACGCGGTCGCCCGCGGCAGGTACTTCATGCCACAGTCGGGCGCCGGAATCAGACGATCGGCCGGCAGGAATTTCAGGCCCGCCCGGATACGCTCGGCAACGACCGCGGCCGTCTCGATTGCCGGATCGCCAAGATCCAACACCCCCAGCATGACCTGCTTGCCCGCCAGATCCCGGAGCACACCGAGGTCAAGCTTCGGCTGCGCCGCCTCGATCGAGATCTGCTGCGCGACCGTGTCCGCAAGCTGCGGCAGGAAGCTGTAGCCGGTCGGCTTCTGCTGTTTCACGACCGCGGCGTAGCCGAAACAAATATGCACCACTGTGGGGCCATCGATCCCCGCCAACGCACGATTGATCGCCGGCAGGCCGTAGCGCAGCGCCTTCTCCGGATCGGTGCGGACCCAAGGCTCGTCCAACTGCACCACATCGACGCCGGCGGCTTTCAGGTCGCGCAACTCTTCGTTCACCGCGATGGCGTAGTCCATCACCAGCTCTTCCTCGTCAGCGTAGAACTCGTTCTTCGCCTGGCGTGACAGCGTGAACGGACCGGGCAAGGTGATCTTGGTGACGTTGGCCGTGTTGCGCATCAGGAACTCAACGTCGCGCAGCTCCACCGGTCCGCGGCGGCGGATCTTTCCCACCACACGCGGCACCGGCGTCGTGGTGTTGAACTGGGCGCGCACCTCGCCAGGGCTGTCGGCGTCGATGCCTTCCAGTGCCAGGGCGAAGCGGTTGGAGTAGCTCTCGCGCCGGATCTCGCCGTCGGTGACGATATCGATCCCGGCCCGTTCCATGTCGCGGATCGCGAGCACTGTGGCATCGTCCTGCGCCTGCTCCAGCAGCGGCTCGGGGATGCGCCAGATGTCGTGGGCGTGCGTGCGCGGCACACCATGCGCGTGCAGGCCGGCGCGATCCACCAGCCAGTCCGGCTGTGGATAGCTGCCGACGACGGTGGTTGGCAACAAATGGGTCGGATACGACATGGTGGAGTCCCCTTGCTCAATCATTCCGCTGGCACGGTGGCACCCAGCGCGGTCCGCGCGGTCCGCCCTGCCACCCGTGCCTGCGGCTGCCAGACCGCGGCGCGGCGTTCCAGCGCGCCGGCCAACCGGTCGAACACCAGCGTCACCAGCACAATCAGCAGTACCGCGCCGAACACATGCGTGGAGTCCAACACGGTGCGATAGCGTGTGACGATATAGCCGATCCCAGCGGTGGAGGTGAGCATCTCCGACACCACCACGCTGACAATGACCAGTACGCCACCCAGCCGCAGCCCCGCCAACACGGTGGGGATCGAAGCCGGAATGACCACGCGCAGCACCCGCTGTGGCAGGGTCGCGCCCATGCTGCGCGCCGCCAGGATCAGATTGGGATCGATGGTGCGAATGCCCGCGGCGGTTGCCAGGGCGGTCGGCAGGAACCCATTGATCGACGCAAACGCGATCTTGGATTCCTGGCCGATACCCAGCCACACGGTCAGTACCGGGTACAGAATGACCAGCGGCACCGCATACAGGCTGGACGCCACCGGCAGCAGCAGCGTGCGCAGCGCCGGCACGCTGCCGATCATCGCGCCGGCCAGGATGCCGCCGCCGCAGGCGAACAGCAGTGCAACCGCAACCTCACCCAGCGAGACCATCAGTGCGTCGATGTATTCGTGCCAGTCGGTCAGCAGGACCCGCAGCGTATCGGACAAGGTCGGCAGGAACAGGGTCGATATCAAACCCAGCCGCGGCAATGCCTCCCACAGCGCGAGAATGCACGCGATGATGATCCAGCGCAGCGCGACGGGGCTGATTCTTTCCGTCATCGGTGGGCCATCCCCGCCGTGCACCGCTTCCGCGTGCGGGAGCGGTCGGAACGCCACGCGTTCCGGGTGAGGGTCTTCCCATCGTGCCCCACCCGCACCCGACGTCGTTTCGCGTGCCGACCTCTCCCGCAGGGTAGGAGAGGTGTATGTTGCGCGCTCATGCGTGCTCCGCCCGGATATGGCGCCAGATACGGTCCCGTAACATTGTGAAAGCCGGCGAAGAGGTCGTCTCGTAACCGCGCGGTCGCGGCAGATCCACATCGATCCAGTCCACGATCCGCCCCGGCCGCGCCGACATCACCACCACCTCATCCGCCAGGTACACCGCCTCCGTCAGGCTGTGGGTCACGAACACCACCGTCTTCCCGGTCTCCAACCAGATGCGCAGCAGCTCGTCCCCCATCGCCATCCGCGTCTGCTCGTCCAGCGCCGCGAACGGTTCATCCATCAGCAGCACCGGCGGGTCCTGCACCAGCCCCCGCGCGATCGACACGCGCTGCCGCATGCCCCCCGATAGCTCGTGGGGATACCGCCCCGCGAACTCCGCCAACCGCACCAGCCGCAGCATCTCCAGCGCGCGCCGCCGCCGCTCCGCAAGCTTCACGTGGCGCAGCGCCAGCGGAAACGCCACGTTGTCCAGCGCACTCAGCCACGGGAACAGGTTCGCCTCCTGGAACACCACGCCGATCCGATCCGGATCCGGTCCTGTCACCGGCCGATCGTCGCACAGGATCGTGCCGGCGGTGTGGTCGCGCAGCCCCGCCAGCATCATCAGCAAGGAGGTCTTGCCGCACCCGCTCGGCCCCACCACCACGACGAATCGCCCCGGCTCCACGACCAGATCGATGCCCGCCAACGCCTCCGAAACGCCATCGCGCCCGGCATAGCTGTGCGACAGCGCCCGCACCTCGATGCGGCCCTGCCGGGTTGTGGCAATCATGTCCGCCATGCACCGCACCGCGCTTCAGCGAACCGGATCAGCTCATTCAACGCCA
>DATHNE010000055.1:0-19515 GCA_035486355.1 Acetobacteraceae bacterium
TTTCCTGGTTCACGTACAGCACCGGCACCAGCAGCAGCAGCGTCCATAGCAGTGCGGTGCCGTAGTTCTGGCCGGCCTGGGTGTAGGTGGCGAAGGCCCCGGCGTCATTGTCACCGACCATGACGATCAGCCCGGGGCCGACGATCGCCGCCAAAGTCAGCAGCCGCGCGCGCCACGAGATCCGCGACCGATTGTCGCCCAGCCGGATGGTGCCGAGTGCGCCCTCGATGTCACCGATATGGGCGGTGTCGAGCACCGCCGCGCTTGCATTGACGTTATCCATCTCCGTCTCCTGTCATCCTGCTGGTCCGTGAAACACCGATCGGTGCGCCGGTCCCCGCGAGGCGGGACCGGCGCAAGGAAGTCGGCGGCGGGATCAGCCGGACGGCAGGGACGCGGGTGCGAGGTCGAAGTCCCAGTGGCAGGCCAGGCTGCCATCAGGACGCAGGGTCCAGCACGCGATGAGGCGCGGTCGTGCGCCCGCATATGCGCGCACATCCGCGCAGATGCGGTCGAACACCGTGGCTTCAGTACCCCGGAACGGGGCCAGGTCGAAGAGAGTGGCCATTGCGGCCTCCTGTGGTTCGATGGTGGGCTCGAACCCGGGAGGCCTGCGGCCGTGGACTAGCGCCGGCGGCGCGGTCCTAGACGGTCACATGGGCTTCCCGGGTCTTGGGTCAGCGCACCGGTCATGGCAGACGACGAGCGTCGACTGTCGTACTCCGATGGCTGGCTGCTAGATCGCGGGTTCATGTGGTCCTCGATTGGTTGCACGGCCCGGGCGGTACCCGGACACCCCGGACAAAGATCCGCGGGTCCTGCGCAGGTAGACCGCCGGCGACGGGGGATCAACCCCTGATTTTGGTTGGGGCAGAGATGCGTTGTCTGTCAGGTCCGCAATGGGTCAAATTCTTCGCTGCCACCATTGCGCAATCCCACTGGACGATGGAGGCCAGGATGACCACGATGTCGTCACTAACCTAGTGACGCCCACAAAGAGTTTCCAACGTGCAGTCGTGTGCACAGACGATGGAAAATGGTCACATTGGGCCAGGCTTGCTGGAACGCATGATCCGCGACGCGAGCATTGCCGGGCTGGCGGGCGTCGCCCTGTCGGGTGTGATCGCACCAACTGCCAATCGTGCCTGCCGCGTCCAGCACGCGATGGGTCTGCGCCGGGGCAGGCGCCCTGGTTGGCGTGGCGCTCCCGTCCATTCCGAACCGGAGCCGGCCGGTCACCCGCTCGGACCGCCCGGGTATGGCCTGGCCGACCACGTCGCTTGAGGTCACGCGTTGGCTTCTGGTCTCTGGCGCACGTTACATCCTTGCACGCTTGGCAATGGTTGCAGTGCGCCGGCACACGCTCCCGCAAGAATGTTCGCTTCCCGGCGATGTCTTGATGTTCGCCACCTGATTGCTGCTGCGGATCGGCGCATGCGGCCCCACCACGATGCGCGCTATCGGCGACACCAGCAGCTTCCTGCACTTCAGTGGCTTCGTCGGTGTTCCGGGCACGGTGCGCGCGCGCTCACGCCTGATCGCGCGTCTCAGATCGCCACCTCCCGCCCCAGCTCCACCACCGTCTCCGCCGGCAGGCGGAAGTAGTCGGTCACATGCAGCGTATTGCGCTGCATGAACGCAAACATCGATTCCACCCAACGCGGCAGACCCCCGCTATCGTCCCGCGCCACGACCGTCTCGTGTCCGACATAATAGGTCAGGTCGGCCGGATCTATCCCACATCCCCCCTCATGCGCCGCCCGCAACATGGCCGGGATATCCGGTCGTTCCATGAACCCATAGCGCGCGGTGCCTCGCCAGAAATCCGGGGCGATCCACTCAAAGTACAAGCGATCCTTATCTGGTACATACGGCGACATGTCGGTTGTCACGTTCAGGATGAAGACACGCCGATGCAGCGCGCGATTGTGTCGAACGTGCCAGATCATCACCGGCGGCACGTCGCGCGCCGTGCGCGTCAGGAACACCGCTGTTCCCGGCACGCGAGGTACGCCACGTGCCTCCAATCCGGCCAGGAAGTCGTCCACCGGCACCACAGCGTCGCGCATGCGGCCAGCGACGGCGTCGGCGCCGAGATGCCAAACCAGCATCACCCCATACACCGCGGCTGCCAGCAGCAATGGCACATAGCCGCCATCGGCGATCTTCATCATGTTCGCGGCGACGAATCCGACGTCCACCACGGCCAGCGCTCCGGCAAGCGCCGCAGCCCACACGATGTCCCATTGCCAGATCTCGCGCATCGCGATGAACAGCAGCATCGTCGTCATCAACATCGTCAGCGACACCGCGATGCCATAGGCTGCGGCGAGGTTGTCCGACTTGCCGAACCCCACGGTCAGCCCGATCGTCACCACCATCAGCAGCCAGTTGACCGGACCGACATAGATCTGTCCGTACCCCACGGCCGAGGTTTGCGTGATCGCCAGTCGCGGCAGCCAGCCGAGCTGGATGGCTTGGCGGGTCATGGAAAAGGCGCCTGTAATGATCGATTGGCTCGCGATGATGGTCGCGACTGTTGCCAGCAGCACCAGCGGGACCAGCAGTGGAGCCGGGGCCAGGTGATAGAAGATGTTGCCGTCGGTCGGTGTGCCGTCCACGACCAAGGCGGCCTGTCCGGCATAGTTCAGCACCAACGCCGGCAGCACGACGGCCGACCACGCCAACCGGATTGGTCCGCGGCCGAAATGCCCCATGTCCGCATACAACGCCTCGGCCCCGGTGACGCATAGGAACACGCCTCCCAGCACCATGAACCCGGTTATGCCGCCGGACGCGAGGAACCACAGCCCGTATCGCGGATCGATTGCCAGCAGTACCGCAGGATGCTGCATGATGCCGCCGATGCCGAGCACTGCGATGATGATGAACCATACCGCCATCACCGGGCCGAACGCGCCGCCGATGCGCGCGGTGCCGAAGCGCTGCACGGCGAACAGGGCGACCAGAATGACAACGGAAAGTGGTAGGATAAACCCGTGGAAATCCGGCGTCGCGATGTCCAGCCCTTCCAGCGCCGACAGCACCGAAATCGCCGGCGTGATCGCGCCGTCGCCGTAGATCAAGGCCGCGCCAAGCAGGCCTACCGCAACGATGATCGGCCGCCGCGCCCGCCTTACCCCCAGCAGCGACATCAGCGCCAGGATGCCGCCTTCGCCGTCATTGTCCACGCGCATCGCCAGCGCGACATATTTCACTGATGTGACGACGATCAGGGTCCACACGATCAAGGATAGCGATCCCAGCGCCGCCTGTGCCGAGGGTTGCCCGCCGGTGATATCGAGCACCGTCTTCAATGTGTAGAGCGGGCTGGTGCCAATGTCGCCGAACACCACCCCGAGTGCGGCAAGGCTCATCGCGGTCGGTCCGGGACGCCGGACGGACGACACTTCGGTCGGGCGGCGGGCGGGGCGGTCGGAGGGGCTCACGTCGCTGGCTCAGCCTTGAGGAGGTGTAACTGTGTCTAAACCAGTTTCCCGACCGCCTGAAAAGTTACGCCTTTGTGCCAGGGGGATTGGGATCCGCGGCATGGATATCCGGCAGCGTCCCCGGGCGCGGGTCGATCGGCACTTGCTTGTCCAGACCCGTGAGCTGCTCGAATATCGCCGCTGCGCCCAATGCGGCCGCTTCGCCGCGCATCGGCCCGGTGATCTGCAACCCAACCGGCCGGCCAAACCGATCGAAGCCACATGGCACCGCCACCGCCGGGCAGCTCGTCAGTGTGATCGCCGCATTCAGCGTTGAGGCGCCCATATAGTTGGTCAGTTTCTCGCCATCCACGTACTCCGGATGCCGTCGATTCACATCGAAGGCTGGCGTCGCCGCGCTGGGTGTGATGAACACATCGAACCGCGTGAACATCTCCACACAGCGCCGGTAGAACGCCGCGCGTTCACGATCCGCCCAAGCCAGCCGGCTGGGTGTTTGCGCCAGCCCATGCTCCGTGTTCCAGACGATGTCCTGCTTCAGCAGATCGCGATGCGTCTGCAATTGCAGCTCCCGGTCCACCACGAAATGCTGCGCCCGCAGCACCATGAAGGCTTCCTCGATCGCCCCGAGATCTGGCGCGTATTCCTCCACCACGCAGCCTAGCACCTCAAGCTTGCGCACCGCGGCCTCGCAGATCTCCCGGGTCTCGCGGTCCACCTTCAGCCTGCCGCTGTAATCCGACGTGTACGCAATCCGCTTTGGCGGCCGCGCCTCGGCCACCGCGCGCGCGAACGGCACCGCGGGCGGATCAAACGTTAGCGGATCGTGCGGGCACAGCCCCGCCATGGTATCCAGAAACAGCGCCAGGTCCGGCATGTTCCGAGCCATCGGTCCCTGCACCGACAGCGGGGCGAACAGGTTGTGCGGCGTGCCGCGCGTCACCCGCCCAGGCGACGGCCGCAACCCTACCACCGAGCAATATGTCCCCGGTCTGCGTAGCGACCCGCCATGATCGGTCCCCTGCGCCAGCCACACCTCGCCCGTCGCCAGCGCGACCGCACCACCACCCGTGGATCCACCACAAGTCAGCGCAGTATTCCACGGGTTCCGCGTCCTGCCGAACACCTCATTGAACGTCGATCCTCCGGCACCGAACTCCGGCGTGTTCGACTTGGCGATGACGATGCCGCCCTTGCGCTCGATCCGTTCCACCACCGGATGAGATTTCACCGGCACATGATCGCGGAAGATCGGCGAGCCATATGTGGTGCGCACCCCGGCGACATCGGTCAGATCCTTGATCGCCACCGGCAGGCCCGCGAGCCAGCCCGGTTCATCCGCCGCGTCGCGCCTTTCGCCCGCGATCAATCGTTTCGCATGCGCCCGTGCACGATCCAGGCACAGCGTCGGCAGCGCATTCACCGCCGGCTCCACCGCCGCGATACGCGCTGCCGCGGCGTCCACCAGTTCCAGCGGCGAGATCTCGCCGCGGCGCAGACGCGCTACCGCTTCGGTCGCATTCAAACGGATCAGGTCATCGCTCATCATGGCCTCCTGCAGATCCATTGCAGCCCGGTTCCTTTGTCGCCGCAATGCAGCCCCGCCCCCCGCGTCTGGTCACCCAACGGCAACCTCCGCTAGAAGCGGGGCAGGGGGGCGCATGGCCGCCCCGCGTTGGGAAGCCAAGATGCAGCGATCCGTCCTTGCCACCACCACCCTGCTGGTCCTCAGTGGCTGTACGCTCGGCCCAAACTTCTCCGCCCCCGCCAGCCGCGCGCCGGATGCCTGGTCGGCCACGCCCTCGAAGCAGGCCGCCAGCGTGCCCGTTACGGCACCGATCGATCCGGCCTGGTGGAACCTGTTCAGCGATCCCGAGCTGACGAAGCTCGAGGAGCGGGTCGCGGCACAGAATCTCGACGTGCAGGTCGCGACGGTTCGCCTTGCCGAGTCGCGTGCCCAACTCGGCATTGTCGCGTCGTCAGCGCTGCCGACGTTGGAATCGGATGCCTCGTATCAGCGCCTGAAGGCGTCGAACAACGGGGCCTTCGCGGGATTGTCCACCATTGCCGCGGGCGCCGGTGCCAGCGGCCAGACAAATGCCACCGTGGGCGGGGTGAAGGGCGCGACAATTGGTGCGATCGACATCTACCAGGCTGGCTTCGATGCATCGTGGGAGATTGATCTCTGGGGCAGGGTGCGTCGCTCGGTCGAGGCGGCCGGTGCCAATGTCACCCAATCCGAAGAGACGCGGCGCGATACGCTGCTGAGTTCGCTGGCCGAGGTGGCGCGCGATTACCTGCAACTGCGCGGTACTCAGACAAGGCTGCAGATTGCCCGTGACAACGTGAAGAGCGCGCAGCAGAGCCTCGATGTGACACGCCAGCGTGCCGAGGGCGGTGTGACGACGGATCTCGATGTCGCCAACGCCTCGGCGCAGGTGAATTCCTTCGCCGCGCTGATCCCCTCGCTTGAGCAGCAGGAGCGCCAGTTCGTCAATGCGCTGAGCTTCCTGCTGGGCCAGCCGCCGCAGGCACTTTCGGGGGAGCTCGACGCCCCGCGGACGGTGCCGCCAGTGCCGCCGCGCGTGCCGATCGGCCTGCCGTCGGAACTGGCGCTGCGCCGCCCGGATGTGCGCGCGGCGCTGGCGCAATTGCATGCGGCAACCGCGACGATCGGCGTGGCAGAGGCGGATTTCTATCCGTCGTTTACCCTGACGGGCAGTGTCGGGCTGCAGGCATTGCAGCCGTGGCAAATGTTCGACCTGGCTTCGTTGCTGTACGCGGTGGGTCCGTCGGTCAGCATCCCGATCTTCGAGGGCGGGCGGTTGAAGTCGACGTTGGCCTTACGGAAGGATCAGGAGAAGGAAGCGGCAATTTCCTATGAGAAGACCGTGCTGAATGCGTGGCACGAAGTGGACAACGCCTTGTCGGCCTATGACGCCGAGCAGCGCCGGCGGGATCAGTTGGTGAAGGCCGTGGCGGAGAATCAGCGGGCCTTGTCATTGGCGCAGGATCGGTATGCGCAGGGCGTGTCCGATTTCCTGGAGGTGTTGAATGCGCAGCGCGAGCTGCTCGCGACACAGCAATTGCTGGCTGACAGCACGACGACGATCGATACGGACCTGGTGGCGATTTACAAGGCTCTGGGTGGCGGGTGGGAGACTGGGTTCCCGGAGCAGAGCACTGCGACGATCGCCGCGAAGTAAGGCAAGAGGAACCACAGATCACGCAGAGCCACCGATTAAGCTACAGATATCCGCCGGAATGGGCGCCGGCATCTGACGGGCGGCAGATATGTCTATTGCGCGCCGCGCGAAGCGCTATAACCGTGATTGCCACACGATATCGAACGCGATGGATTTCGCGCATATCTGTGGCTTAATCGGTGGCGCTGCGTGATCTGTCGTTCACCCTTTCTTAGCGGGAACAGTATCAGACCTCACCGCACCGCCTCCCGCGCCCGCACCCTCTCCCGATGCACGGTATATAGCCCACTCGCGATAATGATCGCCGCACCCACCAGCGTCCATTCATCTGGTAACGTATCAAAGACCAACCACCCCGCCAGCGTCGCCCACAGCAACTGCGTATACGAGAATGGCGCCAGCACCGAGGCGGGCGCCCAACGATGCGCCTGCACCACCAGCCACTGCCCGGTCGAGGACATCACCCCGATGAACAATGTCAGTCCCCATTGCCAGGGCCGCGGCCAGACGAAGACGAACGGCAACATGACGAGCAACACAATCGCGCCGACCACCGCGGTCCAGAGCAATGTTGTCGCCGGCCGCTCGGTTCCCGCCATCTTGCGCGTGATCACCAGGGCCAACGCCCAGCACGCCGACGACGCCACGCCGAACAGCGCCGCCGGCTGAAACCCGCCGGGTCCCGGACGCGCCACGATCACCACGCCCAGCATCCCCGCCGCCGTGGCCGCCCAACGCCTTGCACCCACGACCTCTCCCAACAGCGGGATCGACAGCACGGTGATCAGCAACGGCGAAATGAAGCTGATCACGCTCGCCTGCGCGATCTGCATGCTGCGTACGCCGAACACGAACAAAACCGCCGATCCGACCACGCACAGCCCGCGCACCACCTGTAACGTCGTGCTGCGCGGCCACAGCGCGCGTAGGTCGGGCGTGCGTACCAGCCAACCGGCGAATGCCACAAAGACGATGTACCGGATGCACGCGATCTCCACCACCGGCATGCTTGCGGTGAGGTACTTCGCCGTCGCATCGGATGCGGCAAATACCGTGGTCGCGGCCACCGACAGAGCGATGCCGCGCAGCGGATCGTCGGCTTGCGGCATCAGGCCGTGATCAGGCGCGTCAGCTCCGCCGCCGTGCTCAGCATCGGATAATGCCCGGTGTCCAGCTCGAACCACTTCGCCTTGAGCCGTTCCGCGGTGCGCCGCTGATGCGCCACCGGTGGATTGGCACTTTGGCGGCACCAGATCACGCTGGCGGACCAGTCCTCATTCCAGAAGCGGTCCAGCTGCACCGGTGCCTGCATGCAGGCGATCGGGTGCAGCGTGTAGCGTGCCAGTGCCCACTCCCGCGTGGTGGGATCCAGCCCGGCGAACAACCGTCCCGCGGCATCGTCCCGCGACGGGCCAACCGACAGGTCCGTGGTCACCGGCGTCGGCCGGTTGGTAACAATATCGGCAATGCGCTCGCCATCGAGCAGCGCCAGCGCATCGGCGAATACCACGCGACCAATCCGCTCCCGAACCAGCTCCGCCGCGCGGCATAGCACCATGCCACCACTGCTGGTGCCCACCAGGACGACATCGCGCAGGTCCTCGTAGAACAGCAGTCCAGCCAGCTCCTCCGCTTGCGTTTCGGTGGTGATACCTGCGCGCAATTGGTGCCGCCGCTCGGCGCAGCCATCCAGGCTGGGCGCCAGCACGTGATGGCCCACCGCGCGCAGCCGCGCGGTGACCTCGCGCCAGATCCAGCCGCCCTGATAGGCACCGTGGATCAGCACAAAACTCGTCATGTCTTGCCTCCCTGGGGCGGTTTTGGTGGTGTCGTGCCATCCGCGGACGGCGTGCCGGTGAGCGTGAACAGCGTCGTGGTATCCGTCACACCAACCTGCGCCTCTTGTTTGGGGGGCCCCTCGGGCACCGCAGTCGCATCCTTCGCTTCGGCCAATGCAAGCGGCGCTTTGAAGAACGCATAGGTCGAGGTTTCGGCGCCTTCGATCCGCCGCACCGCCGGCGGCAGCGGAACAACCTCCAGCCACGCCGCCTGGCCCCTATCGAGCGGCACTTTGTCCTTCTGGTCCGGCAGCTTGGACGCCTTGCCGAGGTCTAGGTGCCCGTCCGCCCACGGCCCGCAGGTTGGCGGCGATAGCAATCCGCCAAACGCATTGCCGTCCACCACAACGAAAAACCCAAGTTCGTCACGCCGGCCGCGCCCGGCCGCCTCCAGCGCCTCGTCGCCACCGGTGTCGACGTGATAGGTGAAGCTGCCGTTGGCCGGCAGTGTCGCGGTGGATGTGGAGGCGACGCGCAGCACCGCTCCGCCGTCACGGTAGAAATACGTGGTGGTCGGTGGCACGGCATGCGGGGCAGTGCCGGTGTAGTGCAGCGTGATTTCGACCGCGCGCAGAATTTGCCGCAGCACCGACGGATCGGCGTTGCTGGAGTACCGCCACTCGACCGGCGCAGTCACTTGTGCGCCCGCCCGGCACACCGCCGAGATCTCCGAGACCTTCGTCTCGCACCTGGGCAGCGCGATGCACAGCAGCAGGGTCGCCAGCGACGACCTGAGACCCGGGCGCATGCCTCCGCTCCAAACACCTGATTCGTTGGCAGACTAGGCCATGGCGTGCGGCGCGGCGATGGCCGCTTGCCTTCCGCGAGGGGGAAAATCGCGCCAGACTGGCCGCGTCGACCCAGGAGGTTTCGCATGATCCGCAAATTCACCACCGTCTACCCTGGCCACGTGGACCTGCCGGATCGTGGTCAGACCGCCACGCCGGCGAATGAACGGCGTTATTCCAACGAACATCTGGCCAGCGTGTTCGCGAAATGCGAGGCGATTGCGCAGCAGATGGACCGCACCGGCTGGGACACGCTGTGGCTGGCCGAGCATCACTTCCAGCACGAGGGCTATGAGGTCACGCCGAACCTGCTGATGGCCGCGGTGCATCTGTGCCACCTGACGAAGACCCTCAAGATCGGCTGCGGGTTCAATATCGCGCCGATGTGGCATCCGCTGCGGCTGGCCGAGGATTATGCCTGCGCCGACATCATGACCAAGGGGCGCACGGTGTTCGGCGTGGGGCGTGGTTATCACTCGCGCGAGGTCGAGACGTTTGGCGCACCGATCCTTGATCAGGAGGCGAACCGGGAGCTGTTCGAGGAGCAGGTCGAGATCATTTTCAAGGCGTTCGATAACGAGCGGTTCAGTCACCACGGCAAGCACTACGCACTACCGCCTGAGGTGCCGTATCGCGGCTACACGCTGAAGGACCTGACGCTGGTGCCGCGACCGGTCCATCTGCCGGTGGAGACCTGGCAGCCGGTGGTGAGCGCCAGTCCACGTGGGCTGGATTTCATGATCAAGTATGGGATCAAGGGCGCGGTGGGTGGTGGTGCCGCGACGATGCAGCAGGGCCCCATCACGGCGTATCGCGATGCGGCGGCTCGTGCCGGGATTGATCTGAAGCTCGGCGAGAATTTGATGATCGGAATTTTCTTTTATCTGGCGGATTCCACGGAGAAGGCACTGCGCGAGATCACGCCGCTATACGAGGAGCATGCCAAGATGTTTGCGCCGTTGGGGTTCCTGCCGGGGGTCAAGGGGGAACTGGTGGAAGCGATTGCGCAGCGAGGCGGGTGGTATGAGAAGGGTGTGCCGAAGGTCGAGCACTACATGAAAATGGGGGCGTGGTTTGCCGGCACGCCGGAGGAGCTGGTGGCGTATCTGAAGGAACTGCAGACGCGCTATCCGGGGATGGAGCACATCAACCTGAGCACCCCGATGGGCACGCCGCAGGCGATCATGCTGGACCAGTTCCAGTGGGTGTCTGAAGCGGTGATGCCGAAGTTCCGCTGACCCGTTCCTATCATTACTGCGAAAGCAGGCGCCCGCGGTCAAGGCGGTTCGTTGGTGTTTGGACCCCTGCTTTCGCAGCAGTGACGGGGCAGGCGGGCAGGCTGCTTCAGAACAACGAATATCCGCCATCGATCACGAATGTATCGCCGGTGTGGTACTTCGACGCCGCACTCATGAGATACACCGCAATCCCACCGAAATCCGCGCCGTCTCCCCACCGCCGCATTGGCACCCGCGGCAGCACCTTCGTCTTGAATCCCTTACTCGCCGTGGCATCTGCAGTCATATCGGTAGCGATCCATCCCGGCAGGATGGCGTGCGACCGCACGCCATATCGCGCGAACTCCACGGCCATCGCGCGCACCATCGAAATCATACCGCCCTTGGTCGCCGCGTAATGCTCGCTCTTCGGTGCCGCCTCGATCGCGGCCAGTGACGCCGTACCCACAAGCACACCGCCATCGCCTCGCTGCACCATGTGCCGCGCCGCCGTGCGGAAGGTGTAGAACGCGCCGTGCAGGTTCACCCGCATCACGCGGTTCCATTCCGCGGTCGGCATGTCGAGGAACGATTTGCCGCCCCGCCCGCCGACCCCGGCATTGGCGAAGCACCCATCGACGCGCCCGAGCTCTGAGACCGTCTGCGCGAATGCCGTCTCCACCGCGGCCTCGTCCCCGACATCGCATTCCAGCGCCAGTACCCGCCTGCCATGCGTGCGCAGCCGTTCCGCTGCCGCCGCGTTCTTCGCCGCATTGGTGCCCCAGATCGCCACATTGGCACCGGCCTGTGCGATCGCCTCGGCCATCCCCAGACCGATACCACTGTTGCCACCCGTGATCAGCGCCACAGTCCCGGTGAGATCGAATGGTTGATACGCCATCGGGCTACTCCGCCGCCACGGCCAGCACCGGTGTCCGCGCAATGCGCAGCACCAGCAACGACGCCAGCAGGCACGCCAGCCCGCTGGACAGGAACGCCAGCATGTAGCTGCCGGTCTCGCCGCGCACCATGCCCGCGCCCACCGCCGCCAGCGCGCCGCCGATCTGATGTCCGGCGAAGATCCACGACATCATCACCGGCGCATCCTTGCGCCCGAACACCTGGTTGGTCAGCGCGAAGGTGGGCGGCACGGTCGCGATCCAGTCCAGCCCATAGAACACCGCGAAAGCGGACAGGCTGGTCACGTCGAACGGTGAGAATGGCAGCAGCACCAGCGACAGCCCACGCAGTCCGAACACCCAGAACAGGATCACCCGCGGATTGCCGCGATCGGTCAGCCAGCCCGATGCGGTTGATCCCATGATGTTAAAGATCCCGAACGAGGCCAGGAACGCTGCGCCGGTGACCTGCGGAATACCGTGATCGAAACAATAGGCGATCAGATGCGTGCCGATCAGCCCATTGGTGGAGAAGCCGCAGATCGAGAAGCTGAGCGTGATCAGCCAGAAATCCAGCGACCGCGCGCCGCGGCCCAGGCCGGCGATTGCCACCGAGAAGGGATTGCGTGACCCCGGCGCCTCGACCGGCTCCTCGGTCGCGCCATAAGGCGCCAGCCCGACCGCCGACGGCCGCTCCGGCAGCAGCAATGCGACCAGTGGCAGCATCACCACCACCGCCAGCGTCACGGTCATCGACACACTGCGCCAGCCATAGGTCTGGGCCTGGCTCGCCAGCACGGGCAGAAAAATAAGTTGTCCCGTGGCGTTGGCCGCGGTCAGCAGCCCCATCACCAGGCCACGCCGGGCCGCGAACCAGCGGTTGGCGATCGCCGCGGCGACGCCCACCGCCCCGGCGCCGGACCCGATCCCGATCAGCAACCCCCAGGTCAGGTACAGCTCCCAGGGGTTGGTCATGAACGCCGACAGCGCGGCGCCCACCAGCAATACGCTCATCGCCAGCAGGATCACGCGCTTGATGCCGATGCTCGCCATCAGCCCAGTGAGGAACGGCCCGGTCAGGCCCATCAGCAGGATGTTGACCGACACCGCGCCCGAAATGGTGCCGGCGCTCCAGCCAAAGGCGTGCTCCAGCGGCACGATCATCACGCCAGGTGCCGCGCGCACCCCCACCACGGCGAGCGTCGAGGTGAAGGTCACCGCCAGCGCGATCCAGGCGTAGTGCACCCGGCCGGAGACCAGTTTGGCGAGCCGCGCCGTGACCATGGACGGACCTTTCCCCTGACGCAGCAAGTATAGGTCCGCGCCTCCCCCTGTCATCCATGCCTGCCGCATGACTGCCGTCCGGCTCCATCTTTCGCGAACCGCAGACACCGATCGTCGAAGCCGCACGCCGGACGCGGTGTGGGCGCGGGCCATCGCGGCATCGGGCAAACGGCTCGAAGAGAGCGTGGCTGCGCGTCGTGGCACTGGTGGGGGAGCGGCCTGCTGCTGCGCGAACGTGGTGCGCTGTCGTGCGCTTGACCGGGCGCAAGCGCGGAGTGACCCTGGGGCGACGTAAATCCAACCGGCGTTGGCATCGGCCTTTCATCGTCATGCCTGCGGAAGCAGGCATCCATGACACTGCACCTGGGCCTGGTGTGTGCGTGGATACCTGCTTCCGCAGGTATGACGAAATGGGGGCTGGGCGAACGGTGGTGGGAACCAATCGATCGGGGAGGATGTCATGGCGGAGGTTCGGATTCTGGCGAAAGGGCTGGGATTTCCAGAAGGGCCGGTGGCGTTCCCCGATGGTTCGGTGATTCTGACCGATATCCGCAATCGCCGTGTCAACAAGGTGACCGCCGATGGCACGGTGTCGGTGTTCTCCGACACCGGCGGCGGACCGAACGGCCTGGCGTTGGGACCGGATGGCGCCTTGTATCTGTGCGACAACGGCGGCAGTGTTTATCTGCCGAACCACTCGATGGGCATCGGTCCGGCGCTGGACTACCACGGCGGCTCGATCCAGCGCCTGGATGCCAAGACCGGCGCGGCGACGATGCTGTATACGCATGTCGATGGACATCGCCTGTCGGCGCCGAACGACCTGGTGTTCGACAGGCAGGGCGGCTTCTACTTCACCGATCTGGGCAAGCGCTACGCGCGACATCGCGACCACGGTGGCGTTTATTACGCGCTGCCGGACGGATCGAGTGCGAAGGAGATTGCCTATCCGGTGCTCAGCCCGAATGGCTGCGCGCTCTCACCTGACGAGAAAATCCTCTACGTCGCCGACACCGAACCGGCGCGGCTGTGGGCGTTCGACATCGATGCCCCCGGCGTGTTCAAGCAGTACGGGTTCCCGTCGCCACATAACGGCCGCCTCGTCGCCGGCCTGCCCGGCTTCCAGCGCTTCGACAGCATCGCCGTCACCGCCGCGGGCAATATCTGCGTGGCCACGCTGACCACCGGCTTCATCACCGTGGTCGCACCGGATGGTACGGTGCTGAAGCAGGTGAAGGTGCCGGATGTCTATCCCACCAATATCTGCTTCGGCGGCGCCGGTCTGCGCACCGCCTACATCACGCTCTCCGATCAAGGTCAGCTCGGGGTGATGCAGTGGGATGAACCGGGATTGAAACTGAACTACGCGGCATGACGCCGGACGCAAGGGGACAGGTATGAAGCTCTACGAGGCGATCGCGGACTCGCTGGTGGCGGAAGGCGTCGACACGCTGTTTGGCCTGATGGGCGACGGCAACATGTCGTTGTGGGGCGCGCTGGGGACGGCGGGTAAGATCAACATCATCTCCTCGCGCAACGAAGCTGCCGCCGTGGCAATGGCCGACGGCTATGCCAAGACCACCGGCAAGGTTGGCGTCGCCACGGTGACCTGCGGTCCCGGCCTGACCCAGGTCGGCACCTCACTACTGGTCGCCGCGCGCGGGCGCGCGCCGATCGTGCTGATCATCGGCGAGATCCCGAAAGGCGCGAAGAACAACCTGCAATCGATGGATCAGCGCAAGTTCGTCGAGGCCTGCGAGGCGCGCTTCGTCACCGTCACCAGCGTCGACAACGCCGCCGAGGAGATCGCCGAGGCGTTCTATGCCGCGCGCGTGCATCGTACCCCGGTGGTGCTGAACCTCCCGATCGACCTGCAGGAGAAAAGCTTCGATTGGGACTGGGAATATCGCCCGTCGCAGTCCGTGCTGCCGCCGCTGATCGAGGCGCCGAGCGAGGCTGCGCTGACGCCGGTGATGGAAAAGCTTGCCGCCGCCGAACGCCCGGTGATCATCGCGGGCCGCGGCGCGCGCCAGGCCAAGGACGCGATCCTGCGTCTGGCCGCGCGTACCGGCGCGCTATTGGCAACGTCGTTGCAGGCCAAGGGCCTGTTCAGCGGTGAGGAATACGACCTCGGCATCTCCGGTGCCTTTGCTTCGGCGCCGAGCGAGGCGCTGTTGGCGGATGCCGACTTCGTGCTCGCGGTCGGCGCGGAGCTGGGTTACTACACCAGCGAGGGCGGCCTGATGTTCCCTCAGGCCGAGGTCGCGCGGATCGACATTCGTCCCTATCCCGATGCGATCGGCGTGCTGCCCGGCCTGTATGTCCGCGGCGACGCGGGGCAGGCGGTAACGGCGCTGGAGGCGATGCTGGCGTCACGTCAGGTGCGCAAGACCGGATTCCGTACCGCCGAGACCAAGGCCACGCTGACCGCGCCGGCGCATGCATTCCCCTCGCCGAACGACGGGCTGGATCCGCGTGTGCTGGCACGGCAGTTGTCGAAAGCGTTGCCGAAGGGGATCTTGCTGACCTCGGGTGCCGGGCATTTCTTTTCGTTCCCGGCGATGTACACCGCGTTACCCGCCGAGAGCGAGCTGCAATTGTCGTATCATTTTGGTGCGGTGGGGCAGGGGTTGCCGGTGGCGATTGGGGTTGGTGCCGGCAATCCGGGCCGGCCGCATGTCGCAATCGAGGGTGACGGCAGCTTGATGATGAACCTGCAGGAGCTGGACACTGTCACGCGCTACAACATGCAGATGGTGCTGATCATCTGGAATGATGGTGGCTTCGGCGCCGAGGTGCACAAGCTGTCGGTGAAGGGCTTCGATGTTGGGCTGGCACAGTGGCGGTCGCCCGATTTCGTCGCGCTGGCGAAATCCTTCGGCGGTGACGGTGTACGGTTGACCAAAGAGTCCGACATTGGCGAAGCGGTCGCGACAGGCCTGAGGCAGGGTGGGCTGTATCTGATCGACGCGCGCGTGTCGCCCACCACGGCGAGTGACCCGTACAGCAAAGTGCATCACGGCATCGAAAACCACGCGCCGCGCCTGGCGCCGCACGCTACGGTCGCCTGAGCATGCATTTCGAAGGCGAATTTCGCGTCCCAGGCACGCCAGGGGACGTCATGCGCCACTTCACCGATGTGGAGCGCATGGCGCGCTGCATGCCCGGCGCGGTGATCGAGGGGCGCGGTGACGACGGCAGTTATCTCGGCGCCATGGTGGTCTCGTTCGGGCCAAAGAAGATCAATTTCCGCGGCCGCGTGACACACGAGATGGACATGATCGATCACAGCGGCACATTGACCGGACGCGGCGCCGCCGACATGCGTGCCGCGCGGATCGGCGTGAAGGTCAGCTATACCGTGCGTGCGCAAGGCGCCGAGAGCGTCGTCGCGCTGGTCTCGGATGCGGACCTGACGGGCGTGCTGGCCGATTTCGCCCGCACCGGCGGTATTCCTGTCGCGAACGCGTTGATGGCCGGCTTCGCCAAACGCATGGCCGAGGAATTCGCCGACGACGCGCCCGCTGCCGCACCGCAGGCCGCATCGCCACAGATTTCCGACGTAACCCCGTTGGCCGCACACACATTGCTGTGGGCCGTCATCAAGGACAAGCTGCTCCAGTTCGCGCGCTGGCTGGGCCTCGTACGTAAACCAACCGCCGAGGGGAAACACACATGACGCTGACCCAGACCGCCGATCGCGTCCTGTCACAGGCGGCTGCCTCGGGCGCTGTCCCTGGGGTCGTGGCGATG
Source organism: Acetobacteraceae bacterium (assembly GCA_035486355.1). Lineage (GTDB taxonomy): Bacteria > Pseudomonadota > Alphaproteobacteria > Acetobacterales > Acetobacteraceae > Palsa-883. Next base: position 16,435 of record DATHNE010000055.1, read on the forward strand.
GCCACCACCGCCGATGGCACGATCTACGAAGGCGCTTTCGGCAAGGCGAGCCTGGCCGGCGATGCCCCGATCGGGCTGAACACGGTGTTCCACATTGCCTCGATGACCAAGGCGATCACCGGTGCCGCCGCGATGCAACTGGTGGAGCAGGGCAAGATCGGTCTTGACCAACCCGCCGGAGACATCATTCCCCAGCTTGCCGAACCCAAGGTACTGGAAGGCTTCGACGCCGCTGGTCAGCCGGTGTTGCGGCCCGCCCGCACCAAGGTGACCCTGCGCAACCTGCTGACCCATACGGCCGGTTTCGCCTACGACACCTGGAACCCGAACCTCTCGCGCTTCTACAGCGTGACCGGTCTGCCGCCCGCGCGCACCGGCAAGCTGCAGGCGCTTGGGGCGCCGCTGGCCCGCGATCCCGGCACACGCTGGGAATACGGCATCAACATCGACTGGGTCGGCCGCATCGTCGATACGATCAGCGGCCAGACCCTGCACGACTATATGCGCCAGCACATCTTCGCACCGCTGGGCATGACGGATTCCGGCTTCGTGCTGACACAGGAACAGCAGGCGAGGCGCGTGCCCACGCACACGCGCGGCGATGACGCGGTGCTGACCGCGCAGCCGCTGGACCCGATGCGGGTGCCGGAGTTCTTCGATGGCGGCGGCGGTCTGCAATCCACCGCGCGCGACTACCTGACCTTCGTGCGCGCGATCCTGAACGGCGGCGCCGGCATCCTGAAGCCAGAAACAGTCGCGCAGATGGGCCAGAACCACATCGGTGCGCTGAACGTCCAGCCGATGCCGACGCAGAACACGGCGTCCTCCTGCGATGTCGATCTGTTCCCCGATCAGGACGTGAAATGGGGCCTGACCTTCCTGATCAACACAAAGGACGTGCCGGGCCGGCGCAGCGCCGGCAGCTTGGCCTGGGCGGGGCTGCGCAACACCTATTACTGGATCGATCCAAAAAAGCGGGTCGGCGGCGTGTTCATGACGCAGGTGCTGCCCTTCGCCGATCCAACGATCCTGGGTGTGCTGGCGGACTTCGAGCGCGCGGTCTACGCGGCACTGTGATCGCTCCGCGCGGCGCTGTGATCGCTCCGCGCGGCGCGAGCGGCCTGCTCGTCTATCTGGCAGATCTGGTCGGGACCTTCGTCATCGCGATCGAAGGCGCCACGGTCGCGACGCGCGGCCAACGCGATCTCTTCGGCATGCTGGTGCTGCCTTCGCCACCGCGGTGCGCAATGTGGTATCATCGGCGCCGTGCGGCTTGCTTAGGCGCCAATGGCGCTGCGGGCCGATATCTATGCCGCGGCGGTGATGGCGGGTGCGGTGGTGATGGTGCGATCTTTGCGAACGCCCACGCCGTTGGCCGCCATGATTGGGGGCGTTGTCTGCTTTGGATTGTGTGCGGTTAGTGTGTGGCAGCACCGCTCGTTGCCGCACGCGACGCGGTTCTGGAGTGCCGCTAATCACAGGGAGGTTTCGATGTCAACCCCGTCCGACGACAAGGACGCCATCCGCGAGCTGCTGTACCGGTATTGCTTCTTCATGGACCGGCATCTGTTTGCTGATCTGGGCGAGCTGTTTGCCCCTGATGGCGAATGGATCGCGCCCTATGATCGCGCGGTCGGGCCGTTGGCGATCGAGACGGTGATGCGACGCAACGTGCCGGTGTCGCCCAAGCGCATGCATCTCACGATGAACAGCGTCATTTCGCTGGATGATGACCGGGCCGAGGCCCAATCGAACTACCTGGTAGTGTTGGAGAGCAGCGGTGGCCTGATCCCGTCGATCTGTGGCATCTACTCCGACGTGCTGGCGCGCCAGCTGGACGGCTGGCATTTTCGCCGCCGCGAGCTGATCCATCACATCAAGGGTGAGATGGGCCTCAACAAGAAGGTTTAGGGCGGATCAGCGCAGCGCCAGCCGCTAGTGGGGAAACAACCATGTCCGACACGCTCGCATCCCTGGTCGAGTACAACCGCACCGACGCCATCGTTACCCTGACCCTCAACCGCCCGGACAAACTCAACGCCTTCAGCGACGAACTGGTCGGTGCGTTGGCCGACGGGTTGCGTCGCTTCGACATCGACGCTGAGGCGCGTGTCGCGATCATCCGTGGCCGCGGTCGGGCGTTCTCCTCCGGCGCCGATGTGCAGCAACGTCAACTCCGCCGGCGCGAGGAGTTCGAGGCGCTCGGCGGCCCGCAGGGTTGGGGCACCAATTCCTTCGACCTGCTCACCCGCGCGGTGAACTGGAAGCCGGTGATCGCCGCGGCGCATGGCTATGTGTTGGGCCTCGCCGTCGGTATCGTGTTCGATTGCGATCTGATCGTGGCCGAGACGAACACCAAATTCCAAATCACCGAAACCAGCCGTGGCCTGGGCGGTGCGAAATACTGGGCGGCGCTGTCGCATCGCGGCGGCGGCGCATTCGCCAATGAGGTCGCATTGACCGGCCGCTTCTTCACCGCCGAGGAAGCAGCGGCGCACAACCTGATCAACCGCGTCGCGCCGGAGGGGATGGTGCTGCCGGTGGCGATGGAACTGGCGCGCGAGGTCGCGGCCAATCCGCCGCTCAGCGTGCGCTCCACGGTGCGGGTGCGGCGCTGGCAGATGGCGCAGCACACGCGCGAGGTGATCAACATGACCGCGGGCGAGAAGCTGTATCTGACCGAGGATTTTCATGAAGCCGCGCGCGCCTTTGCCGAGAAGCGCAAGCCGGCGCCGTTCAAGGGGCGGTAGACACAGCCGCTTAGCTTGATGGCAATTCGGCGATAATCCGAGCAGAATGGCGCAAGAAATTGGGGAAACGACATGGAGCTGGGGCTGCGAGGCAAGGCGGCGCTGGTGACCGGCGCCAGCCGTGGCCTGGGCGAGGCGATAGCACTGGAGCTGGCCACCGAGGGCGTGCAGGTGTGCTTGGCCGCGCGCGATGCGGCGAAGCTGGCCGAGGTCGCGGCCGCCATCACCGCGCGGGCGCAGGCGCGCTGCACGGTGTTTGCCGGTGATCTCCGCCAGGCCGAGACGATGCAGGCGGCCGTTTCGCAGGCGGTCGGCGCGTTCGGGCGGCTGG
>DATHNE010000056.1:0-3912 GCA_035486355.1 Acetobacteraceae bacterium
CCGCCGCCAGCCGCGCAGCGCCGGAATATCCGGCTCGTCCTCGACGGCCAACCGGTCGATATCCTCACTGCTGGCCACCAGCCGTGCAGCCACGTGGTGCTGCTCGCACTTCGCCGCCAGCAGCACCTTCAACAGCGCCACCAGTGCAGGTGACGGCCGAGGCCCAGGGCGCTCTACCGGCGCCTCCGGCAGCGCGTTGGTTGGCAACCGCTTTGCCGCCGCAATCACCCCCAGCAATGCCCCGCCCATCGCCCCCTCGACGAAGCCGCGCGACAGCCCGCGGGTGCGGCTCAGCGTCTCCACCGTCTCCGGTGCACTCGCCGCCAACTCCAGCAAGATCTCATCGCGCAGCAGCCGCTGCCGCGGGATGTTGACCCGCTGCGCTTCCAGCTCCCGCCACGCCGCCAGCGCCCGCAGCACACCCAGGTAGCGGCGATTGCCGCTGCGCGAGCGCAACCGCTGCCACATCGTCTGCGGATCGGCACGATACGTGTCGGGATTGGTGAGGATCGCCATCTCCTCGGCCACCCAAGGCAGGCGATTGTCCGCCTCCAGCCTGGCGCTGAGTTTCTCATAAACCTCGCGCAGATAGGTCACATCAGCGGCGGCATAGGCAATTTGCGCCGGTGACAGCGGCCGCACCGACCAGTCACTGAACCGATGCGCCTTGTCGATCGTGCCATTGGCCAGCGCGCTGACCAGTGCCTCGTATCCGACTTGATCGCCAAACCCGGCGACCATGGCCGCCACCTGGGTGTCGAACAGCGGCCGCGGCACGTCGCCGAACTTCAGCACGAATATCTCGATGTCCTGCCGCGCGGCATGGAACACCTTCATCACGGACTGATCGGCCAATAACGATCCCAGCGCGGTCAGGTCGATCCTTGGCGCCAGTGCATCGATCACCGCGACGTCCTGTGCGCCGCCCAATTGGACGACACACAGCTCCGGCCAATACGTACGCTCGCGAATGAACTCGGTATCGACGGTAACCAACGCTTCTTCCCGCAGCCGCCAGCAGACGGCTTCCAGGTCTTCGGTGGTGGTGATCAGGGTGGGCGCGGGAAAGGGGGAACGCGGCGCGCGGGACATGCACCGGTTCTACACAACGCCCGCCAAGCGCGGAAGGCGCCCAATCGCGGTTCGGTGAAGCTCGTGCGGCAGCCCGGCGAGATAGACCGTCGCGACGATGAAGGCGGCGGACAGCACAATGGCAACGACAGTGGGCCACAGGTGGTTGTGGCCTGAGCCGTAGCTGCCGTCGAACGACGTGGCGCTCATATGCGGCGTCCCGGCTAATCTGACCACGCATCCTGCCGCGACCGGCGACGGTCTGGCTTTGACCTGAGCCGAACGACCAGTGGGGCTGACCGGACGGGGGCAGCGGGGTCGGGGCTGAGGGACGCATCGCAGGGATTTCACCCCGGCGTTCGCCGGCGGCCGGCCGCCGGCGAGCGCCGTGGTGAAATCCTTGCGCACGCACCTCCCACACTGTGGCCCGGATACCGCCCCCAGCCTTGACTTGCCCGGACCCCCGGGGCTTGTGTGCCCGCCCTCGACCAGACCAGGATTTTCGCCGATGCACGCCTACCGCACCCATACCTGTGGCGCCCTGCGTGCCGCCAATGCCGGCTCCCCCGCCCGGCTGTCCGGCTGGGTGCATTCCAAGCGCGACCATGGTGGCCTGCTGTTCATCGACCTGCGCGACCATTACGGCCTGACGCAATGCGTCTTCGCCGCTGGCTCCCCCGCCTTCGCCGCGGCCGACGCCGTGCGCGCCGAGAGCGTGGTCACCGTCACCGGCCAGGTGGTGGCCCGCGAGGGCACCACGGTAAACCCCAAACTGCCCACCGGCGAAATCGAACTACGGGTGAGCGAACTCACCGTGCAGTCGATGGCCGAGGTGCTGCCGATCCAGGTCGCGGGCGAGGAGAAATTCCCCGACGAGCTGCGTCTGAAATACCGCTTCATCGACCTGCGACGCGACAAGACGCATCGCAACATCATGCTGCGCGCCGGGGTGATCGCCTCGATCCGTCGGCGGATGATCGACGCCGGCTTTACCGAATTCCAAACCCCGATCCTGACCGCGTCGAGCCCCGAGGGCGCGCGCGACTTCCTGGTGCCGGCACGCCTGCACCCGGGCAAGTTCTACGCCCTGCCGCAGGCACCCCAGCAGTTCAAGCAGTTGATCATGGTCGCCGGGTTCGACCGCTACTTCCAGATCGCCCCCTGCTTCCGCGACGAAGCCTCTCGTGCCGATCGTTCCCCTGGCGAATTCTATCAGCTCGATTTCGAAATGAGCTACGTGACGCAAGAGGATGTGTTCACAACGATCGAACCGGTGATCGCCGGCGTGTTCGAGGAGTTTGCCGCGGGCCGCGCGGTGACGCAGGGCGCGTTCCCGCGCATCCCGTATGAGTTGGCGATGCTCGACTACGGGTCCGACAAGCCGGACCTGCGCAATCCGCTGGTGATCCGCGATGTGACGGCATCGTTCGACGGATCGGGGTTCGGGTTGTTCGCGCGCATCGCGGCCTCGGGCGGGGTGGTGCGGGCGATTCCTGCGCCGGGCGCCGCGGGGCATCCGCGCAGCTTCTTCGACAAGCTGAACGACTGGGCACGCGAGGAAGGGGCGGGGGGCCTTGGCTATATCATCTTCGAGACGGACGGACCGCGCGGGCCGATCGCACGCAACCTCGAAGCCGAGCGGGCCGAGGCGATTCGTGTCGCCTGCGGATTGTCGGCCGGCGATGCGGTGTTCTTTGCGGCCGGGAAGAAGGATGAGGCAGGCAAGTTTGCGGGCGCAGTGCGCACGCGGTTGGGGCAGGAGCTGGGGCTGATCGAGCAGGGCGCATTCCGCTTCTGCTGGATCACCGATTTCCCGATGTACGAGCTGAATGAGGAAACCAAGCAGATCGACTTCAGCCACAATCCGTTCAGCATGCCGCAGGGCGGGTTGGAGGCGCTGAACTCGCAGGATCCGCTGACGATCAAGGCGTTTCAGTACGACATCGTTTGCAACGGGATCGAGCTGTCGTCGGGCGCGATCCGCAACCATCGGCCGGACATCATGATCCGCGCGTTCGAGATTGCCGGGTACGGCGCGGAGGAAGTGGAGGCGCGCTTCGGCGGCATGCTGAATGCGTTCCGCTATGGCGCGCCGCCCCATGGTGGCTCGGCGCCGGGCATCGACCGCATCGTGATGCTGCTGGCCGATGAACCGAACATCCGCGAGGTGATCCTGTTCCCGCTGAACCAGCAGGGCGAGGACCTGATGATGGGCGCCCCGGCCGAGGTCACTGCCGCGCGGCTGAAGGAACTATCCTTGCAGCTCGCGCCGCCACCGAAGGCGAAGGCGGGATAACGACATCTTTCCGACCGTCATGGCCGGCCTTGTGCGACCATCTGCACACCACCGGCGAAGCGTGGGTGGCCGGCACAAGGCCGGCCATGACGGATAAATCAGGCCGCCCTCGCCAAAGCCCGCCACACCACTTCCGGTGTCGCCGGCATGTCGATATGGATGACCCCGTCGCCTGACAGCGCGTCGATAATCGCGTTGATGATCGCCGGCGGGCTGCCGACCGCGCCCGCTTCGCCCGCGCCCTTCACACCCAGCGGATTTGACAGGCACGGCACCTCGACCAGCTCTACCTCAATATCCGGCAGGTCGTCGGCCCGCGGCAACGCGTAGTCCATGAAACTGCCCGACAGCAACTGACCGGAGTCTGGATCGTAAGCGGTTCGTTCCAGAACCGCCTGACCAAAGCCCTGCGCCACGCCGCCAGACACCTGGCCGCGCACGATCAGCGGGTTCACCGTCTTGCCGAAATCATCCGCCACGCAGTAGCGGATGATGGTGACCACGCCAGTGTCCGGATCGATCTCGACCTCGGCCATGTGGCAGCC
>DATHNE010000057.1:0-61550 GCA_035486355.1 Acetobacteraceae bacterium
CAATCAGGCCGGCGGAGACGAGGCCGCGCAAGTGAAACGCCAACGTCGAGGCCGGCACGCCGAGATGGGACTGTAATTCGCCGATGGCGAGGCCCTCGCGGCCTGCTCGGACGAGCAGGCGGACGATCTGCAGGCGGGTGGTGTTGCCCAGCTCAGCCAGGCCGCGTGCTGCGGTATCGATGTCCATGCCACGACATATGACATGGGGCCTAGGCAATTACAACTACAAACCTGGTTTAATAGCGCTTGACGCGTGGCCTGCTCGAGCCGCGCAGCCGGTGGGCGGTGTGCGCCCGGGCGTCAGCTCGCGACCTTGTACTCCTCCGTCTTGAACGACAGGTGGTGTGTGGCCGCCGGCGCGTCGGCCAGCTTGCGGATGTCGCCCCAGGTCTGTTTGTAGTTCGGGATGATCAGCTCGTTCACGCCCTTGCTGACAGTGTTGCCAACCGCGCCCGTGGGATAGGCGAATAGCATAAAGGTCTGGTTGCGCCGGGCAGATGGCGTCGGCCAGACCATCGCCTGGGTGCTGCCGTTGTCGTTGTAGATCTCGACGAGATCGCCGGGGTTCAGTTTCAGCTCGGCAACGTCCTGCGGATTCATCTGGATGTAGGCAAACGGGAACCGGTCCCAGACAAAGTCGTTGTGCTGATCGAGATAGACTGATTGCCAGACCTGATTCGCACGGCCGTTGTTGATCAGGAAACGGAACTTGTCCTTTTCAGCCTGCTTGCCGGGTGCTTGCAGCCCGCGCCACTGCGCGGAGGCAAATTTTGCCTTGCCGTCCGGCGTCTTGAACTTACCGTCGGTGAACAGCCGCTTGGTGCCGACGATCTTGCCATCCTCAAATCCAACGGCCGGTTCCTGGAAGCCATTGGTTCCCATGGCGCGCAGGCGCTCATAGGTCACGTATTTCCCGCCGTCCGCGTTCTTGTTGTAGCCGTCCATGAACGCGTCTTCTTCGGTCTTCCAGTCGTACCCCTTGAACTTGTCGGCAACCGCGGGCTTGCCGGCGGCGCGCCAGCCTCGCTCCAGCGCCTGTGCGATTTTGGCGACGATGAGCGAATCCGGCAGTGCGCTGCCCGGTGGATCCATGTAGCGCTCGGTCAGCCGCATCCGCCGCTCGCCGTTCATGCTGGTGAGGTTTGCTTCGCCCGAGGTGGCCGCAGCCAGCACCACATGCGCGGAGCCGCTGATCTGGCTCGGCACGATATCGACATCGACGACGAACAGGCCGCCCTGGCTGATGGCTTCCATGATTGCCGCGACCTGGCCCGCCCGGTTGCCGGCCGGCACCGAGTCCATCGCGGCTTTCACGAGATCGGTGCGGCGCTTGTAGACGCGCTTGAACTCCGTTGCATTCAACGTGGTCTTGAAGTGATCGCAGCCCCAGATGTGATGCACGCCGCCCTTGCCGCCGATCAAAAGCTGGTCGATGTAGGGCGCGGGCTTTCCGCCGGGATAGTCCGGGCGCACATAGCCTTCCTGGTGCCCACCCATCCGCACGCAGCCGCCGCCCGAACGCCCGACATTGCCAGTCGCGAGCGCGATGTTCACAAGCGCCTGGTTGGTGCGATAGTTGTCGTTGCCCCAGATCAAGCCCTTCTCGTAGGCGAACATCGTCCGCCGCCGCGCGCCACCCTGCTTTGACTGCGCGATCCATTCGGCCGCCTTGCTGATGTCCTCGGGCTTTAGGCCAGTGATCTGCGCGGCCTGTTCGATAGTGGTATGGTTCGCTTTGACCGCGGCGTCGTACCCCGCGGTGCTAGCGCCGATGAATGCATGATCGACCCAGCCCTTCGCAGCTACCTCGGTGAACAAAGCATTGAACAGCGCGAGATCTGTCCCGGGGTTGATAGCGAGATGCAAGACGTTGGCAGTACCGGCCTCCGCTTCAGCGGCGGCGATGGTTGGCGTCCGTCGCGGATCAACAAAGATGATCTTGGCCGGCCCGATCGGCTCGGTGCCAAACTCTGCCTTCTTTTTGTCGGCGGTCGCGCCGCGCAGGTTCGGCACCCAGTGGTTCAGAAAGTAATTGGTCTGGGTCTCCAACGAGTTGCATCCCACCGCCATGATCGTGTCGGCGAGCTCGGCGTCTTCGTAACAATTATTCAGTTCGCCGACGCCCATGTCGCGCGTGCCGTGTACTTCGCTGTTGTAAGCTGGGCGATTGTGGATGCGGATGTTCTTGATCTTCATGCTCTCGAAATAGAGCTTGCCGGTCGCCCAGGTGTTTTCATAGCCGCCACCGGCGCCACCATGATCGTAGGCCGAGACGATCAAACCGTCCTCGCCCTGGGTTTCGACTACGCGCTGCGTCACCTCGGCGACCAGATCGATCGCGTCGTCCCAGGCGGTCGGAGTCAACGTGCCGTAGCGCCAGACCAGCGGTTCGGTCAGCCGTTCAGGCTGCGTGCCGGTGACGGTCGAATACGAAAGCTCCGCGATTTTCGCGCCGCGCGTCGAGCCAAGTCCCGAGTTCACCACGCAGTCGTGGTCGGGCATGACGACAAGATTTACGTCGCGCCCGTTCTGCTTGACGATGTTGTACATCGACGGGCTGAACCACGCGGTCGCCATAGGACCTTGCTGCTTGGAGAGGTCGGTGTTGAAAGCGTTCTGTCCCGGTTGCATGCCGCCCTGGCGGTCGACCGGCCAGGACAGGGCGTGATAGCCGCAACCGACGATGCAAAAATGACAGACGACGTTGTGCACTTGCGCGTCCTTGGGCGGGATCGGCAGGCGGTCGATGTTGCGCTTATAGGCCATGGTGCGCCCCCTATGCCGTCAGGACGTTGGAGAGACGGCCGTAAATCAGCTCGTCGACCGCGACGGCGTAAATGTCGCCCTTCGGATCCACGACGAGACGGAATTGCGGCAGATTTTGCGTGGCGTGTCCGAAGATCTGCAGGCCACCCTTTTCCACATCGAAGCGGCCGTAATGACCCGGACAGCTCAGTGACTTGTCGCCCGCGCTGTATGACAGCGGGAACCCTTTGTGGGGACAGAGCGTGCTGAAGGCGACGATATCGCCGTCGGGTCCCACGCCGCCCTCGACGCGGCGCCCCAGCTTCAGGAGTACGCCCGGGCTGTCCGCGTCGGGATAGGCGACGTCGATTGGCACGTCGGCTTTGAGTTCGCTGATATTGGCGAGCTTGTTCGTCGGATAGTTGACGAGCGCCGGGGACGGAGCGGCCCGCGCCGCCATCGTCGGAACTGCTGCGGTGGCGACCGCACCGGCGGCGACCACGGCCGATCTCGCGAAGAACGCCCGCCGGCCCGCATCCACGAGCTTGTCACACCGCGTCATCAGCGCCTCCCTCCGGTATTTCTATGCTTCCAGTTTTATTGGGTGGCACCGTAACGCATATCGAACAACGGCGACAAGCGTAGTTTCGAAGATTCTAGACCTATGGAATCGATCAGTGGGCCCTCGGTTCTAACGGCCGAGACACAGGCCTCCGGCGCGGCGCTTTTGCCGCTGGCGACTTGCCGAACGCTCGGTCCGGCTCAAATGCAGGCATTACGGCGCCGCTGGCGCATCCGATCGGACAACGGCCGGGCGCACATTCGGCGACGGCAACAGGAACAGCACTAGAAACGATGCAGCCGTGAGCGCGCCCGACAGCAGCAGCGCGTCGTACGGCCCAGCGCGGTCAAACGCCAAGCCGAAGAGGAGCGGCGCGCCGCCTTGGAGAATCCGCGCGGGCGCCGCAGGGAGTCCGGTGGGCAGCCCACAGCCGGCAGAGCCGAACATGGCGAGCGGTAGCGTGCCGCGCGATTGTCAGCAGTCCGTTGCCGCTGCCGTGCAGGATGGTGAAGTGAAATGCGGCCGGAGCGCCCATCAGTGCAAGCAAAGCCGTCGCGATGGGATGCCGGCCGGTCGCCAACCTGGGGGAGACGAGCGGCGATACCCGGCGCAGCAGTCTGACTTCGATGAGACGCGCGCCGACCTGGGCAGGCCCGATCAGGGCTCCCGCGGCAATCGCTTCCGCGGGCGTCGCGCCGAGTGCTTCGAGAAGGCGGGGTAAGTGCGGCGCCATGGTGGTCGAGACGAACCAGCCGCCCGCGAAGATGGCCGTTTTCGGCCGCAGATTTCGGAGCGTCCGCTGCCGGGGGCGCAACCTGATTGACCGGATGTCCGCCTTGGGCGCGTAGCCTCCGCAAGGCGTGATCACGTGCCGGCCCCGCCCCATAGCCGGCGCGACGCGATGCGCGCGCCCTCGGCGGCGGCGGCGAGCTTCACCCAGACGATCTCCTCCGCCACATATTCGCGACCCGCGAACGTGCCAAAGCCGCAATCCGTTCCGGCGATTACCCGTTCGCGGTCGGCGACCAGAGACACGGCTTCCGTCAGTCGCCGCGCGACAAGTTCCGGGTGCTCGACGAAATTCGTTGTGGTATCGAGAACGCCTGGCATCAACAGCATATGCGCGGGCAGGGGGTTGGTGCGCAGGGCTTGGTATTCATGCTGGTGCCTTGGATTGGCGAACTCGATCGACAGTGCGCCAACATTGGCACGGTACAGCGCCGGCAGGATGGCGGCCATCGCGATATCGTAGATATGTGGCCCATCATTGTTGCCCCAGCAGACATGCAGCCGAATGCGGTCGCGCGGAATGCCCTCGATGCCTAGATTGATCGCCGCGACATGCAGTTCGAGCTGGCGGAGGAAGTCAGCATCATTCAAACCGTTGAAGAACCGATGCCGCTCCATCGCCAGGTCGGGCGCGTCGATCTGCAGGATCAGCCCGGCATCGTGAATGGCCCGATACTCGTTGGAGAGCGCTTTCGCGAGGGCCATCAGATAGGCCTCATGGCTGTCGTAATGCTGGTTGAGCATCGTCGTGGCGACGATGCCCGGCGATGGCGCCGTCATGAAACATTCGCTGAAGCGGCCGCCCATGCGCTTGAGCCGAGCGGCGTCTGCCTTGATCGGGGCGCTGTTGACATACCGCACCTCTGAGATCGCGGCTGGCGCGTTCATGGCGCGCGCCATCTGCGGAAATCGTGCGGCCGCCTGCCGGACATAGCTGGGGAATTCAAGCTGGTCCCGCGCTGGCGGACGTTTCGACTCGCCGCCGAAGCCGCACAGGCAGCGCGGCACATAGGTCTGAAAACCAACGCGCGACTGTTCGCCATCGTTGCCCACGTCAACACCGGCTTCGACCTGTTTGCCGATCACCTGCGCGGTTGCCGTCTCCACCTCGCTTGCCAGCTCAAGGGGATCGATTGTCTCGCCGGCTCCCTGGCGGATCAACAGGTCGGTCAATCGTTCCGCGCGTGGCAGACTGCCGACATGACTGACCAGGATGCGTTCGGTGCTCATCAACATGCGCGTTTTCCTGCTGCGTTGGACGGAGGAGAATCATGCAGCAAGTCATTGCGCGCAAGCAAACGGGGCGGGCTCATGGTCCCTGGTCATTTCGCGTGGCGGGCTGCCGTTGGCCAGTGGCGTTCCGCCCGCCTCGATCTTACCGCGGGTCGTCCGGCGGAGGTGACGTTCTATCGCAGGAAGGATCCTCCAGCACTGAAGGCCCGGCGCATCAACCGCGTGCGTGCCTTTCTGAAGGCGCATCCACCAATAACAACTCTCCGCCAGGATACGTGGGGCGTTGGACGCCAGCCGGTTGTTCATCTGCTCCGCGGCCGCGACCGCGCTCCGTGCGAGCGCGGATCGAGGTCTTCGGAGACGATGACGCCATCCTCAGGCTGCTTTGGACTTGAGTTCGTCGAGCTGCATCCGTGCGCCGGCGACCATGCACGACAGATCGGACGTCAGCATCACCATGTCAAAGCCGCGCTTCACCGCGCCCGCCGCGAACGCCGCGCCGGCGCAGTGCATGACGCACTTGATGCCGTGCTTATGCGCTGTCTCGCGGATCTTGTCACAGGTGGCGAGATGGAGTGGATCAGGGTTATCGCCGCGCGGGGCCAGACCCAGTGCGAACGACAGGTCGGCGGGCCCGATGTAGACGGCGTCGAGACCGGGCGTGGCGCAGATGGCGTCGAGGTTGGCGATGCCCTCCTTCGTCTCGATCATCGCCATGACGACGATCTCGTCGTTGGCCGTTGCCTGGTAGTCGGCGCCGCCGTAGTGCACAGCGCGTACGGGCCCCGATGAGCGCATGCCGACGGGCGGATAGCGGCACGCTGCGACCGCCTTCGCGGCTTCCGCGGCGGTATTGACCAGCGGCACGATGATGCACATCGCGCCGAGGTCCAGGGCCTTCATGATGGTCGCGGGCTCGTTCCACGCAACCCGCACGACCGGGACCGTGTCGGTCTGCGAGATCGCCTGCAGCATAGGTAGGACGTCTTTCATTTCAGCAGTGCCGTGCTGCAAGTCGACGCACAAGGCATCGAAGCCCTGACGCGCCATGACCTCGGCCGTGAACCCGTGGGATACGGAGAGCCAACCCAGCGTCGCGCATTGCCCGGCACGCCACATCTGCTTGATCTTATTCGGTCGCATCGTCCCACCTCCGGCGTTGTTGATTGATCCCACGATCGGATCGGTCACTTTCAAACGGAAACCACCGTCTGAGGCAAGGGCCACGCCACCCCAGCACCAGGCAAGTGGCGCTAGTATCCCATCGCAATATCGACTTCCTGTAACAGTCGCCCGCCGGCCTCGACGCTGCGGATATTCGCTGCGATCTCAGTCACGAGTTGCGCAACGGTCGGCCGCCGCGCCACGTGCGGCATCACAGTCACCTGGGGATGCAGCCAAAGCGGGCTGGTGGGCGGCAGGGGCTCAGGCCACAGCGCATCCAACGCGGCATACGACAACTGTCCTGCATCGAGCGCTTCGATCAGATCCGCGTCGACCACATGCTTGCCGCGGCCGACATTCACCAACATCGCCCCGCGGGGCATCATGGCAAACGTGCGCGCGCAAAACAGGCCCTCGGTCGCCTTCGTCAGCGGCAACAGGCAGACCGCGATGTCGGTCTGATGGAGGAATGACTCAAGTTGGCCGGGGCCGTGATAGATCGGCACATCAGCTTCGTGTCTCGGGTTGCGAACCCAGGCCGAGACCTTGAACCCGAGCGATTTCAACACGAGCGCGGGCGCCTTCGCCATCATGCCGAAGCCGAGGAACCCGACACGCCTTTGCTCGGGCCGCACGATCGTTGTGCGGCGCCACTCCCGATTGGCCTGAGCCGCCTGATATCCCGGCATGTCACGATGCAAGCGCAGCACATGCATGACGACATATTCCGTCATCATCGGATCGCCGCCCGGCGGCTCGATCTTGCATAGCGGGGTGTTCGGCAGCTTCGGATGATCGACAAAGGACTCGACCCCGGCAGCGCGGCTGAACATGGCTTTCAAATTCGGAAAAACGGGGAGCAAATCAAAATCCGGATGCATGAAGGCGAGATATTCGATGTCCGCTAATCTTCCCGCGTCAGGCCAAATGCGGATCTCCAGATCGGGAAGTTGTTCCCCGAATGTGTCGCGCCAGGCCTTGGCGTTGCCGATATGTTTGTCGAGATCAACGATGAGCAGCGCCATGATCGGCCCCTGAGCTGTGCGGTCATTGTTGTAAGTGGCTGGTTCGTCGCGGTCGCGTTACCATTTGTAGACTTTTTGCAACGTTCCGCCCATGAGCGCCACCTTGTCGCTCTCGGACAGGCGTTTCGTGTCGCGGAACGGCGCGACGCCCTGCTCATAGGTCAGCATGCCGATCGTCCGCGTCCAGTCGGTGCCCCACATGCAACGATCCAGTCCGAACGCATCGATGACCCGCAGCACCGGCTCCCAGATGTCGTCGTACGGGAATGGACGCTGCGACATGGTGCAGGCGCCGCTGATCTTCACCCTGACGTTCGCGTATTGGGCCAAGGCGAGCAGCTTCGGCAGATCGGCCCAGACGTCGGCGGCAACCGGTGGATGAGCGGGTTGCAGCAGGCCGAGATGGTCGATCACGATGACCGTATCGGGGTGTCGCTGGATGTGCGGCAGGCCTTTGTTCAGGATGCCCCAGCAAAGCAAATTGACCGGCAGACCATATTTGGCGGCGGCGGCGAAAGCGCGGTTCAGGCCGGGGTGGTCGGCGTCCATCGGCAGGCCGTCGCGCATGCGGATGCGAATGCCACGTGCGCCTTGCGTCGCCGCCCAGCTCGCCACCACGTCGTCAATCGCCGGGTCGGTCGCGTCGACCGGCGTCACGATCCGGAATTTGTCCGGGTAGGTGTTGTAGACCTCGATCGCGTAGCTTGGATCGTATTCGTAGGCGCTGAACGACGACACCATGATCGCGCCGTCGACGCCGACACTGTTCATGGCAGCGACCATTTCCTCGCCCGTGGCGGAGTCGAGTCCGTGCGAGGGACCGGCCCACCGCCGGCCGGGATGATTTCGATCGAAGGGATGGACCTGAACGTCGATCACTGGCATCGCTGTTCTCCTGTCTGTGCACCGGTCGCTGCCAACGGGACAATGTACGAGTGCAGCCTAGTAATGCACCGTCCGCCCGGCTCCGCCGGTTGCTGCGACCAACTCGCCGGACACCGCCCAGGCCTTGTCCGAGGCCAGAAAGACCGTGACGAATGCGATCTCCGAGGCGTCTACCATGCGGCAGATGGCATTGCCGCGCGGCGAGTCCGGTGCGAAATCCTGCCGCTCCGCTTCTTCCGGAGTTACGCCCAATTGGGTGGCGCGCGCCGCGAGTAAGCTCGGCGTGCGTTCGGTGCGGGTCGTGCCGGGATGGATGCAATTGACCGTGATGCCATAGCGGCCCATTTGCACCGCCAGCGTCTTGGTCAGGTGCACCAGGGCGCCATTGCGTGCGCCGCCGCTCAGATTGCCGGCATTGCGGGCGTTGGCACCGCTGATGTTGATGATGCGACCCCAGCCCGCCTTTTTCATGAACGGAATGACCGCCCGGCAACAGCGCAGCGCACCGACATACTTCACGTTGAAATCCTGCATCAGATCCTCGTCAACGACCGTATCGATCGGCCCGGTCGCGGTGGCCGAGCCCCCTGGCGAGGACCCGCTGTTGACGAGGATGTCCAGGCCGCCCAGTTGCCGTGCCGCCTCGGCGACCACGCGGTCCACTTGCTCTTTGCTGGTGACATCGGCCGCGAGGGGAAGGATGCGCCGGTTCGTTTCCGCCTCCAGCTCCCGCGCCGTCGCCTCGAGAGCCTCCTGGTTGCGCGCCACGATCGCCACATCGACGCCCTCGCGCGCCAATTCCCGCGTGATGGCTTTGCCGATGCCCCGGCTGGCACCGGTCACGATCGCACGCTTGCCTTGTAATCCGAGGTCCATGGCATTCTCTCCCCTTGGCGGCCTGACCGCGATTTCATTGCTTCGGTGCTGATTGTTCTCGCCGCCGGATCCTGGCGCAAGTGTTGCCGGGCGCAGGGCGATGTACTGCCACAATTGGTCGAACCTCTACATTTGAGTAACGGCGAGGCGGCCTGGAGCGACCGACTTGGGCGCGAGGCGGAAGGGCAGGACTGGCCGCAACTGGATTGACGGCTTTGGGCGATTTGTGTGCTGGAGCGGATGTTCGCGCTTCCTGGTCGAGCAGGTGAAGTTAGCGGGGCGCAGATCGGGGCTGAAGCGCCCACTAAAGCGCGCGCGGTACTTTCAGAAGCCGGCCGGCGCATGACGGTGATCGCGCCAATCGCAACGACTGCCGCTGCGCCAGATCGTTCAGGACCGACGATTGGCGCAACGTCCATACACTCAGTCCCCGGTAAAGGGGTTCTTGCGTGAACTCCTGGGTGACGCCGAGCCGCTTGCGGCGCGGATCATGTCAATGAAGGCGCGCAGACTTGCCGGCACCTGCCGGTGCCCAGGATAATAAACGAAGAATCCCTCGAATGACGGCGACCAATCCTCGAGCACTCGGATCAGTTGCCCCGAGCGTAGGAATGGCTGGGCCAGCGATTCGGGCGTGTAAGCGATGCCTAGCCCGTCCACCGCTGCGCGAGTGGCCAAATCGGCGTCGTTGACCATGACGCGCCCGTCCACCGACATCCGCCGCGTCTTGCCGCTCCGCACTAACGGCCACACCAACGTGCCACCGCCCACGGCCAGACGGTATTGAATGCAGCTTTGGCGGGCGAGATCATCGGGTGTACGCGGCAGTCGCCGCCGCGCGAAGTAGGCCGGGGCGCCAACGATGGCGATCTTCATCGGTCCGGTGACCCGGACGGCAATCATATCTGCCGCAGCGCGGTCTTGCGGACCTAACCCAGCGTCGTATCCCGCCGCCACTATGTCGATCGGCGCGTCGCCCACATGGAGCTCGAGATGGACCTCCGGGTAGGCCGACAAGAAGCGATCCCATATCGGCACCACCACCGCCGTCGCTACCAAATGACTCGTTGCATAAATCCGCAGACGACCCATCGGACGCAGCCGTTCCTGGTTCAGATTCTCCAACGCGCCAGCGATTTGATCGATTGCCGGCCGAAGCTGGTTGAGCAGACGTTGACCTGCGTCGGTGGCTGATACGCTGCGCGTCGTCCGGTGCAGCAGACGCACTCCGAGCCGCTCCTCAAGCTGACGCATCGCGTGGCTGAGCGCCGAGGGCGTGACACCGAGCCGCGTCGCCGCGGCTCGAAAGCTGCGTTGATCGGCAACCGCGACGAATGCGGTCAGGTTGGCGAGATCACCACGGTCCATTCCTGAGATCCTCTCAACTCCGTACGCAATTGCCATGGGATTTTCATTTAGGTCGGTCGTCAACACCTGTGCGCCGCACGAACTCTGACACTGAAGGATGTTGTATGCTCGCCGACGCACCATCGGATTTGCTGCCCGAGGAAGCGGGCGAATCGCCGGTTGCGCGTCGCGACACACCACGGCAGCAGCCGGATCGGCCAGCCGAGTTTGCGGCTGTCGTGCCCGGCAACGCGCCGCAGCGACCCCAACGACAGTCCATCCGTCGGGCAATGTTTGCCCTACTGCCGCTCGCATTGATTGGCGGAGCCTACTGGTACGTCGCTGGCGGCCAGGTGATGTCGACGGATGATGCCTATGTCAACGCCGAGACGGTCGGCATCTCGACTGACGTCTCGGGCATCGTCCAGCAGCTCGATGTCACGGAGAACCTGCACGTCGACAAAGGCCAGGTGTTGTATCGCCTGGATCCCCGTCAGTTCCAGATCGCCCTCGATAACGCGAAGGCCAATCTTGCGCAGACTGCGCTGACAATCGCATCGATGAAGCAGGACTATGGACGCATGTTGAGCGACATCACTGCGCAACAAGCGCAGGTCGCGCTCAATCAGGCGACCTATGGCCGAAACGCGTCGCTGGTGGGTACCGGCGCCGTTTCCAGAGCCACCTACGATCAGGCGCGCTTCACACTCGAAGCCGGCGAGGGCAAACTCGAAGCATTGCGCCAGCAGGCCGCGGTGCAACTTGCAAAGCTCGCCGGCAATCCGAACATACCGGTGACGCAGCACCCGCTGTTCCTGCAGGCCAACGCGCAGGTCGAAGAGGCCCAGCGCCAACTCGATGATTCGGTCGTCAAGGCACCATTTGCCGGCACCGCGACGCAGGTGTCGGCGATCGCGCCAGGGAAGTACCTCGCCGCCTCGACAACCGCCTTCTACCTTGTTGACACGGATCACGTCTGGGTCGACGCGACCCCGAAAGAGACCGAGTTGACGCATGTGCGGCCTGGTCAACCCGTCACGGTGACGGTCGACACTTATCCGGACGCGGTATGGCATGGTGTCGTTGAGAGCGTCAGTCCAGCGGCGGCGCAGCAGTTCGCACTCCTGCCCGCTGAGAACACCAGCGGTAATTGGGTGAAAGTCGTGCAACGCATCCCACTGCGCGTGCGCGTCAACACGAGCGAAAAGAACCTGCCCCAGTTGCGCGCCGGTATGAGCGTCGAAGTCGACGTCGATACCGCTCACGCGCGCGGCCTGCCGCATTTCGTGGCCGCGTTGTTGGGCCTTGGTCCGAGGGGTGCGTGATGTCTGGGCGGCGCACGCCAGATGGCACCAACCGAGCGGCGATCACCGTCTGCGTGATCCTCGCCACCCTCATGCAGGCACTCGACACGACCATCGCCAATGTCGCTCTGCCTTATATGCAGGGCTGCGTCTCGGCGAGCCAGGATCAGATCGACTGGGTGCTGACCTCATATATCGTCGCTGCCGCGATCATGACGCCGCCGACCGGCTTCCTCGCCGGTCGGTTTGGCATCAAGCGCCTGTTCCTTGTCTCCGTCGCCGGTTTCACCTTCGCATCGATGCTGTGCGGCATCGCGCAATCCCTAGTGCAGATCGTGTTGTTCCGGATCCTGCAGGGCCTGTTCGGCGCGGCGCTCGTCCCGCTCTCGCAGACTGTGCTGCTAGACATCAATGCGAAGGAGCGGCAAGGGGCGGCAATGGCGCTGTGGGGCATGGCGGTGATGGCCGGACCGGTTCTTGGGCCGGTGCTCGGCGGCTGGCTGACTGAGGTCTATAGTTGGCGCTACGTTTTCTACATCAACCTGCCGATTGGTGTTCTTGCATTTCTCGGCATGACGACTTTCTTGAAGGAGACACCACGGAACGCCACGACAAACCTGGACTGGTTCGGTTTCGGCACCTTGAGCCTCGCGATCGGCGCCATGCAGGTCGTGTTGGACCGTGGCGAAGAGAAAAACTGGTTCGGCTCCGGCGAGATCATCATCGAAACCGTCATCGCTGCCTCTGCACTCTACCTGTTCCTCGTCCATACCTTCACTGCACGCGAGCCTTTCGTGCGGCCGTCGCTGTTCCGTGACCGCAACCTCGCTGCCGGAACGCTGTTTGTCGCGATCGTCGGCCTCACCTACTACGCTTCACTGGCGCTGCAGCCTCCCTATCTTCAGGAGCTCATGAATTACCCAATCGTCACGGCGGGCCTCGTGCTGGGGCCTCGGGGCGTCGGCACGATGGCCGCCATGATGGTCGTGGGCAAACTGGTCGGACGGGTCGATACGCGCATGCTTCTCGGTGTCGGCCTGGGGCTCACCGCCTGGGCGTTCTATGCAATGACCGGCTGGACACCGGATGTTTCGCAGATGACCATCGTTGTCGTCGGGGTAGTCCAAGGCATTGGTCTCGGCTTTCTCTACGTGCCACTGAGCGCAGTGACTTTATCGACGTTGCCCAACGAGCAGCGGGCGGAAGGCGCCGGTCTCTACAGTCTGTCGCGCAACATCGGCTCCAGCATCGGCATCTCGGTGGTGAACAGCCTATTGACACAGAACACGCAGGTTAACCACGCCGACATCGTGCGGCACGTTACCGCTGTCAACCAGATCTTCGCCGAGCCGCGTATCGCGCAGTTTTGGAATCCGTTCACCGCCGCCGGGCGCGCCGCACTCGATGCCATGATTACGCAACAGGCGCAAATCATTGCCTATATCGACGATTACAAGCTGCTGATGATCGCGACGCTGCTGGTGATTCCGCTGCTGATCGTCTTCCAGCGGACGTCCGATAGCGGCGGTAGGGATCACGCGCCGATCGTGGAATGACAGTCGGTCCCGGCTACTCGCGAATTCGTCGGACGGCATCTGAGTGCATGGCCACGGAGATTTTCGACGCAGCATTCTTTGTCGACTGACACCACACCCTTGCGTGATCCGTGAACTCTGTCGCTGACAATTCGGTAACAGGCAAACGACGCGGCGACGGGGCTTTCCTCAGTCGCTCCATTCAAAAGGCTTGATATTGCGTGAGCGGCGCCAGCGGTCCGGCGGCGGCCCCTCATTCCGGCTGGGCATACCAGCAGCGGTTTTTGTCGATGGGAATGAAGCGCCTCGAGTGCGTGTCCTAAACAGGGGCGACATTTTCCGAAGGAGAGGGCATGAGCCCGAAGCGAATTCTTGGCCTCGCGATTGCGGCTCCCGCCGGTACTTCATCCGCGCCGCTCGCTGCGACGGGGCTGGCGGGGCGTGTACGCGGGACCATAGCGTCGGCTACTGCGGTTTTGGTAGCCGCCGATACCCATGCGAGCAAACCGGCCAGCATTGCCATGACGGGCAGCACCATATACCTGGACGTGGCGAAATCGACTCTCAACGAGGTTGAGGCAGGCAGCTTCATCGGTACCGCAATCAGAGATGCCAGCGGCACGCAGGTCGCACAGTACGATGACCTGACCAGGCACAACGCCATGATGCGTCAGGTCGCGACGGCTCCGAGTCCGACGGAATGCGCGGCGGTGGCCGCGTATCTCGCCGCTTTGCCGCGGCCGTATTGGCGATCCGATCGCCCTTGGCTCTACATGTTCGCCGGCACGCCGCCCGACCGTCGCCGCCTCGTATCGGCGCTCCCGCTTGCGCCGCAAGCATCGGCTCCCCTCGCTTTGATCGCCATCGCTGATCATTCAGATCGGTAGCCACTGTTGGAAGCAAACGCGCCGAAGGTCGATCTGTCGGTGTGTCCAATGGCTCTAGGTTGTCGCCAGTGATTTGGCAGGCCCTGCAAGGCCGACGACACACGATGACGTGAGAATTGCGCGTTATGAAAGTTCGAAGGATTGGCGCCGTCGCCATTGCCTGAGCGTGTGCGATGGGAAGCTGGACCGTTCTCTTGCGCTTACTGTCGTGTGGCAAAGTGAAGCGGCGCGGCACAATTCCGGCGGAATGAGTTGGTCATTGGACGATTGAAACGCATAAGGGAAGCCCATGGATCTGTTCTGCGCTCTTGGCAGTTTCGTTCGCGTGGCGGACACCGGTTCGTTCTCCCGTGTCGCGCGCGAGACCGGCCTATCCCACACCGCCATCACCCGACAGATCGCTTATCTTGAGCAGCATTTCGGGGTACGCCTGCTGCACCGGACAACGCGCAGGATGAGCCTCACGGGCGACGGCGAGATCCTGATGGGCCACGCCCGCCGCATGCTGGACGCGTCGTCCGCGATGGAGCAGGAACTGGGTGCACATCGGGACGCGCCGGCGGGGCTGGTGCGCGTGGGATGCATTATGGGCGCCGGTTTGTTCCTCGCGGCTCGGCTGCCGCAACTGCTGCAGCGCAATCCGGAGCTGTCGGTGGAGCTGGTGGTGTGCGACCATATCAACGAGATGGTGGAATCGCGTCTTGATCTCGCGCTCTGCGATGGAGACCTTGTCGATTCCTCCTTCGTCGCACGGCAGATCGCGACATTCGGTTATTCCGTGGTCGCTGCGCCGCTTTACCTCGGTCAGCATGGCGTGCCGAAAGCGCCCGCGGAGCTGAGTTGCCATACTTGCATCCTGCAGGGCGCCGAGGATCGCCGCGGGACTTGGGAGTTCGACGGACCAGAGGGGCCGGTCTCGGTGCGGGTCTCAGGCCAGATCTCAGCCAACAATGAGTACCCGGCGCTGGTGATGGCGTGCAGCGGCTACGGCATTGCCTGCCTGCCTTCCACGCAGGTGCGCGACGACCTCCGTGCCGGCGGGCTGATCCGATTGCTGCCCCAGTATGAGCCGAAGCCGGCCATGTTGCATGCCGTCTATCCGTCGCGGCGCCAGCTCGCGCGGCGGACACGCACCGTCCTGGAATTTCTGGTCCAGCAGGCGCGTGTCGACCACGACGCTGCGGCGTGGCAATTGCCAACGCGGACCTTGCGCGATGATACAGTTGCGATCGCACCGCGACCGCTCGCTGCCCTCGGCGAGAGCCACGCCGGGGTTATGAACTGACGGGACGGCAACGCTCTTCTTGCCATGGCCGGGCCTGACCCGATACGCATCACGATAAGGCCTGGGAGGAGGCCGCGTTTCCATGTGTCACGGCCCCGGTGCTCATCCTCAGCGCGCTGTCTGGTGTGGGACGTGCGGGTCCGCGGGCCGCGCGCCGGCGGCGCCCTTCGAGGGTCGGCACTGCGGTGCGTGACGAATACCTCCAACGTGGCGAAGGGACGCGCGGCCGCCACAAAATGCGCGCGGCCCAAGACCAAGTCTAATACCTGCTATGTCTGGCCCGGTGGAAAAATTGAATTGGTGAAGCATGTGGCGATGCCAATGTGGCAGTAAGGCAGCATGAAGCCTGCCGTACGATCGGGGAACATCGCCATGATCACTGTATCCCGCCCGACTCCGGGACCACGCCAGACGTCGCCCAAGCCCCCACGACGCCTACCACGCCGAGCCATTCCGGTTACGGCAATAGCTTTGCTCTGCACGCTTCTGCTTCCCGCTGGGCCCGCACTTGCGCAACAGACACGTGCGCCGCGTGAAACGGCAGCACGCATCGGCAACATTTGGGGCGGCTTCGACCACCAGCCGACCATATCCCAAGTGCAAAGCGCCGAACGGGCGAGCGGCGTCGCTCCGAGCGCGCAAGAACAAAGCCGCGAGGCGCAGATCGTGCGGCAGCTCAATCAGGAACTGCAGAAGAGGTCCGTCACTGCCAGGACCGATGCGGCGGGCTGAACGTCACGCCGCTCGCCGAACGTCGCAACGTGCGCGTCGTAGCCGTCTGCGACATCCAGGAAGTCGAAATCTCAGACACTTGCCCAGGGATGCCGGCCGATTGGCGCGCGGCTGTCCTGCGCCGCAGCTATTAGGCGGGGCAAAGGCGCTATGCACCCGGAAGTGGGCCTGGAATGGCGCTCCTCGCGGCCGTCGCCGGGTTGCACGACATGATGGTGTGCGATCGCATGAACGCCATGCCGGTGGTGGGCGAATATCTGCCACTCGGCCGACGCCATTCCTCAGATTGGGAGCGTCCAGGTCACACGCGCGCGCACGCTTCCAACTGACGTTGGGAGCGATTATGTATGGACCATCCAATGGGATGTCCGGCGGCGCCGTCAGACGCCAGCGAACCAGTCATAGCCCTGGTTCTCCCAGTAGCCGCCGGGATACTTGTTGGTGACCTCGATCGCCTCAAGATTCTTGGCACTCTTGAAGCCGAGCTTGGTGGGGATGCGAAGCCGCAGCGGCGCGCCCCATTGCGGCGCCAGCGGCTTTTCCTCGAAATCGAGCGCCAGAATGGTCTGCGGTTGCAGCGCGCTGGCCATGTCGATGCTGGTCGAATAGCCATCGAAACATTTGAAAGAAACGTAGCGCGCCGACAGATCGGCGCCGACGTGGCGCAGGAACGTGCCGAGCTGTACGCCGCTCCACTGGCCGATCTGGCTCCAGCCTTCGATGCAGATATGCCGGGTGATCTGCTCGTGCTGTGGCAGCGCCAGCAGCGCCGGTAATGTCCAGGGCCGCCGGTCGACGACGAGGCCGCTGACATTCAGCCCCCAGTTGTCCGGTGCCTGGCGCACCTGCCACTCGGCGTAATACGCGTTGAAGCGGTACGGGCGGGTGATGTCGCTGGCCGGATAGGTCTGCGCCAGGCGCTGGCGGCTGAACAGCGCCGCCTGGACCCGATCGTCGAAGCGCAGCATCGCCTCCAGCGCGGCGTCGATGCCGGAATGGGTCGCAAGGTCGCAGCCGGTCAGCATCGTCAGCGCGCCGAGCGAGAGCGCGTTTCGCAGGAAGCCACGCCGACGCAGTCTTTCCATATCCGGTCTGATATCGGCCACGCTGACAGCCGGTTTGTTACGCTGGGCGCTCATCGGTCTGCCTCGATCTCTGCGGGCACGGTGACGATCATCGACTTCAGCGTGCGCGGGTGGAGCACCACCATCGCGACATGGATCAGAACGAAGGCGACGATGCCGAACATGGTGGCGAGGTGGATGTCGCGGGTGATCGGATAGCCGCCGAACAGCCCAGTCAGCCAGCCTAACTGCACCGGTTTCCAGATGGCGAGCCCGGTCAACACCTGCAGGATGACGGCGATGATGACACCGCCATAGAGCACGCGCTGCACGGCGTTGTAGTGCCCGATGTGGTGCATCAGGCGACCGCGCAGCGCGGCGCCCAGGTCGTGCATCATCTCGGCGGGGCGCGGCGGCTTCAGGTCGCGCCGGAAGTGACCGCTGGCGAGACCATAGATCAGGTAGGCAATGCCGTCGGCGAACAGCAGCCACATCGCGCTGAGGTGCCAGGCCAGCGCGCCGCCCAGCCAGCCGCCGAGGCCGGTCCAGGTCGGGAACAGGAACGGCAGGCTGGGCGAGGCGTTGTAGATTTCCCAGCCGCTGAAGATCATGCAGCCCATGGCATAGACGCCGATCCAATGCATGACGCGGATCGCGACCGGATGCGCCGGGCGGCAGCCTGTTTCACGTCGTTCCATAGCGGATGTGCCTTCTCGGGGTGGGAAGCCCCCGCGCTTGCGGCGCGGGGGCGGCTGTCACATCGGCGGCCTTACGCCGTCGACGCCGATCGCGACCGCGTTCGCCACGAGACCCGAGCCGGTCTGCGTCGCCTTGACGAAAACATCGTCCCCCTTGGCCACGAGCGCCTTCGTGCCGGGCCGGTACGTCACGATCGGAGCGGTCGGCGGCACCAACACATCCTGGTGGCCACCATTGTAGGTGACGACAAGGTGCGTGACGCCGCCCTGCGACTGCGATGCGGCGACGTCGCCATTAGTCATCGAGCTGTTCACCTTCGGCACCGAGGTCGAGACGGCGGACACATTGCCGTTCGTCATGCTGCTGCTGGTCTGCACGCCGCCGGAGAGCGTCGTGTCGGGGATCTTGTCCCAGGCGTAATGGCCTTCACCCGTGCCGCGCATCGAAGGCGGGAAGATCACCACCTCCAGCGCGACCTGCGTGCCACCGACATCCTTGGTTGCAGTGCCGATGAAGCTGCCTTTCTCAATCGTGTTGAGATTCGATTTTTCTACCTTCAGGTATTTGGTGTTGCCCGTCAGGGCAATGGTGAGCGACTTGTTCGCATAGGTATCGACGGTCATCGAATCCGCGGTGGCCGACGCTATGGTCCCACGGATGCGCTCCGGCGTCCCTGTTGCAGCGAACGCCGCGAATGACGTAACGGCGGAGGCCGCAATCGCAAGGCCAAGTATTTGTTTCGATATCATTTCTTATCTTCTCCTTCGGAAAATATGGGATCCTGAGTAGGACACTTTCCGGGGCCGTTTATTCCCACCGACCAAAGACGGCGATGGTGTCCGATATGGGGCGCCGCCAGACCGCTGTCGCCACGGGCTCAATATCAGGCCTATTGAATGGAGCGAACGCGGGAGGCATTGCATCCAGACTATTACTGTATAAGAACATATGGTTCTATATCAACCAGCGCCGGGAGAGACGCCGCTGCATTGTCCTCAAATAGCAACAAACAACTCCGACAATGCGGCCGCATGCGAGGTGCAGCCACCCTGCCGCTCTGCCTTCCAGCCAAGAGCAGCCGACAGCGCCTGCTCCGGTCTCCTGGTGCAAGTCGGCTCGCCGGGGAATAAAATTAAGGTGGCGATTGTCTTCCTTCCAGAGGCCTTTGGTTCAAAGGCCAGAGACTGATATGATTGAAACTGTCGACACGCCGTTGAGAGAACGACGCGATGGCTGACATGGCGCAACTCATCGAGCCTGTCATTCCTTCGCTACGACGCTACGCCCGAACATTCGTGCGCGACGCCGGAGCTGCGGATGATCTGGTTCAGGACACCCTGGAGCGAGCGGTGAGCCGTTGGCATCAGCGGCGATCCGACGGCGATACGCGTACATGGCTCTTCACCATCCTGCACAACCTGGCGGTCAATCACTTACGGCGGGCGGCGAGGCGTGGTCGGGAGCTCCCCTTAGACGATGCCGGCGAGTCAGATGTTGCCGTGCCGTCGGCACAGGAGGACGCGCTGCGGTATGACGATATCCTGGCAGCCGTTGGACAGCTACCCGAGGACCAGCGCGGCGTTCTGCTTCTTGTTTCTCTCGAAGACGTGAGTTATGCCGACGCAGCCCGCATTCTCGACATTCCGATTGGTACCGTGATGTCGCGGCTGGCCCGAGCTCGCGCACGGCTTCTGAAGCTGGTCGAAGAGCACGGGAAGCCCGTGTCCGATCGGCCTTATTTGCGGAGAGTTCAGTGACGTTCTCTCAGCCAATTACCGAAGACGACTTGCACGGGTTCGTCGATCACCTGTTAGACACCGCGCGGCGCAGCGAGGTACAAATTTACCTCAACGCGCATCCCGAGATCGCCGCGCGTATTGCAGCCTTCGGTCGCCAACGCGAGGCAGTCCGCACCGCCGCCGCACCGATCGCGGACGAACCGATTCCGCCGCAGCTTAATTTGCGCCACGTGATGGAAGCACGACGCCGACCGCGCGCATGGTCATGGCGCGCGATTGCGGCGTCCGTGCTGTTGTTAGTGGTCGGCGGCGCGGGCGGCTGGTCACTGCGAGACATGGCGATCGAGCACTCAGAGACTGGCGGCGTCGCCGCTCTTGCGCAGGAGGCCGCCTATACCTTCGATGTGTACGGGGTTGATCGCTCCCATCCCGTGGAATTCGGTGCGAAGGACAAGGCGCAACTCATCAATTGGATCGCATCTCGGATCGGCCGAACGGTGTCCGTGCCGGATCTGACGGCATCTGGCTACGCCTTTATGGGCGGGCGCCTGGTGGCGACGCCCCACGGGGCCGCCGGACTGCTGATGTATAGCAATGCGCTGGGTCAACGCCTGGCCATGCTGGTCCGGCCGATGGCCATCGACAAAGATACCCGTATGTCTGAGCACAGTTACGGGGATATCCATGGCTTCGCCTGGGCGAGCAAGGGCACCGGAATCAGTGTTGTCGGCCCGGCATCGGCCGATCTCCTGCACCCGATCGCCGATGAGGTCAGACGGCAGGAAGGCGAGACGATCTGACGGCACGAACGACCACCAATCCCGCGGGAAAGTCCCTGTTGAGAGAAGATTGAGGTCTCCCCCTCGTACGAGAACTGCGCCACGGACCGTTGCCAGGGCGTGCGGTAGCGCCCCTCAATCTGATCCGAGACCGTCCCAAACCGGCGGGTATGCGTTGGTGCGCAGCAGCGGGCCGCAGAAAGCGCGATGAGATGGCGGATGGTAATCGAATTGACGCGCCGCAATGGTGCCGTCCACAGCCATGAGGTCGCCGCCGGCAACGACGATAGCGCAGGCTCCGTCGTCACGCCGCTCGGCCTGACATTGGTGGACGCCAATGCAATCCTGGCCGCATAACTGCCGCATGTCCGCGCACTGAAATCATCTGCATTTCCGTCGAATGTTCCCGTTGTCCTGCTGCAAAGGCCAGTGAATCGGCTCATATATCAGCAGTCGTCGCCACCAGTTCCGTTACGTTTGGTGATGGCTTAGACGGATCGTCCAATGCCAGTCTTCAGTTGTCGCTTACTGGACCATAATGGCCGCTCAATCCTCACGGCCGTCACGAGGGTGGATGATCCCAACTCATTGAATGACACGGTCAAGTTGAGCGGCCTTCGGTTTGGGGGCACCCGGTGTGGTCAGATATTTGTCCGCGGACGACGCCCCGAGATCCGCTTTGTGCGGGCTATCGCTACTCCGCCGCGCTCATCAGTGATGCGGTCTGGCGGTATCTCCGGTTGCCATTGAGCCTGCGGATGGTCGGGGAGATGCCGCCGGCTCGCGGCATCTCGGTCACCTACGCGACAAGATCACGTCTGTCGACGGCCGCCGCGCGATCCATCGCGCCGTCCTCAATTCCATCGATGACAAGTTGACGGTGCCATCCAGCCAGACTTGGTTACCGCGACGGTGCTGCTGATACTGCTTGTTGCCCCAGCTCCGTCCCGCATTGATCGCCGCATCCGATTGAAACAAGCGATGGATCGCATTGGACCCTTTGCCGGTGCGTTGCCACTTGCGGCGTGTGCAAACGAGGAGTCCGAGCATGAAATCCACCTCCGGACGACGCGGCGCGATTCAGGCGATCGCGATGGGCGTCGCTGCCAGTATCGCGGGCTTGGCCGACAGGCCAGCCTTCGCCGCCGCTGCAGGGGCGGCGCCACTGAGCCCTCCTGGGGCGGCCGGGCTGGACGCCCTGATCCGGCGCCTCGCAACAGCGCCGCGGCGTCGCAGCTTCCGGACAGTGCCGATGATCCTGACCGAGCCGGAGCAATGGGACCATGAGGCATTGTCGGAAGTTCTGAACTACCAGCCGGACACCAAGCAGGCCTGGGACATGACCGACATGGCCGGCCCGTGGCTCAACCTGATGCGCAATGCGCTGAATGCGCAGGTCTGGTCGTTCCGGCATCCGGATTTCCTGGTGGTCGCCGAATGCCACGGCACGGCGCAGCTCGCGCTGTACGATCAGGTGATGTGGACAAAGTACCAGATCGAGAAGCTGACTGGCGGCAAGTTCAAGACCAACACGCTGATCGCGCCCAAAAAAGCCGCATCGGCCAATCCGCGCGATTTCGAGAATCCGGCTGGCGCGTTTGCCCCTGCGGACAATTCCATCCCGGCGTTGATGGCCCGCGGCGTCGTGTTCATGTCTTGCCATAACGCGATCTGGGAGCAATCCGCGGCGCTGCTGAAGCAGGGCATCAATCCGGACGGGTTGTCGCATGCGGCGCTCGCCGCGGAGCTGACCAACCACCTGATCCCTGGCGTGGTGCTGACCCCTGGCGCCGTCGGCACATTGCCCGAGCTGCAGCACGCCGGTTTCCACTACATCGCTTAGCGAGACGGTGTCATGCGAACGATCATCCGCTGGGCTTTGCTCGGCACGGCGATGTGCGTCGTGCTCGCGGCGCCTGCTCTTGCACGCGAAGGCAGCCCCGCAGCCGGCGCTGCGCTGCCGCATTACCAGGAGCGCGTGTTCCCGCCGTGGCGGCACGGCGCCAACAACGATGTTGCCAATCGCGGCTTCGACTTCACCATACCGGAGGTGGACGACCTCGCCGACTTCCATGGCGATCCAGCGACCGCGAAGCTCGTGCTGTATGTCGGTGGCAACTACTACTTTGCCATGGCGCCACTGGTGCAGGCATTCGAAGCCGAGCACCCGGAGTACCGCGGCCGCATCTATTGGGAGACCATTCCGCCCGGGCTGCTGGTCCAACAGATGCAGGCAGGCGGCACGATCACCGTCGGAAACATGACCTGGACCGCGAAGCCCGACGCCTATCTCGCAGGGCTCGCAAAGGTGAACTTGCTTATCGGGCAAGGTCTGCTGACGGGACCTGCGGTGCCATACGTCACCAACGATCTGACGATCATGGTGCCGCAAGGTAATCCGGCACACATCGCCAGTCTTGCCGATCTCGCCCGGCCGGGCGTGCGGCTGACCATGCCCAATCCCGCCTTCGAGGGCATCGCTCGCCAGATCAAACAGGCGCTTGACAAGGCCGGCACGGGATTGGCGAACACCGTCTACGACAGCAAGGTGAAGGATGGCACCACCATCCTGACGCACATCCATCATCGCCAGACGCCATTGTTCTTGATGCAAGGTCTGGCTGATGCGGGCGTGACCTGGCAGTCGGAAGCCGTATTCCAGGAGCAAATCGGCCACCCGATCCAGCACGTGGCGATCGGGGCGGCTGTCAACGCGACGGCGATCTATGCGGGCGCCGAGATCAAAGGCGCCGCGCATCCGCAAGCGGCGGAGGCGTGGCTGAGCTTCATTCGGTCGCCGGCGGCGCTCCACATTTTCGAACGCTACGGGTTCAAACCGTATGGCGTGGGCTAAGTGGATTGCAGCGCGCATGGGCCCGATCCCCGCCGTCAGCAGCACGCAGACACCGTGACACAGGAGCTATCCCAATGAACGCAATCACCTTGGCCGGAAGCACCGCCGCCGCAACGGCGGCCCGCATCGAGGCCAAAGCAGGCACATGGCGAATCGCCGCGTTGGCGCTGCTGTCTGTCCGCTTTATCCAAGGCTTCATCTACTGGGGCGGCGGGTCGCGCCGCTTCATCTACGCACCGTCAAAGCTCGACCCGCACGGGGCAAGCTGGATAGCGAACAAGTTCCAGTCTGCGATGCCGGGCGCCTTGCTCGGTACTGACCACATCATAGGCTTCCTGCTGCATCACTTCTATTTGCTATACGCCGCGCTGATCGTGTTCAGCGCTGGCGAATTAATCGCCGGCGCGTTCCTGATGGCGGGGTTTCTCACCCGAGTGGCCGCGCTTGCCTCGGCATGCTTCTCTGTCGCGCTGATGCTGATGTTCGGCTGGCAGGGAGCCACCTGTATCGATGAGTGGACGATGGCAGCCGCCAATCTCGCCATGGGCGCAACGCTGATGCTGGCCGGCGGCGGCGCCTTCTCTGTGGACGACGCACTGCTGCATCGCTCACCGCGGCTGCAGCACTGCGCCTGGTTCCGCTGGGCGGGCGGTGCGCTGCCATTGCCGCTGCCGGATCGCGCGTTCGAGAAGCTGGCGCTCGGCGTGCTTGCCGTAACGGTTGTATTCGACGTGGCAACGTACAATTACTATCGCGGTTCCGTCGTGACGGCGTTTCACGGCGGCCCGGTCAGCGCCGCTAAGCACCACCTGACTCTGTCGGGCGCCATGGTGCAGCCGGATGGTCGTGTGCGCTTTCATGCCTATCTCGACGGTGGCACGCCGGCAGAGCCCTCCAACATCCTGGACGCCGCGTTGCTTTCCGCGGACGGCAGCGTGCTGGAACATTGGGACGGCGCGGCGCTGAGCCATCTGCCCGCGACTGCGATCGCCAATGACTTCGCGTATAATAGATTCGTATCCGGTCCCTTTGGCCTGTCTGCAAAGATGGGGGCCGAGGCAACCGTGACGCTGCCCGCCATGACCGCGAATGCCGCCGGCCTCTCTGCCACTGCGGAGACGTTGCGCGTGCGCACCGTCAACGGCAACAGCTTCCGCGTGCACGTCCGGGCGAGGTAGCAGGCTAACGAGCGGACGGGTGGTCGCCATGGCAGTTTGCGGCGACATCAGAGCCTTCCATTCCCTCAACGCGAGGGGAAGGCTTCTGTTCACTCCCTGCACGTTACTCGCCGGGGATTGCGTCGCTTCGCTCGCAATGATGGCCGCGGGACGGGCACCATCGTCGCGTCCTGCCTGGTGCGCGGGTCGATTCCAGATGATTTTGAATAAGACGCCGTATAGCGGACCGCCATAAGGCACACGATATGGTGGCCATGACCCTGGAGCAGTTGAAGGTCTTCGTGGCGGTCGCCGAGCGCGAGCACGTGACCCGTGCTGCCGAAGCGCTGAACCTGGCACAGTCCGCGGCCAGTGCGGCAATCGCCGCGCTGGAGGGCCGCCACGGCACTACGCTGTTCCATCGCGTGGGCCGCCATATCGAACTGACCGAGGCCGGCCGGCTGTTCCTACACGAGGCGAAGGCCGTGCTCGCAAGGGCGGAAGCAGCCGAGCTTACGCTGGCGGAGCTGGGCGAACTGAAGCGCGGCGTTCTGAACCTGGCCGCCAGCCAGACAATCGCCAGCTACTGGCTGCCGCGGCACCTGGTGGCATTTCGCCGCAGCCACCCTGGCATCGATGTCCGGTTGACCGTGGGTAACACCACGCAGGCCGTCCGTGCCGTCAATGAGGGACTGGTCGAGCTGGGCTTCGTGGAAGGCGTGGTCAACGCGCCCAACCTGGTCACGCAACCAATTGCGCGCGACCGCATGGTGATCGTCGTTGTGCCGGATCATCCCATGGCGCGGTGCGACACCGTCCAGCCCGACGATCTTTACGCCACGGATTGGGTACTGCGCGAACCGGGATCCGGCACGCGCGCGGTCTTTGAGCAGGCACTGTTGGAGCAGCAGATTTTGCTTCACCGGCTGCGCATCGCGCTCGAGCTGCCATCGAATGAGGCGGTGCGCGCCGCGGTCGAGGCGGGGATGGGGGCGACCGCGATCTCGGCATCGGTGGTGGCCTCGAGCATCGAGGCGGGCCTTCTGCACCTGGCCGGCTACAAATTGCCGGACCGCGAGTTTCGCGTGGTGCGCCATGGGGAACGTCATGTCAGCAAGGCGGCCCAGGCATTGCACAGGCTCATCATCACCACGTCTGGGCTGGTGACAGAATAGCGCGATCACGGCAGATCGCGCCAGGCCATGACCGCAGTCCATGACCGCAGTCCATGACCGCAGCGTGGCCGGCGGGCGCGCTACACGATCGGCGCAGCAGCGGTAGCAACAGCAGAATCGGGATCACGGTCGGAAGCGTCTGGAAAGTGCGGAGATAAATCCGGGATCGGTATGATCGACCGGGTTTTGCTGGTTGGGGGTTTGCGGACGGGTCGGGTGGCAAGTTTGGTGGAGAGACGCCCCGATGGAGAGGAGCGCCGATGGAGAGGAGCCTGGGTGTGTTGTAGTTTGACCAATTCCGCGATCGCCTAGGCGGATGATTGCTTTTGGACAGGTCTCGCGAGACCACGCTATGGCCGAGATGGTTTTCGTCGATGCCATCTTAGCCTCCGCTATCTTGTCCGCGGCGCCGCCGCTTGTCATCAGTCCACAGCGCGTTCGCCGTATCGATATCGCGTCACTGCCGCGTCCGGCCAGCCCCTGCCTCGAGCCCACAGTCCGATTTCAGCGTATTCTGGCCTGGAATGGACCCGTAAAAAATTTCTGTATCCGGAACGATTTGTCCGAAGTGACCGTTGCCGCCCACGTCCTCATTCAAATGTCGGATTTTGGGTGCCCGAGTGTCGCTCGCGTCGCGAGACGCGTGGCGACATCCGGGCTCCTGCACCCTGCCGCTGATCCATTCAACACGCTTTCGGGCCAATGAGGGCGTGGCGGTGACAATCGCGGCGGGCAGGAAGAGACTCTGCTACTGATCTACAATTTCTACTCCAAACCTCCAATCGGTTGATGCCTGTGCGACGGCATTTATGTGCGACAAGGACGAAAGATTGTAGCGCTGCGCTCACGCCGGCAACATCGCACGACGTGCTGTCGCAAACCCGATCCCGGACTTGGAGTGCGATTTTGGAGAATCCAAATGAGCTTGATCGAACGCGCGATTGCGGCAAACCGCAAGACGGCAGAGCACCATGATCCCTCGTTGGCAAACAAGCCAGCGCCAAAGGTCGCAATCCTCACTTGTATGGATCCCCGCTTGAACCAACTGCTCGAATGGCTGGACATCAAACCGGCCGACGCGGATGTGATTCGTAACGTCGGAACGGCAGCAACGGAAGATGTTGTGCGGTCTCTCATGTTTTCGATTCACGTTCTCGGCGTGCGAGAGGTCATGGTCATCGGGCACACGGGCTGCGGAATGGAAATGTTCTCAGAAGAGGAGTTCGAGAACCACCTCCACACACAATGCGGCGTGTGGGCGGTGGCCCCTGATAAATTCCACTTCTATTCCGACGTGAATCGGGCGACGCAAAAGCAGGTACTGAAACTCGGGTCGCACCCGTGGATTCCTTCGGAGGTGGTCATTCGCGGATTTGTTTTCGACTTAGCAACAGGCGAACTGAGGGAAGTAACGCCCAAGGACGACACATAGTCGATTGGCCGGATGGAAATTTGCGATGCGCCGGGCGACGCACACGGCAAAAATGACTGCATCGCCTCTCCAAAAGAGCGCGAAGGGCGATAGTGAAGCAGCGGTTGGCGATGCGACGCAGCCAGCGCTCAAGGCGGGCACGGTTCGTCGCGCGGAGGTCTTCGTCGATATGTCTGCTTCAGGGGCGTCGACAGGGCCGCCTGGGTGACCGGGACGGGCGCGAAGCAGTTTGGTATGGCGCCATCCTGACCCGCCAGCCAAGCTGCAATCGTCGCGGTTACGGCCAATAGGTTAAGGGGTTGGCGAAGCGTGTCGTAAGCGGCCGGCGCTGCAACATCGCGTTCGAAACCACGAATTTCAGTAGCTTGAATTTCTCGGAAAGGCCTTGCTGATCGAAGAGCTGCCGGCGTCTTAGGCCGGTTCGAGGCGCCGAATACTGCATTGCGATGCCTTCAGCCGGCGTCAGGCCCGCTCCGGGGCGCTGTGGCGAGCCATGCGAGTTGTTCCCGTGCGGCGGCGAGGACGTCCTTGGACAGCTCGGGATCGGCCTTCTCCAACGCGCGTGCGATCGCGACGCTACCAACCATCCCCGACAGCAGCGCAATTGCGCGGCGCCTGGCTTCGTCAGGCGGGGCGTCAACGGGCAGCACCTGTTCCACCATCGCGGTGAGCTGACGGAAACCCTCAGCGTAGGCCGCGCCGATCGCCGGGTCCTGCCGCCCGATCTCCGACACGCAGGCCGCGAGGGCGCAACCCGTGGCCGGATCCTTGGCATGTGCATCACACAGATACGCGTCGAGAAATGCCGACAGGGCATCGGATTCCTTGCCGCGCAGCGCGTCCCAGGCGGTGACACCCTCGGCGAAGGATTTGCGGATCGCCTCCGTCGTCAGCGCGTCCTTCGACTTGAACTGCCCATACAAGGCACCTTGTGTCAGCCCGGCCGCGCGGCAGATGTCGGCCACCACGGCGCCATCAAACCCGCGCTCCTGCAGCAGGCGGCGGGCCGTCGTCAGCAGCGCCTCCCGATGTTCCGCGACTTTCTCGCTCGAAACCTTCACCGGCCGCTCCTTCGTCCCTTGATCTATTCATAGCGACGTCTATCTAACGCCCAATGATAGAGCGCGCTACGATTGCGGCGGTAGATGGGTGGGCGCGGCACGCCGCGCAAGGATGATCTCCCAGCCGGGTCGAGCGCCGGTTTTTCTTCTAATCAGGACGACCATCTCCGATGCCCCAAGCCAGTTTGACCGAGCCTGACACAACAGAGCGGGTGTTGGAGACCGAGAAAAGCCGGTCGCCCAGCGGCAAGCGCGTACGCGGCATCGCGTGGGTGGGGGCCGTTTTGCTCGCGGCACTGGCGACCGCTGCAGCCGAGCACGCCTGGCGCGGCGATGCGACCCAGGCGCCGTCTCCGCCACCGCCGCCGCAAGTCACGGTCGCCAAGCCGCTGCAGCAAACCGTCGCCGATACAACAGTCCTGCTCGGCCAGTTTTCGGCGGTCGACAGCGTGGAGCTACGGGCGCAGGTCGGCGGGACCCTGGTCGCGATCACATTCAAGGATGGCCAGGTCGTCCATAAGGGCGATCCGCTCTTTGCCATCGATCCGCGACCGTACCAGATCAAGCTGGACCAGGCGATCGCGCAGCTTCAGACGGCGGAGGCAAAGCGGTCATTGGCCGATGTAGAGCTCTGGCGCGCCCGGCAACTTAAACAGTCCAATTTCGGCAGCGCGGAGGTCGCCGACCAGCGGGCCGCCGATCAACATGGCGCGCAGGCGGCGGTCGAGACCGCCCAGGCCGCCATCAGGGACGCCCAACTGGACCTCGAGTTCTCTCGGCTGAGCGCGCCGTTTAGCGGCCGCATCGGCGCGCATCTCGTGTCGGTCGGCAATCTCGTCAGCGGCAGCCGCGGCGGTACCGGCCCGTCGACCCTGCTGGCGACGATCGTCTCACTCGACCCCATCTATATCGACTTCGATATGAGTGAGGCGGATTACCGGGCCTATCAGCGGGGGCATGGCGGCGCTGCGCCACACGACGACGTGGCCATCAGCCTGGGCGGCGACGATCGTTTCGACCGCGACGGAACATTGGATTTCCTCGATAACGCCGTGAACCGCAGCAGCGGGACCATCCATGCGCGGGCAACAGTGCCGAACCCCGACCTGACCATCACGCCCGGGCAGTTCGCGCGATTGCGCGTTCCGCTTGGCCGTCCGGCACCCGCCCTGTTGCTTCCCGCCGCTGCCGTCGTGCCTGACCAGGCAAATGAGATGGTGATGACCGTGGCCGCCGACGGGACGATCGTTCCGAAGGCGGTGGAGATCGGTGGGCTGTACCACGGGCTCCGGGTGATCCGCGCCGGTCTTGCGTCAACCGACACAGTCGTCATCGACGGGTTGGTCCGGGTCAGGCCTGGTGCGAAGGTCACGCCCACCGCCGGCACGATCGTGGCAACCGCTGACAACGACGCCAGCTAGGCGGAGGACAGTCACTTGCGTTTCACACATGCTTTCATTGATCGCCCGGTGCTCGCGACGGTGGTCAGCATCTTCATCGCGCTGATCGGGTTGGGCGCGTTGTTTGGTCTGCCGGTCGCGCAGTATCCGGAAATCGTGCCGCCGACCGTGCAGGTGACGACCAGCTATCCAGGGGCGTCTGCCGACGTGGTCGCGCAGACCGTCGGGACGCCGCTGGAACAGGAAATCAACGGCGTCGAGAACATGCTGTACATGAGCAGCCAGTCCACGGGTGATGGCAAGCTCACGATCACCGTGACGTTCAGCATCGGCACCGACCTGAACGTTGCGCAGATGCTGACGCAGAACCGGGTCCAGGACGCCCTGCCGCGCCTGCCCGATGATGTGCAGCGGCTTGGTGTGCAGGTGCGGAAATCGACGCCGACCATCCTGCTCGCAGTGCATCTTTATTCGCCGGATGCGACCCGGGACCTGCTCTATCTGTCGAACTACGCGACGTTGCACATCAAGGACGCGCTGGCGCGCCTGCCTGGTGTGGGCGACGTCCAGTTGTTCGGCGCCCGCGACTACGCGATGCGGATCTGGCTCGATCCCGACAAGGTGGCGGCCTATCGCCTGAACGCGAGCGAAGTCCTGGCCGCATTGCGCGCGCAGAACGTGCAGGTTGCCGCCGGCGTGCTGAACCAGCCGCCCGTGCCGGGCGATGGTGCCTATCAGCTCAATGTCCAGACGCTGGGGCGCCTGGCCAAACCCGAACAGTTCGCGGATATCGTCGTGAAGACCGATAACCGCGGGCGCGTGACGCGCATTCGCGACATCGGCTGGGTCGAGGTGGGCGCCGCCGACTACGGCTCGACCGCCTATAAGGATCGCAGCGACGGTCTGCCGCTGCTGATCTTTGCTCAACCGGGCGCCAATTCGCTCGCGGTCGAGCACGAGGTGCTGTCGACGATCGATCAGTTGAAGAAGTCTTTCCCGACGGGCGTTGATACGACCATCATCTATGACCCGACTATTTTTGTTGCGAAGTCCGTGCGGGAAGTGGTGACGACGATCTTCGTCGCCATCGTGCTCGTCGTCGCGGTGGTTATCCTGTTCCTGCAGACCTGGCGTGCGTCGCTGATTCCCATCATCGCCATTCCGATCTCGCTCGTCGGAACCTTCACGGTGCTCTACGCGCTGGGGATATCGCTGAACAACCTGTCCTTGTTTGGATTGGTGCTCGCCGTTGGCATCGTCGTCGATGATGCGATCGTCGTCGTCGAAAATGTGGAACGCAATATCGCCGCCGGCCTGTCGCCGACCGAGGCGGCGCATCGCACGATGGATGAGGTCGGCGGCGCGCTGATCTCCATCGCGCTGACACTGTGCGCCGTGTTCGTGCCGTCGGCGTTCCTGTCAGGCATTACCGGGCAGTTCTTCCGTCAATTCGCGGTCACCATCGCGGCTTCCACGGTGATCTCCTGCTTCGTTTCGCTGACGCTGAGCCCAATGCTGTGCGCCTTGCTGCTGCACGGGCATGCGACGGCCCCGGCATCACGGAGCCTGCCGGCGCGGCTGTTGAACGCGGGCTTCGGTGCGTTCAACCGTGGCTTTGATTGGCTGTCGTTCGGCTATGGACGCGTGACCCGCCGGCTGGTCCGGACCTTGGGAGTGGTGCTCGTGGTCTACGTCGGGCTGATCGCCACGGCCGGATTTGAGCTGTCGCGTGCGCCCACCGGATTCATTCCAGAGCAGGACCAGGGATATCTCATCACGGTCGTGCAGCTGCCGCCCGGCGCTTCCCTGGCGCGAACCGAACAAGTCGTAAAGCGCGCCGTCGACATCATTCTGACGACACCTGGTGTCGAGCACGTCGCGCCATTCGCCGGCCTGGACGCGACAACGTTCACCATCGGATCGAATTCCGGCACCATCTTTTCGGGGCTGCCGTCGCTGTACAATCATGAAGTCCCCGGCGTGACCGCAAACTCCGTGCTGGCCGATCTGCGCAAGCGCCTGTCGGTGATCCAGGACGCTTACGTCCTGACGATCCCACCCCCGCCGGTGCAGGGCATCGGCAATGCCGGCGGCTTCAAGATGATGCTGCAGGACAGAGCCGGACTGGGTTCGCAGGCGCTGGTCGACGCGGCACGCTCGCTTGTCGCCGCCGCCAATCAGGATCCGGCGTTCGCCGGTGTGTTTACCCTGCTGAATACGGGGTCGCCCTCGATCTACGCGGATATCGATCGTGTGAAAGCGGAGAAGGTCGGCCTGACGCCATCGGACGTGTTCAACACCCTGCAGGTCTATCTTGGATCGCAATATGTCAACGACTTCAATATGCTTGGCCGGACATACCAGGTCATCGTGCAGGCGGACGGGCGCTTTCGCCGTGACAGCCAGGACCTGACACGCCTGAAGGCGCGTAACACGGCCGGCGAGATGGTTCCGATCGGAACGGTCGCTGATCTGAGGAGCGCGACGATTCCGTATCGTGTGCCGCGCTATAACCTATATCCCGCGGCCGAGGTGCAGGGCGTCGCAGCGCCGAATGTCTCGACTGGCACAGCGTTGCACCGCATGGAGGAACTGGCGAACCAGGTGCTGCCGCCTGGCATCGGCTACGAATGGACCGAGATCGCGTTTCAGCAGGAACAGAAGGGCACGCCGACGGTCCTGGTGTTCGGAATGGCCGCTCTGTTCGTGTTCCTGGTGCTCGCCGCGAAATACGAAAGCTGGAAGGCGCCGCTCGCAGTCGTGTTGATTGTGCCGATGTGTCTGCTGGCCTCGGTCAGTGGCCTGTTGTTCCGTGGCATGCCGATCGACATTCTGGCGCAGATCGGCTTCGTGGTTCTGGTCGGGCTGGCGGCCAAGAACGCCATTTTGATCGTGGAGTTCGCGCGCCAGAAGCAGGATGAGGGCAGCAGCGCGGCCGAGGCGGCCGTGCATGCCGCACGCACCCGGCTACGGCCCATCCTGATGACGTCGCTCGCGTTCATCCTCGGCGTTGCACCGCTGGTCGTGGCGACCGGCGCCGGCGCCGAGATGCGACAATCGCTCGGCACGGCGGTGTTCGGTGGCATGCTAGGTGTGACTGCGTTCGGTCTGATCTTCACACCGGCCTTCTATACATTGGTGCAGCGGATGGGATTTGCCCGGCGCCGCTACGCAGTCGCCCACAGCGACAATGTCGAGACGGCGAGCCCACGCCCCGGGTAGGAAGAGATCGGGAGCTAAGGGCCTGCCGGGAAATAAACGAATCGCGTCGGCGCAAAAACCAGAGTCGCCTCCACGGGTGACGCAGCCAGACCGGAGCACTTATTTCCCGACGGGCCCTTCGCTACGCCCTATCGGCCAAATCACCTGTTTAAGCCTGCAGGGCATGATCTGAGAGAACGACGCATCGTGGCGATGAGCGAGCTCTCGCTAAGTTCCATCATAGAGGCCATCAGCGGCTTCAGGTCGACCAATCGCCGGTCGCCGAGCAGGCCTGATCGCGCTCCCGAGTGAACATCAGGTATTACGTTGGGCTAGTATTGAGGTTTGGACTTGTGTTGCCAGTGAGCCATCGTTGAGGAGCAACGCGGCTTGGCTGCCAGCCCCGTGTCCGGTTGGGTCAAACAGGATCTGCGCCGCGCCGTTGATGTTCGCGACGGAGACGTAGTTCCCTAACTGAGAGATATCGGCCAGGCTCACGTGCGTTTCGGCCAGCAAGGAACTCAGGTCGAGCTGATCGCCGGCGGTAGGATTGAAGCCTGTGACCTGATCTGATCCCCCCTGAGTGTAGCACCAACGTGTCATCTGCCGCGCCCGAGATGAACTGAATGCTATGGTTGCCTGTCCCAGGATCGATGAGTTGGTCGGATCCGCTGATCATGATCGAAGTGCTGTCTGGTGCGGGTTCCGCCTGCGCGGAAGGGGCGGGCGTTGATATGACGCTGGCTGGCGCGAATGTGACTGCGCTACTGGTCTCCGGCGCTGAGGTGATTGCGGGGATGGTGGTCCCTGTGCCGTGAGGTCCGCTGTAATAGACCGTGCTGCTGGTGCCGTTCGAATTATACGTGGTGATCGAGGACCCACCGCTCGTGTAGTCGAACGTCTCGCTGGTCAATGTCCCACTGGGCGCCCCGGTGCTGGGGTCGGTGCCGCTGTAATACGGGGCGGTCTGCGTCACCGTGCTGGACGGATTGTAGGTATAGACGATCGACGTGCCGTTGGTGTTGTCCACAACGTCGGAGAGCAGCGCTCCGGCGGGTGCTCCGTTGGCGGGATTGGTGCCGCTGTATTCGGAGATGGTCTGCGTGACGGTGCTGGTCGGATTGTAGGCATAGACCAGCGTCGTGCCATTGGTGTTGTTCACCACATCGGAGATCAGCGTCCCGGTGGGTGCCCCGGTGGTGGGGTCCGTGCCGCCCCATTGCTGGGCGGTCTGCGTGACGGTGCTGGTCGGGTTATAGGCATAGATCAGCGACGTGCCGTTGGTGTTGTCCACCACATCCGAGATCTGCGACCCAGAGGGCGCCCCGGTGGTGGTGTTGGTGCCGCTATATTCGGACGCCGTCAGCGTCACCGTGCTGGTCGGATTATACGTGTACGCATACGATGTCCCATCACTGTTGTCCACAATCAGCGGTGGAACCGCAACCGCCGTAGCGATAACCGTCGTCGAGCTGTCCGTGGCACTGGCGCCCGGCGTGTCGGTATCGGTGATGGTGAAGGTGGTGGTGACAGTCTGGCCACGGCGACCTGCTTCGCCGTGGGTGTGAACACCAGGCCGTCAAGCGCGGTGGTGACCGCGGCGGCGGTGCCGGCGTCGGTATAGATGCCAGTAGACGCATCGTCGCTGCCGCCGCCCAGGTTCGACAGAGTGCCATTGGCCGCAGCGGAGAGCGTCACCATGACCGTCTTGGTCTGACCGGAATTCACATCCGCATGGGCTTGAGATGTGCAAACAGCCTCTCGCCGACGCCGATCCCAGCAAGGTACCAAGCTTCAGGTGCGGTGCCACCGACCAGTTGCCGCAGCCAAACTCCAGCGTCGCGACGCCAAACTCTGCCGTGGTGCGCAGCAGGTCCGGCAACACCAGATCAGGCAATCCATCCGTGACGAGACCGATACGCATGGCGCACGCCGTTCGCTATGCGGTGTCGGGCAACATCAATGCCGTCGTCGTGATTGCCGCGCGACACAGGACGGGCTGTTGGCGTTCCCGTGTGGGCTGGCGTGACGCCAAGTACAACGGTTGTTCCAACCCGCTGGATCGCTGGTCGTGCCGTCCTGCATTACACTGCCGCTGGTTGCACGGCGCGCCCGGTCGCTGCCGCCTCAACCGCAGCATCGGCCAGAAGCAGGGCGCGCAATCCGTCCTCGCCGTTTGGCTGGATCGCGACGCCCTCGCTGATCGCGTCAATGAACGCACTCAGTTCGGCGCGATACGCGGCTGCGTAACGGTCCAGAAAGGACGGCAGCACCGGGTTCGAGCGGAATCCTTGCGCGTCGGCCAGTTGCACCGTCGTCGGAAACACGTTGCCAGAACGCAGCATGCCTGCGGCGCCGTGCGCTTCGATGCGCTGGTCGTAGCCATAAGTGGCGCGGCGCGAGTTGGAGATCTGGCATAGCCGCCCCGACGCCGTGCGCAGTGTCACCACCGCGGTATCGACGTCGCCGGCCGCGCCGATCGCCGGGTCAATCAGACAGGATGCGGCGGCAGAGACCGACACCGGTTCCTCCTCCAGCAGGAACCGCGCCATGTCGAGGTCATGGATCATCATGTCGCGGAACAATCCGCCGGAGCTTGCAACATACGAGATTGGCGGTGGCGACGGGTCGCGGCTGATGATTGTCAGCAGCTCCAGCCGACCGATCTCGCCCGCATCGAGCCGTGCCTTCAACGCGGCGAAATGTGGATCGAACCGCCGGTTGAATCCCACCATCAATGTCACGCCTGCCTGGTGCACCGCGGCAAGGCACGGTCGAACCCGCGCTGCCGATAGATCGATCGGCTTCTCGCAGAACACCGGACGTCCCTGCGCGGCCGCCTGCTCGATGTAGTCGGCGTGCGTTGGCGTCGGCGAGCAGATCACCAGCGCGTCGGCCCGGGTGGCATCGTCCAGGCGCAGCACGCGTGTGCCCAATGCATCGGCCAGGCCCGAGGCGGCGGCCGGATCGGTGTCGGCGATGCCCGCCAGCCTGGCGCCTGGATGCGCGGCGATGTTGCCAGCATGGATGCGCCCGATCCGCCCCGCGCCAAGCACCGCGATCTCCAGCATTGTGCCCTCCCGGCGATTCCGCGAACAATCCTGCCAGGGAGAAACGCACATGGCCACGATCCGCTTGACCGCTGCCCAGGCCCTGGTCCGCTACCTTGCCGCGCAGCGGGGCGAGTTGGACGGCACGGAGTTGCCGCTGTTCGCCGGCGTGTGGGCGATCTTCGGCCATGGCAACGTCGTCGCGCTGGGCGAGGCATTGTATGCCGCGCGCGATACGCTGCCGACCTTTCGCGCCCATAACGAGCAGGCGATGGGCCATGCCGCGATCGCCTTTGCCAAGGCAAGCAAGCGCCGCCGCATGATGGCCTGCACCAGTTCGATCGGTCCGGGGGCCAGTAACATGGTGACCGCGGCGGCGCTGGCGCATGTGAACCGGCTGCCAGTGCTGTTCCTGCCGGGCGATGTGTTTGCGTCGCGCCGGCCGGATCCGGTGCTGCAGCAACTGGAAGACTGGGCCGACGCAACGGTGTCGGTGAATGACTGCTTCCGTCCCGTGTCCCGGTTCTTCGATCGTATCACACGCCCGGAACAATTGCTGGTGGCGCTGCCACGCGCGATGCAGGTGCTGACTGATCCGGCGGAGTGCGGACCGGTGACGTTGGCGCTGTGCCAGGACACGCAGGCCGAGGCATTCGATTGGCCGGAAGCGTTCTTCACGCCGCACCTGTGGCGACCGCGCCGCCCGCGGCCCGATGCGGAGGAGCTGGCGGCAGCCGTTGCGGCACTGCGAGGCGCGCGCACGCCGCTGATCGTTGCCGGCGGTGGCGTGCAGTATTCCGATGCCGCCGATATCCTGGCGCGCTTCGCGACCGTGCATCGCGTTCCGGTCGCCGAGACACAGGCCGGCAAGGGGACGCTGACGCACGACGACGCTATGAATCTGGGCGCGATCGGCGTCACCGGGACCACGGCAGCAAATCGTGCCGCCGCGCAAGCCGACGTCGTGCTGGCCATTGGCACGCGCTTGCAGGATTTCACGACAGGGTCGCGACGCCTGTTCCGTGGCCGGATCATCAGCCTGAATGTGCAGTCGTTCGATGCCGGCAAGCACAATGCCGTGCCGCTGGTCGCGGACGCACGCGAAGGCCTCGCCGCACTTGATACCGCTTTGGCAACATATCAAGGGCCGGCATCGTGGATGGGGGAGATATTCGGCTGGCGCGAGGCCTGGCGGGCGCAGGCTGTGCTGGCGACGGCGCCCGCCAAGGCCTTGCTACCCAGCGATGCGCAGGTCATCGGCGCGGTGCAGCGCGCAGTCGTGCCGGGCACCGCGGTCGTGTGTGCGGCCGGTGGGTTGCCAGGTGAACTGCACAAGCTATGGCAGGCAGAAGGGCCGGGCACCTATCACCTGGAATACGGCTACTCCTGCATGGGCTACGAGATTGCCGGCGGGCTTGGCGTGAAGCTCGCGAATCCCGCCCGCGAGGTCGTCGTGATGGTCGGCGACGGCAGCTACCTGATGCTGAACTCCGAGATTGCCACGTCGGTGATGCTGGGCCTTAAGCTCACAATCGTGCTATTGGACAATGGCGGGTTCGGCTGTATCGACCGCTTGCAGCGTGTTGCCGGCGGGGCCGGCTTCAACAACCTGCTGGCGGATGCGCGGCACGAGACTTTGCCTACCATCGACTTCCGTGCCCATGCGGCGAGTCTTGGTGCGATTGCGGAACAGGTCGCCGATCTCGACGCGCTGGAAGATGCCATCCGTCGTGCTCAGGCCGCGCCCCGCACGACAGTCATAGTCATTACCACCGACCCACGCGTATCGACCCAGGCAGGTGGCCATTGGTGGGATGTTTCGGTTCCCGAAGTGTCGGCACGCGAAGAAGTCCGCGCCGCCCGCGCCGTCTACGAAGCTGCATTGGCGAGACAACCGTAGGGCGAAACACGCTCCGCTATTCTGCCCTA
This sequence comes from Acetobacteraceae bacterium, assembly GCA_035486355.1. GTDB lineage: Bacteria > Pseudomonadota > Alphaproteobacteria > Acetobacterales > Acetobacteraceae > Palsa-883. Next base: position 37,910 of record DATHNE010000057.1, read on the forward strand.
CTTGGCAATCAGGCTCACATGCGCCGCGACAATGCGCCAGCCTTCCGGCATCCGCACCCAGGTCTGCATCTGCCGGCCGATCTTCCCTGGCACCGTCTCGCGCTCGAACAACGTCGATGCCGTCGCGAAATCATCCCCGTGCGTCGTGATCACGGTCCGGAAGATCCGCCGCATCAGGCCCACCGGTGACCGCGCGCCACGAAAGGCGGCAATTTCACCGGCGCCACACAGATTCTCACCGATGCCGTAGCGGATCGTATGTTCGCTGTTCCAGAACAGCTCGGTCAACGTCACCACGTCGTTGCTGACCAACGCCGTCTCGTAGCGCGCGAACGCCGCTTCCACCTCAGCCCGCACCTTCGGACGATTGATCTCCACCCCCTCACGCCTCCGGTTGCGGCGCATACGCCAGATCGCGCAGCTCCAGGTTATGCGCGATGCGCAACGCTACTTCCTCCCGCCACGGAGCCGTAATAATCTGCACGCCGATCGGCATCGTATCCGGCAGCGACACCGGCACGGCAACCACCGGCAGGCCAATGAACGAAATCGGCTGTGTGTAGATCCCGATATTCGGCCGCAGCGGCATCTCCACCCCATTCAGCACGAACGTCTTCTGTCCGATCAGCGGTGCCGTGCAAGGTGTCGCCGGCGCCAGAATGGCGTCGAACCGGTCGAACAGCTTCAACACCTCGTTGCGATACCAGCGGCGAAATTTCTGCGCCTGCTGCACAAACGCCGCCGGCACCAGTGTACCCGCGATCAACCGGTCGCGCACATCGGGATCGAACGCCGCTGCCTGTGAGCGCAACCGCTCCAGATGCAGCGCCGCGCCCTCGGCCGTGCTGATCACGTAAGCCGCGGACCGCGCCCGAGCGACCTCGGGCAGTTCCATCTGCGTTGTGGCATGCAACGCCGCGGCGATGTGATCGAGTGCGGCCAGTGCCTCGGGTGCCAAGCCGGCCTTGAAATATCCCCCCGCAACCGCGACCTTCAGCTCCCCGATCCCCGCGTCCAGCCCTTCTGATGCCAGGTCAATCGGTCGATCGGCGCACACCGGATCGTATGGATCGGGCCCCTGCATCGCATCATACGCCAGCGCCAGGTCAACCACCGACCGCGCCAGCGGACCAAGATGATCAAGCGACGAAACGAACGGAAAACTGCCCGCGCGCGACAGCCGCCCATAGGTCGGCTTCAGCCCGAAAATTCCGCAGAACGAGGCCGGCACGCGGATCGATCCGTTGGTATCGGACCCAAGCGCGATCGGCACCAGCCCGCCCGCCACCGCGCCGCCAGACCCGGACGACGATCCACCCGTCATACGCGTCAGGTCATGCGGATTGTGCGCGGCGCCATCGTGCGCATTCTCGCCGGTGAAGTCATAGGCGTATTCCCCCATGTTCAGCGCGCCCACCAGGATCGCGCCCGCCCGTTCCAGCCGCGTGACCAATGTGCCATCCGCGGTCGCCGGCTTATGCGCGCGATTGATGCGCGACCCCGCCACGGTCGGCAGCCCGGCAATATCGATCAGGTTCTTCACCGCGAACGGCACACCGGCCAGCGGGCCGACATTCTGCCCGGCCTGCCGCGCCGCATCGATCGCATCGGCCCGAGCGCGCGCACGTTCCGCCGTCACCGTGGTGAAGCAGTTGTACCCGCCATCCCGTTCGACAATCCGTTCTAGGGTCGCGTCAATCACGTCAGAGGCGAACAGATTGCCCTCGGCAACCTTGTGTGCGATCTCCGCTGCTGTCGTGAACCGCTGGTCGGTCATGCCTGGAATACGGGCGCCGGATCGGCCTCGTCGGGCAACGGAAACGCCAGCACATTTTGCGCGTGCCCCACGGTGATGCCCAGATGCAGACGGATCGCCGCGCGCCATGCCGGATCAACCGGGATGCCCAGCACCGCGGTGCCGACGTCAATCCACGCATCCAGCTCCTGATCGGTCATGCGGCCGCCCTCGCACACCACGCGCGCCACCCGCCGAACGGCGTGATGTCCTTGGCGCCTGCGACCCCCGCGGTCTCGGCCAGAAAGCCCAAACACGGCCCGTCGGACAGGTCGACCGTGCCGAAGCCCAGCGGGGACGGCACCTGTGCCAGCAGCCCGCCAACCGCCTCGGTGGGGAGGGCCCACACCTCTCCACCGATGGCGGCACCGTCGGCCGCACGCAGCATCCCCGGTCGATGGCCCAACGCGTACATTCGGTATACTGGCGCGGTGTGCGCCTCGCGCAGGAAACGCCCGCCAAGGCTGGTCAACTGATGGTTGAGTGGCAGGCCCGACATATGCGCCCCAATACAGAACAACCCGGTCTCGTCCGGACGCAGTATATCGAACTGTGCTGGTGGGGGCAGTGTCGTTGCAGCCAAGCTGCGGTGCAGCGCGTCCGCGATCCCCGCCAACCGCCCCTCCGACCACGCCGGCCCCAGCAGCGTCATGCCGACCGGCAGTTCCGCCGTATCCAACCCCGCTGGCACCGCGAACCCCGCGAGGTCGCACAGGTTCACGAAGTTGGTGAACGTGCCTAGCCGGCTGTTGACGCCGACCGGGTCGGCCTCGACCTCGGCGAGCGTCGGGCAGAACGGCGTCGTGGGCAGCAGCAGTGCGTCGTAGTGTGTGAACAGGGTCTCGGCCAGGCGCCGTACCGCCGCCAACTGGTGGAATGCGTCGAAGGCATCCACCGTGCGGCGGCTCAACCCTGCCTGCAGGATCGTCCGCGTCACCGGAAGCAAGCTCGCGGGCGGCGCCTCAATCACCGCGCGCAACGCCGCACTGCGCTCCGCCACCCAAGGTCCATCATAGAGCAGCCGCGCGATGGCCAGGAACGGCCCGACGTCGACTGGCTCGGCCCCCAGCGCCTGGGCCGCGCGCGCCAGTCCCGCCGCTGTTGCCGCATTGCATAACCCCGCCACATCGCCGACCGCGATGCGCGGCTTGGGTGGCGCCCGACCACGCCGCAGATGCGGATACGGCGCGCGGCGTGCGTACGGGTCCGCCGCATCGAACCCGGCGATCACGCGCTGCACGGCCAGTGCCTCGTCCACGGTGCGCGCGAACACCGAGATGGTGTCGAGCGACCGGCACGCCGGCACCGCGCCGCGCGTCGACACGCTGCCGATTGTCGGCTTCAGCCCGACGATGTTGCCGAACGCGGCCGGCACGCGGCCCGACCCCGCGGTGTCGGTCCCCAGCGCGAACGGCACGATCCCCGCGGCGACCGCCACGCCCGATCCGGACGACGACCCGCCCGGCACGCGCGTCGCATCGAACACGTTGCGCGGCACCCCGTACGGGCTGCGCGTGCCGACCAATCCGGTCGCGAACTGATCGAGATTGGTCTTGCCCAGAAGGATGGCGCCGGCGTCCAGCAGGTGTTGCACCGCTGGCGCTGTCTCTGCGGCGGTATAGGCATAGTCCGGACACGCGGCCGTTGTCGGCAGCCCGGCCACGTCGATATTGTCCTTCACCGCGAACGGCACGCCCCACAGCGGACGTCCTTGCGCGCCGTCCGCCTCCAGCACGCGCGCGCGCGCAATCACCTCGGCATCTGGCAGCCGGGTGATCCAGATCGCCGCGTCCGCGTGGGCGCGTTCAGCGGCCAGCGCTGCTTCGACCGCTTGGGTTGGTCTCATTCGGCGGGTTCTGCCTCCGAAAAGGCATCGGCGGCAATAGGCCCGGCGGCGGCTTCGGGATGACGGGTCAGGCCCACACAGATCGCCCCGAGCAGCAGGTAGCCCAGCGCCACGCCCGACGAATTGCCGAAGCCCAGTGCGGTGCCGTTGATGAAACCGAAGAAAGCCAGCACCGCGCCGATCAGCGCATACATCGCCGCCCGGTCGAACCGCCGGTCGATGATGAACGCCGCGATCGCCCCCAACACCAGCCCGGCAAGCGTCGCGCCGCCACCAAACAGCCGCATCCCCTGGTAGACCACGCCATGCGCGGCCAGCGCGGCCATCCCCACCTTCTCTGCCGACGTTCCCGCCGTCGCCAGCGCGCCATCCACCTGCGAATGCGCCCACTCGGCCACGTTCGGTAGCAGCGCCAGGATCACCGCCGGGGCATGCCGTTTCGGTGTTGCTTCGAACGCCTGGGCGCCGATCACCAGGCCGATATACAGCAGGATTGGCAGGATCGAGACCAGTGGCACCACTGCCAGCAGCAACGCCATCAGCCCTAGGAAGCACAGCAGTCCGATGCACACGCCGGTCGCGATCGAATAGCCGATCCGCCCGCCGACCGATTTCCAGCCGGGATGGCCGATATAGACCGCCGGCGGGAACGGCGAGCCCAACACCGCGCCGGCCAGCGCGCCGATACCATCCGCGATCAGCACCTTGCGCAACGAATATTCATCGCCCGCCGCCGCGGCGCTTTCGACGTTGTTCATGCCCTCGGTGAAATTGTAGATGCCCAGCGGCACGGCGGTGACCAGCAGTGGCCCGATATCCGCCAGCCCGTGCAGGAAATGCCCATCCAGGATCGGCAGATGCAGGCCGAACTTGCCGACCGCGCCCGCCACCGCACCGGGATCCATTACCGGTTGGATCCCCGTGAACGTCGCGATCCACGCCAGCACGGTCCCCACCAGCACCGCCGCCAGCCCGCCTGGAATGCCGAACGGCAATCGCACCCGCGCCATCCAGCTTACTAGGATGATCGCCAACGAAATGAACGACAGCCACGGCACCTGCCAGCTCTGGAACGCCGGCCGCATCGAGATGAACGCGATCGAAATTCCCGCCAATGCCCCTAGCATCGCCGCGCGCGGCGTGTATTTGCGCACCGTGGGCCCGACAAACGCACCCAGCAAAATAATACAGCCGATCACGAACGCCCACGCCAAACCGGCTTCCCACGCCAGCACGGGATCTTTTGTCTTCAAATACGTTGGCAGCATCACGACAAAAACGCAGATGAACATATGCGGCACCGAAGGCCCGTATGGCAGCGCCGTCACATCGTTACGCCCCTGCTGCTTGCCAAGCTGCCAGGCGAGATAGCCGTAAAACAGGTTGCCGATCGGCAATGCGATGCCCAGCGCCGGCAAGATGCGGCCGAACACGATGTCGTCCGGCAGCTTCACCACCCCCAGGCACAGCCCGGTCAACACGATCACATTCAGTGCGACATTGGTGAACAGGCCGAAGAACCCGTTCCAGTCACCTGGGACCCACCACGCGGGCGAAGACGTTCGTGCGCTTGCCATCATCCTCACTCCTGTTGGTGCAACACCGTGATCACCGCCGCCGAGGGCGCCACCCAGCCGAAGATGGCTCCCTGCGCCTTGATCATCGCCAGGCCCATCGCCTGGAACTCGGGGAAGTAGCTTCCGGTGCAGTCGCTCAGCACCAGGCAATCGAAGCCGCGATCATTCGCCTCGCGCACGGTGGTGTTGACGCACACCTCGGTGGTGACACCGCACACCAGCAGCTGGGAGATACCGCGCCCGCGCAGCATGGCCTCCAGGTCGGTGGCGTAGAACGCGCCCTTGCCCGGCTTGTCGACCACCGGTTCCCCTGGTGCCGGCGCCAGCTCGGGGATGATGTCGTGGCCCGGCTCGCCACGCACCAGGATCCGCCCCATCGGGCCAGGATCACCGATGCAGGTGACGAAGTTGCCGCGCCGGTGCTTGGCCGGCGCCAGGTCCGCCAGATCCGGCCGGTGCCCCTCGCGCGTGTGGACCACCAGCATCCCCGCATCGCGGCACGCCGCCAGCAGGCGCGCGGTGGGCGCGATCGCCGAGCGCAGCCGCGACACGTCGTTGCCCAGGGCCGCGCCGAACCCGCCCGGCTCCAGAAAGTCGCGCTGCATGTCGATGATCACCAGCGCCGCGGTGCACGGCTTGAACTCGAACGCATAGGGGTCAGCCACGACGCGAAGCATGCGTGTTTCCTGTGCACAAACTGCGAGGAAACGCTGCCCGTCGGCCGCTGCGAAAGCACAGCCCGGCCCGGCGCGTCGATCCCCCGCGGTGTGGATTGTCGTGCAGCAAGAAGGGTGCCAGCCGCGCGGGGTGTGCGGACTCGCCGAGCTTGGACTAAACCTCTCCCGCTTGCGGGAGAGGTCGCGGAGCGCGGCGACACGGGTGAGGGTGCGACACGCGGCAACCAACCCTCACCCGTCTCGCTGCGCTCACCGACCTCTCCCACGGAGTGGGAGAGGTGTACGTAATGACCGCTGCGCTGGCCTCCATGACCGGCTTCGCCCGCAGCGCGGGCAGCATCGACACGGTGCCGGGCGGCCTCGCGTGGGGCTGGGAGCTACGCAGCGTCAACGGCCGCGGCCTCGACCTTCGCTTCCGCCTGCCCGCCGGCTGGGACGCGCTGGAACCTGTGCTGCGCGACCTTGCGGGCAAGCAGCTCAAGCGCGGCAACGTCACCGCCAATCTGACACTGAAGCGCGAGATCGAGGCGCGCCTCGCCCCTGACCCGGCCGCGCTCGAACAGGCCCTGGTGCTGGTCAAGCAGCTCCATGCCCGCATGCCTGATAGCCCCCCACCGCGTGCCGAGGCGCTGCTCGCTTTGCCCGGCGTGCTGCGTCCCGCCGGCGCCACCGACACGACAGGGGAACCGTCGGACGCTGCGATCGCCGCCCTGCGCGATGGCTTTGCCACCGCATTGACGGCCCTGGTTGCCGCTCGCCAAGCCGAGGGTGGCAGGCTGCGCGCCACACTCGACGGCCTGCTGGACGAGATCGCCGCCCTCCACCGCACGGCGACATCGGACGCCGCCGACCAGCCGGCCCAGCACCGCGCGCGGATGCTGGAGAATGTCCAATCGCTGCTGCGCGAAACCCCCGCGTTGCCCGAGGAGCGCATCGCCCAGGAGGTCGCCATCCTCGCCGCCCGCTCTGACGTGCGCGAGGAACTGGACCGTCTCGCCAGCCACATCGAAGCCGCCCGCGCCCTGCTGAAGGAAGCCGTCGGCATAGGCCGCCGCTTCGACTTCCTGGTGCAGGAGTTCATGCGCGAGGCCAACACGCTGTGCAGCAAGTCGGCCACGAAGCCGCTGACCGCCACCGGTCTGAAGCTGAAGGCGGTGATCGAGCAGCTCCGCGAGCAGGTGCAGAACATCGAATGAGCATCGTGCGCCGCGGCCTGTGCCTGGTGCTGGCCGCGCCCTCGGGCGCCGGCAAGTCGTCGCTCACCCGCGCGCTGCTGGCGGCCGAGCCCGACCTGTCGCTGTCGGTCAGCGTGACCACCCGCGTCCCGCGCCCCGGCGAGCAGGACGGCGTGCACTACCACTTCCGCGATCAGGCCACGTTCGACGCGATGGTCGCGCGCGGCGACTTCCTCGAGCACGCCGCTGTGCTGGGTCGGCACAGCTACGGCACGCCGCGCGCACAAGTGGAGGCGGCGCTGGAAGCCGGCCGCGACGTGGCCTTCGACATCGACTGGCAGGGCCATCGACAGTTGCGTGCGGTGCTGCCTGGCGATGTGAGCGGCGTCTTCATCTTGCCGCCATCGCTCGCGGCGCTGGAGGAACGATTGCACGGGCGCGGCAGTGAGACGGAGGCCGAGATCACGCGCCGCATGGGTCGCGCCCGCGATGAGATCAGCCATTGGGCCGAGTTCGACCATGTCGTGGTGAACGAGGTGTTCGACGATGCGCTGGCCGAGCTGCGCGCGATCCTGCAGGCCGCGCGGTGTGCGACGGCGCGGCAGGTGGGGTTGGCAGGGTTCGTGGCCGGGATGGGCGCGTAACGCGCTATGGCGATCCTGGTGTTGGATCGCTGCCAGTGATCGCGTCGTGACGCAACGGAGCCGCAATGCGCGCCACCCTGCTCGCGCTGCCGTTCTGGTCGATCGTGCTGCTGCTTGGGCTGTTCCTCGGGTCGACGGCGCTGCTGATCCACTGGGTCAGTTTCATGCCGGCGAACCGCGCGCGGGCTGTCACGTTACTTTGGTGTCGTCGGGGTGTTCTTCAGCAGTCCCACGATCCTGTGCGCGCTGCTGACCGGGTTCCTTGCCAATGATGCCTGGACCCAGGATCGCCGCGCGGCGGAGCTGGTGCGGGAGGAGCCGTATCTCGGATCGCATCCGGATGTGTTTGGCTCGATGCGCGACCTCGTGGCGCCGGCGAAGGGCGGGTAAGGCGGCCTGCGGGCAGCGAATATCCCGTCGCTTGCGTGGCCTGCCTACGGTGCATGGGTTGGTCCGACATGCCGCGCACCTCTCACCAGATCGGCCCGTACTCCGCCAGCGTCCACCCAGGACGACCAAGGTCATGCATCCGAGGCATCCGCCCCGCCGCATCCGGTTCGCTCACCCGTTCCACCAGTGTGGCGTTCAGCCGTCCACCGACCCGGCCGATATCGTCCGCGGCGCTGCCAAGGTACTTCCCCGCGCACCGCGTCCTCTTCCACCCCCGCGCCACGACCACCCTGCAACGCAGCGACAGCCGCTGTCGAAAGCGGTCAGGCCTTCGGCGTCGACGCGGAGCGCAGCCTCGCGCTCATGTTGACCAGATCGGCGAGAGAGCCGGCCTGCATCTTTCGCATCACCTGACCACGGTGCGCCTTCACCGTGACCTCGCTGATGCCCAGCTCGCCGCCGACCTGCTTGTTCAACAGGCCGGTAACCACCAACGCCATGACCTCGCGCTCGCGCGGACTAAGTGAGGCGTAACGGTCGCGCAGGCCGCGCAGCTCGGCTGTCTGATCCAGCGCAGCCTGGCTGCCTTGGATTGCCTGCTGAATGGCGCTCAACAGCACATCGTCGCTGAATGGTTTCATCAGAAACTCGATGGCGCCGGCCTTCATCGCCTGCACCGTCATCGGCACGTCGCCGTACCCGGTGAGGAAAATGATTGGTATGTCGCCATCATCGGCGGCAATGCGTTTTTGCAGCTCGAGGCCGTTGAGGTCAGGGAGATTGACGTCCAGGATCAAACAGCTCGGCGTGGAGATGCGGGAATGCGACAGGAACGCCTGCGCTGACGCGAATGCCTGTGGCTGCCATCCGGCACTGATAATCATCAGTTCCAGCGACTCGCGTACCGATACGTCATCGTCAACAACGTACACAACCGGTGTAACCTGCGACATGGGGGTTGTACCTGAGTGACGATCGTCCACCGTCATTAGACCCATGTGTGCTCCTCAGGCGCAAGACTCAGGCGACATATCGCTCAGCGCGTGCGCAGGGCCGCCTGGAGCACCTCAAGCAGAGCCGTATCGCTGAACGGCTTGAGCAAACACGCCACCGCGCCCTGCTCCAACAGACGCGGACGGACGGTCTCGTCGCCGTGGGCGGTGATGAAGACGATGGGAATCCCTTGCTGGCGCAACGACAATTCCCGTTGAAGATCGGGACCGGACATGCCCGGCATGGCGATGTCGAGGATCAGGCATTTGGTCTGCTCCACATGTTCGGACGCCAGGAATTCCTCCGCCGAGGCGAACGCCTGGACCGCGAAGCCGAACTCCTTCAACAAATCGGGAAGTGACTCGCGCACAGATTCGTCGTCATCGACGATCGTCACGAGCAAATTCTTGTCCATCACGGTTTCCCCACGACGTGCGGCGTATCGGTCACCGCGGATGTCCAATTGGCGCCTGACCTGCCGGCGCTGATCACTCCCTCAGATCGCCGAGGGATGGAAAAGGCAAACGTGGCGCCTGGGCCGTCATTCGGGACCGCCCACAAACGACCGCCATGGCGCTCGATGATGGAACGGCTCACCGACAGGCCAATCCCCATGCCGCCGCTTTTGGTTGTGTAGAATGCTTCGAATAGCCGGTTCACGCCTTGCGGATCGAAGCCGATCCCCACATCCTGTACAGTCAGGCGCACATGGTCTTCGTCCTCGCGGTCTGTCCTGATCACCAACCGCCTCGGCCGACCGTCAACATGGCTCATGGCGTCCGATGCGTTCAGCAGTAGGTTCAGGATGACCTGCTGAAGCTGGATCCGATCCCCCATGACAGGTGGCAGATCATGGGATAACTCCTGCCGCAGGATCGCGTGGTGTCTCTGCAGTTCACTCAACGACAGCGCAATCACCTCGCGCGCGGCCTCGTTCAGATCCACCGATTCGACGGTGGCGTCCTTCTTGCTGAACAGCGCACGCAACCGCGTGATCACATCGGATGCGCGGTTGCCGTCACGAATGGTGCGGCGCGCGGTTTCGCGGGCGCCATCGACGTTGGGAGGGTCGGCGGCCAGCATGCGCAGACAGGTGCTAGCGTTGGTGATGATGCCCGACAGTGGCTGGTTGACTTCATGCGCAATCGACGCGGTCATCGCGCTGAGGCTCGTCACCCTCGACATGTGCGCGAGATCTGATCGCGCCTTGGCGAGTGCATCTTCAGCAATCCGGCGTTGCGTCACGTCCTGAATGGCACCGATGTATTCGAGTTGACCATCCTGCTCGCGGCTCCCGTGGGCGATCGTGTGCAGGTACTTGACCGACTGGTCATCCATCAGCAGACGACACTCATACGCGAAGCCGCCGCCGTCCGTCCGGACGCGACCGATCATCGCGTTGAACAGCGGAATGTCCTCCGGGTGGATTCGACTGCTGATCCGTTCGAGGGTCACGGGGACGGCTGGATCAAACCCAAAAATGCGATAGAGCTGATCCGACCACGTGATCTCATCTGTCGCGACGCGCCACGAAAAGCTGCCTGTCGCACTGAGGTGTTGTGCTTCCGCAAGAAATACCTGACTGCGATGCAATGTCTCTTCCGACTGTTTGCGCTCGGTGATGTCGCGCAGATAACCGGTGAACGACGGCGGTCCGTCCAGCGGAATGTGCACGATCCCTAGTTCGACGGGAAATTCGTTGCCATCGGCGCGAATCGCAGTCAGTTCGAGACGCTTCCCGAGCACCCTCGCCTCGCCCGTGGCCAGGATCCGGGCCAACCCAAGCCGGTGCGCTTCCCGCAGCGACGGGGGGATGATGATGTCGGCCAGTGGTTTGCCCATGACCTCTTCACGACTGTATCCGAATGTGCGTTCCGCGGTCGGATTGAACTCGGTGATATGGCCTTCATGATCCATGGTCACGATACAGTCGAGTGCCGAGTTCAAAATCGCTGCCTTGCGTGCCTCACTGCGCGTCAGCGCGGCGTCACTCTGCACCCGTTCCACGACGATGCTGGCGACGTGGGCGAAATGTTCCATGAGGCTTTGATCGAGCGCCGTGGGTGCCCTGGGCTCATTGCAGTAGATCGCGAACGCACCCAGAATCGTGTTGGCCGTGGATGAAAATGGCGTTGACCAGCATGCCCGAACGCCGTGTGCCAAGGCCATTTGGCACCACCCAGCCTCCGTCCACCGCGTCTCCAGACTCAGGTCAGTCGCGATAACCTGATCCTTAAGGCACACCGCCATTGGGGATGGGCCCGATTCGACGCTTACCGGCCGGCCGATGATTGAATTGATGAAGCTGGCCGGAAGGCTTGGCGCGGCGCCATGTTCAAGACGTGTGCCGCTCGGATCGACCAACAGGACGCCGCAATAACAACCGCCGACGGTGTCTTCGACAAGCCGGCATAATGCATCCAGGACGGCCGCGCGCGAATGACCGCGCGCCATCATTTCGAGCAGACGTTTTTCACCGGCGAGCCGAGCTTCCGCGCGCTTGCGATCGTCGGCGTCGGTCTGCATGAGGTACCAAAGGACGATCCGCCCATCGGCGTCTCGCAGCGGGAGGCCGCGCATATGAAACCAGCGATAGACCCCATCGGCACGGCGGCGGCGGCCCTCAAAATTGTAAGCACGGCCATTCTCGATCGATTCCCGCCACGCGGCGAGGGCGCCCACGCGGTCATCCGGATGCAGGTAATGGCCAATTGGCCGAGCCTTCAGTTCCGCGAGCGTCGCGCCCGAATATTCCAGAAGTTGACGGTTGGCGAACGCGAGTTTGCCGTCCGGTGTCATGTGGCTGACGAGTGCCGGAAGGCCATCGACGATCGAACGAAAGTGGTCGTCGGTTCCAGCCGGAGACTGTGGCAAATGTGCATGAGGGGCTTGCTCGGGCTGCCGCAGGTCATGGATATCGATGTTGATACCGCTCCATTTGACAACCTGCCCGATCGCGTCGGCGATCGGGCAGATGCGAAACAGAAACCAACGAAATTCTCCGTCGACGCGCCGCAGCCGCGCTTCCATTTCGCCCGGCTCGTCAGAGGCCAGAATGGATTGCCAACGTGCGAGCAGCCCCGGCAAATCGTCGGGATGGACCGCGGCCCGTAACCCCCGACCGCGGACGTCGTCAGCGCTGAGACCCGTGTAGTCGCACCAGCGTTGATTGACAAAGTCGACCTCCCCGTCCGCGAGCGCGGTCCATATCAACGCCGGAAGAAAATCGACGAGGCCGCTGAGTTCATTCGCCATGCCTGGTGCTTTCGTGACCATCGCCGGTGACCAAAGATGCGCCGCCGTCGAGGCGAAAGTCCATGATACTTTGGTGTTGGTCCACGGCCCAACGGATCAGGCGTGGCCGCTCGTGCTGCCGATACCGGTTTGCGCAGTCCGGAGGCATCGACCGCAACAAACGCGGCATGGCGCCGTTCGCGGCGACTCATACCATAGTATCGACGATACCATCGTCCAATGGTGTCGCCACCGCGCTCCTGCTGTCATCCCATTCGTGATTCCGTTAGCGGACTGATCATCGGGGGGCAGGGGAATGGCAATGTATGCAGCACCATCGTCGCCGACCGAGAAACCGTCATTGGTCGATCCCCTTGTGTGCGACTGGCGCCAACGCAGCGGCTCGCACCGTCATGCTTAACGATGCTTGGGTCACCGGTGCGCCGCCACCTGCGGTGATGCGATCGGCGCGGGGGCGGTGGAACCCCGGCCCGCCGACCAAAACTGAAACATTTGGCAGCGGGAGCACCGGGATGGCGGAACAGGGCCCAAACCTGGTCTACGAGTCTGGCCAATGGCAGATTCACCTCGGACGGCGCGAATTGCTGGCATGCGGTGTCCCGGTCCCCATCGGCGCCCGCGCGTTCGAGATCATGGCAGTCCTTGTTCAGTCGGCCAACGAACTGGTCACCAAGGACGCATTGATGGATCGCATATGGCCGGGCGCCATTGTCGCAGAGAACACGGTGCACGTTCATGTGTCGGCGATCCGCAAGGCCCTCGACCAGGATCGAGCCATGCTGACCACGGTCTCCGGTCGCGGGTATCGGTTGCTCGGCGACTGGACTGTCCGGCGGGAAAGCGCTCCTGAGGAGACGGTGGGTCTCAGGCCCGTGCGACTATCGCCCAGGACCTTGCAAACCAATTTGCCTGAAGCGGCGCTTGACCCGATTGGCCGAACCAGCGCGATGAGACAAATCCTCGATATGTTATCATCGTATCGGGCGATCACCCTGACAGGTCCCGGGGGGATCGGAAAAACCACGCTGGCGCTGCATATTTCCCGCCATATTCGCCGCACGTTCGACGGCGATATCTGGCTTATCGAGCTTGCCTCGCTGTGCGATCGAAACCAGGTGCCATCGGCAGTGGCGGACGTGCTCGGCCTGAATCTGGGCGGCGATGGAATCACCGCTGAGGCCCTCGCATCGGCCATCGGGGATAAGCCGCTCCTTCTGGTTCTCGACAATTGCGAGCACGTTATCGACGCGACAGCCAGGTTGGTGGAAACCGTCCTCCGTCTTTGTCCGCGCACGAGCGTGCTGGCGACCAGCCAGGAACCGCTTCGAATCGCCGGTGAATATGTCTACCGGGTTTCGCCGCTGGAGATGCCGCAGCACCATTGGGCCGAACCGGAAGAAGCCCTTGAGCACGGTGCCGTGCAGTTGTTTGTCACCAGGCTACGGGCACTGGACGCGACCTTCGTGGCGAGCCGGGAGAACGTTCACTTAGTCGCTGCCATTTGTCAGCATCTGGACGAGATCCCACTCGCGATTGAGTTCGCCGCCGCTCGCGCCGCCGCGCTTGGCATCGAACAGGTGGCCGTTGGCCTGAGTGATCGCTTCGCGCTGTTGACCAGCGGGCGTCGCACGGCGGTTGCCCGGCACCGCACGCTCCGTGCGACGGTCGACTGGAGCTATGAGCTGCTGGTCGAACCGGAGCGCTTGCTGCTGCGTCGTTTGGCCATGTTCACCGACGGGTTCACATCGGAGGCGGCGACCGCCATCATGAGCGATGCCGGTTATACCGCGTCGGCGGTTCTGGAGGGCATCGCGAGTCTTGTTACGAAATCGTTCGTGACCTTGAATCGATCGTCGTCCAGTGGCCCGTGGGTGTTGCCTGAGACGATAAGAGCCTATGCTTTGGAAAAACTGGTGGAGAGCGGAGAGGCTGATGCGACCGCGCGGTGCCTGGCGACGTTCTATGGTGGTCTCATCGATTCTGTGGGCGACTCGCGGTCGCAATCTTTGATCGCGGATCAGCATTGGCCAATCCAGGAGATTGACAAAGTGCGCACGGCGATCGACTAGGCCTTTATTGCAGTTAGACACTTCGGAACTGTCATTCCGCTTGCGGCCAAACCAGGGCCTGAGCCGAATGTCGGATCGCAACGCGTCCTCGCCCGAAAGCGGCCCGTCGCAAAGCCGCCTATAATGGAAATTCAAGCTGACTCGCGACCCAGTGGCGGGTGGTGCGCGGTCGGCAGTGGCGCCGGCCGCTTCCAACCCGACTCCAGTTCCTATCAGAACGACATCATATGGGTCCTATATCGTAACCAAGACACAAAACAGACGCCCTGTCATTCCTTTACCGATCCCAATAAGGCGGCTTGCCAAAACGGTGCTCGAGGAACGTCAGGAACGCCCGAACCTTAGGGGAAACCGTGCGCTTTGGTGGATACACCCCCCAGATCGCCCGCTCGGGTCCAGGCACCATCAGCGCATCCCAGCCAGGCAAAACCACCGACAAACGCCCGGCCGCGATCTCCGCGCCGGTCAACCATGTCGGCAGCAACGCCAGGCCGAGCCCGGCCACGGCCAGATGCAGCAACGCCTCGGAATCGTTCGCCTGCACCCGCCCCTGCACCGCGACCTCGACCGGCGGCGTATCGCCTGGTCCGTCGGGCTTGCCGAAATACCAAGCCGGTTTCGGCTGCAGCGCGAAGCTGAGGCAGTCATGCGCGGCAAGATCGTCTGGCGCGGTGATGGCGGGTCGTTGCGAAAGGTAATCGGCGCTGGCGACCAGCACGCGCCGGTGGGGGGCTAGGCGCTTGGCGACCAGGCTGGAGCTGGCGAGCGCCCCGATGCGCACCGCCAGATCGGCACCATCGGCGATCAGGTCCACCGTCTCGTCGGCCAGCGTCGCGTCCATTCTGATATCAGGATACGCGGTCAGGAAATCCTGCAGATGTGGAATGACATGCCGCCGGCCGAAGGCGCTCGGGATGTTGATGCGCAGCGTCCCCTGCGGTCGGGCATTCCATGAGCTCGCGGCACGCCGTGCCTCCTCCAGCTCGCCTAGGATCCGTGCGGCGTCCTCATAAAACCCGGTCCCCACCTCCGTCAGGTGCAGGCGGCGCGTCGAGCGATTGAACAGCGCCGCGCCAAGATCGGCTTCCAGCGCGCTGACGTAGCGCGAGATGGTCGACACCTTCACGCCCTCCGCCGCCGCGGCCTTGGAAAAGCTGCCCAGTTCCACCGCCCGCGCGAAGGCGCGCATGCTGGCAAGGTAGTCCATCGGCCGCCCTCGCGATGATGCCCTTCCGATTATGCCCTTTCCGGCAACAATCATTTGTGGGCACGGTGCTTCCAAACGCAACAGCGATCCATCATTTGGCGCGTGACCGCCTGATCCGGTTGGGCGAGGCGGCGCCCCCCAATCGCCTCAGAAGACGCGCAATGCCATTCGCTCTTGCAATCCTGGTCGGGTGTCAGTTGCTCGGTGAGCTGCTGCGCCAGAGCTTGCACCTTCCCTTGCCGGGTCCCCTGATTGGGATGTTCGTGCTGACGCTTGCGCTGCTGGTCGGCGGAACGGGCCGAACCCAGGCTGCCGCCGGCCCGCCATCGTGGCTCGTCCAGACGTCGAACGGTCTGGTGGCCCATATGGGTCTGCTGTTCGTTCCAGCCGGCGTCGGCGTGATCGCGGAGCTGAGTCTGCTCCGGCGCGAATGGCTGCCGATCCTGGCCGGGCTTGTGGTCTCCACGGTGCTTGGCCTCGTCGTGACCGGATTGGTCATGCACCACGTCACCCGGTTGGTGGAACGACGGCCCCGTGTCGTGCCGGGACCCGCGCGCCACCAGGCCGCTCAGCCGGAGGCAAGATGATGGAGACGGCGTTGCTCGCGATCTGGCGGCCGCTGTCGGCGACACCCCTGTTGTGGCTGGCCGCCACGCTCATCGCGTACGCCATTGGCCGGGGGATCCAGCTTGCATGCGAAGGCGCACCGCTCGCCAACCCTGTCCTGATCGCGATCGTGCTGGTCGCGGTGGTGCTTGGCGCGAGCGGAACGTCCTACGCGACCTATTTCGCCGGCGCGCAGTTCATCGACTTCCTGCTCGGCCCGGCCACCGTGGCCCTTGCCGTGCCGCTCGCCGCCAACGTGGGGCATGTGCGTCGCAGCTTCCACGGCATCGGACTGGCGTTGGTGGCGGGGTCGCTGACCTCGGCCGTGAGTGGCGTCGTTGTCGTGTGGTTGCTGGGTGGCGACCGGGCCATCGCGTTCTCCATGGCGCCCAAGGCGGTGACGACGCCCATCGCAATGGCGCTGGCACGTGAGGTCGGGGGCGTGCCCGCGCTGACCACCGCGCTCGCCATCAGCGGTGGTATCGTCGCGGCCGTCATCGGCCGGCCCGTGCTGTGGTGGCTGCGCGTCGATGATTGGCGCGCCCAGGGCCTTGCGGCGGGCGTCGCGGGAAGCGGTGTTGCGGCGGCGCAGGTGGCCCCTCTCAGCGGCCTTGCCGCGGCCTTCGCCGCGCTGGGAATTGGCCTCAATGGTTTGATCACCGCGCTGATCATTCCCTTGCTCGCTCGATTTTGGGTGGGGTGATGCGTGGCCAGAGCCCGGCAACATACCGCGCAGGAAAGTGCCTCCCGCGAAGCGGCAAAATCCTATTCCGTGCCAGCCGTGCCAAAATCGGTGCGATCCGTGTGATTCTGCCCTTCTATCCCCGCACAAATCGATCAAACGCCGATGACCCGGTGTCAGCTGCCCATACCCACCCCTACGGCGCCACGGTGACCGGCACCTTCAGCTTCAACACGGCAAACGTCGGCCCGCTCAACGTCGTCCCTGAACCAGCTTCGGTGGGACTACCAGTGGCTCCAGTCCAATGCCGGCGCCCTGACCCTGACCGTGACCACCGGCACCACAACGACGACTGTCGTCGCCTCCTCCAGCGGGCAGGTCGATGTCTCCAACCGTGCCTACCAGCTCTATGCGCCGTTGGGCAGCGCTGGCACCAATTCGATCGACGACTACATGGTCTCCAACGCCTACTTCCTGCCGGCCGACAGCCCGGCCTCTCTGGATTGCGCGTTCACCGTGCCGGACGGGGACATCACGCAGACCAGCGAAAGCTCTCTTCATGTTGGCAGCGAGACGGTCACCTTCATCGACACGACGCTGAGCGTCACGAACGACTCGGTCCCGGAACCATCATCGCTGGTGCTGCTCGCCGGCCTGCACATCATCCGCCGTCGGCCGTGACCAGGGAAAGCCGCGGATGCCGGTGACAAGCACTGGCATGGCGTGGCGGTGCCGACCGGTCAATCTTGCCGACCGCTGGTACTCGCCTCGATCACCCGCTTGGGGCAGGGACAGCTTACGGCTTCGCCGTCGCGGTCGACGCGTTCTTCGCCGCGTCCTGGCGGAAGATCCCGTCGACCGTCTGCTTCTGCTGATCCGACAACACCGCGTACAGCGACGCGAAAGCCTGCGCCAATGCCTCAGTCGCATCTGCATAAGCGCGCGCGATCTGTGCATAGGATTGCATATTCTCCAGTGCTGACATGGTGGCCGCGGAGCTGGCCCGCTGGCGGAACAATGCGTCGGTCTTCGTCGCATTGTCCCGCATCGCCTGTGCGAAGGCGTTCCATTGCGGTTGCTGCGCCGGGGTGATCTGCAATTGTGCCAGTAGCGCATTGATCCGCTGATCCTGCGCCGCCTGCGGTGACGCTGGGGCGCTCGGTGTTGACGACGGCGGTGGTGGTGGGACCGATTGCGCCAACGCGGGCAGCGGCGTGAGCAGAGCCGCAACCGCGACCATGGCTCGGCCGTCGCGAAGCATCCTCAGGTGCATGTGATCCTCCGATAGGTACTTGCGCGTGGCCGCGACGTCTCAGCGCTCGAAGCCGTGGCCGCCACCGCCACCGCCGTGTGGGCCGCCGGCGAACGCGTGCTGGCTGCCGCCGGCAAACCCGCGTGGGGCCCCGCCCCCGCCGAACGCGTGTGGGCCGCCGCCGGCAAACCCGCGTGGGGCCCCGCCGCCAGGCCCATGCGGTCCGCCGAACGCGGCAGCGCGACTCACTGGCGCTTGCGCCGGGGTCGGATGGCCGTGCCAGTTTGCTGAGGTCGCAGCCGGGCCATGCGCGGCAAAGCCGTGCGCAGCGAAGCCATGCGCGGCAGGGTCCTGCGCGGGCATCGGTCCTGCGGCCGACCCATGTCCCCCGGCCCACCCATGTCCCCCGGCCCACTCATGTCCTCCGGCCCACCCGGATCCACCCGCCCAACCGCGGTAGCCCCCATCGTAGGCGTTCCAGCCGTGCCAGCCCCACACCCAGCCGTTGAAGCCGACACTCACGAAGGCCAGGCTCGGCGGCCCGAAAAAGAAGCCGAAGCCGACTGGCGCGAACAGGAATGGCGGCGGCCCGGCGCCGATCAGCACCACCGGCGGTGGTACATAGACGATGGGTGGCGGCGCTGCGGCGACCACTAGGGCAGCCGGTGTGATGACCGGCGGTGGTGCCACGGCGACGACCGGCGCCGGAATCACTGCTGGGACGCCCAGGATGATCGGCGGCGGTACCACATAGATCGGCGGAGGCGCGAACACGATCGGCGGGGTCACGACCAGCGCGAATGGCCCACCAGCAACCACCACACCGTCCCAGAGCCAGCCGCCGCCCCAGCCCCAACTGGCGCCCCAGCCCCAACCGCCATGCCAGAACCCGCCCGCCGAATTACCATGCCAGTAGCCACCTTCATGCCAGTAGGCACCTTGCCGATCCGCATGCATGGCGTGACCGAACGCCGCATGGGCCGATCCTGGCGGACCGCCGCCGCGCCCGCCCCAACCGCTGGCGGCATGTGCGCCCCATCCCGCGTGACCGTGTGCGACCGGCGCTCCGGCCATGACGCCGTGCGCGCCAACCGGGCCGTGATATCCACCGCTATATCCACCGTGATATCCAGCGTTATATCCACCGTGATATCCACCACCCGAGGACCGCTCAGGCCGTTGCGCCACAGCAACAGAGGCATAACCCAGCACGATGGAGGCAACGACTGCTGCCTTCAGCACTGACCGTGTCACGCGTCCATGCGCCTGCCTGATCATTGGCCGCCTCCGTCATCGGGATCACAAGATGCGGTACAAGTTATGTCGGCAATATGGTCCGTGGTGCTGCAACATCCGGATCGCCGGGTAGTTCACCCAGAATTGATCACGCAACAGGCCCCACTCACGTTCCGGTGCAATTTCAACACGAATCGCCGTCCGCGAACGATAGGTCAGTACGCGCGATAATACGTGGTCGGCGGATAGCTTGAGTAATAGGTGTAGCCCGCATAATACGGATAGGTCTGCGCTGTGGGATAACCCACTTGCGGCGGGGCTTCGGCTGGCACAATGCGCGGACGCTGCGTCGCCACCACATGCGTGGGCGGCTTCCGCTGGATCGCCTTGCGGCTGGCAGTCACGGTTTTTTTCACGATCGGCGGCGTCTCCGCGCATGCCGCGATATACGGGCGCAGCGGCGGAAGTGGGGCAGAGGCCGTCGCGGGCGCGGGTTGCGGGTTGGGCGCCACGGCCGCGGTTGCTGTTGTGGTTCCCTGGGCGCGAGCGGGCGGCGGCGTTTGCGGCGCGGTCGCCGTCCCGGTGTTTGTCCTGGCGCTGTTCGTCATTTGCGCCGGCGCGACGGGCGCGACACTGGCCGCGCCGGTCACTGGCTTCGTGGTGGCCGGCGTCGCCGCTTGCCGCGCGGCGACAGGCGTGATCGCGGCCTGGTTGGCCGTTGGCGCCCGCAGATCGTGTATCACCTGGAAGGCCCCGGCACCCGCAATACCGGCTGTTGCGAGGCTGCTACACAGCAGGATCAGAAAGCCGCGCAGGGTCATGGCAAAGGCTCCTCATAGGCGCGAATCACAACGCGCGAATCACGCTCGACGTCAGACTGACACTGTCACACCCGCGAGGCGTTTCGCCAGGGTTTGCACGTAACAAAGTGCTGCCCACGGCAGCACCTTCCACATCGATGGCGATCAGAACTCCTGCCGCGTGTTGCGCAGCGTTGAGCGCGTATATTCCTTGTGCAACAGACCACGTCGTTGCAACACCGATACTAACCCCTCGGTCACCTCGATCACCTGCTGCCGGTTCACCCGCATATACGGCGTGCTGATCAGGAATCCGTCACCGCCGACCTCCTGCATCGCCTCTTCCATCCGCGCCGCCACCCGATCCGGCGCGCCGATCACCCGCAGCCCACCGCCGTCATATTTTTCCGCCGCCAACTGCCGCAGCGTCTTCCCGCTGCCATGCTGTGCGAACTCATCCAGCGCCCCCTGCGACGCCGTGCTCTCCAGCTTTGGGATTGGCTGATCCAGATCGAACTGGACGAAATCGATATCCGCATTGATCGACGCATTCGCCGACAGCGAGCCGCCGCGTGCGGTGGCCGCCGATCGCGCCGGGGACGTCATCAGCGCCGCGCTCTGGCTGCGGCGCCAACCGGAGATCGACGGCAGTCGGATCGGCATGATCAGCTTTTCCTATGGCGGTACACCACCGCCTGGATGACCCAACGGCGTTACGAGCAATTGTATCCGCATTTGCTGAAGGCGGCGGTGGACTATCACGGACCATGTCACGGTGGAGAGACGAAGGGTCCGATGCCCCCTGCTGGTGCTCGTCGGTGACGCCATACTGGATATGACCCCGTCCGCCACTGTCGCGAATTCCGGGCCAGGTTGGGGCCGGACCAGATGTTGGAGAGGCACACCTATCCAGGGGTCGGCATGCGTTCGACAACGCGACGATGCGGCCGGGTGGTTCCGCTGGTGGTTACATGGTTGGCTACAGCGAAGCTGCCGCGGATGACAGTTTCGCGCGAACAGGAGCGTTCGTTGATTGAGACCTGGGTCCGTCGGGCACCGCGCGATGATGCCGCTCCGCGGAACCCCGGCTGATCAAACCCGATACCAGATATCGAAGGGTTTGACCGGTGCCGTGCCAGATGTGTCGTCGCCGTCCCGAGGCCCGACCGGAGTGGCGCGCCATAGGATGAGCATTTCGTCACCTCGTGTGAGACGCCGGGTGTGAGACGCCGGCCCTTTCATCCCACCGCCGCGGTCAATCGCGCCAGACGCTCGAACTCGGCCACGCTCAACGTCTCCGCCCGGCGGTCCCCCGCGATCCCCGCCCTGTCCAGCAACCCCTCTCCCCCCAGCCGCTTCAACGCCCCGCGCAACATCTTCCGCCGCTGCCCGAAGGCCGCCGCGGTTACCCGCTCCATCGCCGCGAGCAATACCGCCTCTTTCTGTATCGCATGCGGCACGAACGCCACGACCGCCGAGAACACGTTCGGTGGTGGCACGAACGCCGTGGGGGGAATCCGCAGCGCCAGCGACACTTCGCAGACAAATTGCGCCAGCACCGACAATCGCCCATACGCCGCCGTTCCTGGCACGGCACAAATCCGCTCCGCCACCTCCAACTGGAACATCAGCACCAGCCGTTCGAACGCGGCCGCCTGCCGCAGCCACCCCACCAGCAACGGCGTCGCTACGTTGTACGGCAAGTTCGCCACGATCACCCGAGGCGCCGGCACCAGCGCCGCCAGGTCCATCCCCACCGCATCGCTGTCCACCACAAGCAGCCGCGCATCGGTCTCTGCCAGCTCCCGTATCGCCGCCACCGCACGCGGATCAACCTCGATTGCCGTCACGCCAGCCGCAGCGCTCTCCAACAGCGCGCGCGTCAGCCCGCCCGGTCCCGGCCCCACCTCGATCACCTGCCGTCCCGCCAGATCACCCGCGCAACGAGCAATCCGTGCCGTCAAATTGCCATCCAGCAGGAAGTGCTGCCCCAGCGACCGGCGAGCATCCAACCCATGCCGGGCGATCACCTCACGCAGCGGCGGCAGCATCACCCGGCCGCGCGTGCCGTCTTCACGCGTGTATACTGCAATCGATACAGCCCGCGCCTGATCGGCTGCGCCGCCCCCGCTGCTTCCAGCCGCGTCACCGGCAGGAGCGAATCGCATGACGCGAGCAGTGTCTTTTCCTCGCTGCCCCCCTCCACCAAAATCACCCAGTTCGGCACCAGCGGCTTGGCGATCTCCTTCTTCTCCGCCGTCTCGACCGAGGACGCCGCCACATCGGCGATCCCCAGATGCGCCCCCACCACGCCCGGCGCCTCCGTCAGCTTCGCCAGCACATCGTGCACCAGCAAGCGCCGCTGTGCCTCTTCCCGCCCGGCCACAATATCGTAACGATACGTCACCAGCAGCCCGCCCTGACCCGGCCCGTGTGACGCCGCCACCCGGCACAGGCTGCGCGACGTATCCACGAAACCGCGGATCATGCGCTGCGTCCACGGTGTGGGATCGTTCAGCCGCGCCGTATAGTCGCTGCCGGTGTGCACCAGCGGCGTGTCAGTCTCGTACAGCGTGAAGAATTCCACGTCCGCATCAATCGCGACATACCGCCGCCCGCGGCAAAATCCCGCGATTCCCACGCGCTCGGGCATGTGCTCGCGATTGTGCCACTCATAGATCTCATCGCGCAGCGCTGCCGTCACGCCGTTCCAGATCGCGATCATCCCTTCACCCGCCAGACTCATCCCGCGCTCCCCTGCCATCGCCGCTGCAGTATCATTCCTGCCATAAACCCGCGCTTGACGCGAGCGAGGCCGCGGCTTCCTCTCGTCGCCCAACGCACGCAGAGGAAACACGCTATGTCCGTTCGGCTCGTCGTCACCATCACCGCCGCACCCGGCAAGGGCGCGGCGCTCGCGCAGGCCTACAAACCACGCTGCGCCGAGTGCATGCAGGAACCCGGCTGCGAGCAGTTCGAGATCTTCCAGAGCGCGATGAACCCCGACAAGCTCGCGCTGCTGGAGCTGTGGACCGATCAGGCGGCACTGGATGCGCATGCGAAACGGAACGCCACACGCCCGCCGATGTCACCGGAGCTGCGCGCCGGCGCTGGCGAACGCGAGGACTACGAGTACCGCCGCAGGCGGTAGCCCGTGATGGTTCGAGGCGTCCACGTCAGAGAACGTGACTCACGGGCTCGGATTTCACCCTCATTTGCCGATGCAGAAGCGCGAGAAGATCGTGTCCAGCAGATCCTCCACGCCCACCTGCCCGGTGATCCGCCCCAGCGCCCGCAGCGCCAGCCGCAGATCCTCCGCCATGAGCTCCGGCAGATCGGCGTCCGTCGCGCGCGCCAAATGACTTTCGGTCTCCTGCAACGCTGCCCGATGCCGCGCGCGGGTGAGGGGAGGGGGCCCGGCGCGCTCCGTTAACGCC
>DATHNE010000058.1:0-17496 GCA_035486355.1 Acetobacteraceae bacterium
CCGCTATCGCCGAACGAGCCTCAACCATCGGTTGTTCACCCGCAGGGTGAGCGATGACAACCGGTTCCTGTGTGTCCATGCCAACAGATTCCGCCGATTCGGGGAGGCCAGGCAATTACCCAACTGCCGGATTTAGGCTGATTGGAGCTTTCGGCCTGGCGCAACGCAGTGAGGGTTTCGGCGTTGCGCCGACGCAGATCGGCCAGCATCGAGTTGAACCCCGCGCCGAGGCGACGGATCTCTTGCGGCACCAGCCCACCGAAGCGCGGCGCTGAAACCTCCTGGTTGCCTGCCAGCACTGCTTCGGCGGTGTGCGCCACCTGGCGCACCGGGCGGCTCAGATAGCTGGCGATCAGCCAGCTCAGGAGGGCGGCAACGATGAAGGAGATGCCGGCGACAATCAGCGCGATGTTACTGACCTGGCCGGCGCGGCGTTCCAGCTCGGGTAAGGGCTGCGGCACCATAACGCCCCAGCCGATGCCGGGCACTGCCGTATAGCCAGAGATCATTTTGGTATCGAACGCAGGCGAGTATAACTCGGTGACGCCGGTCTTGCCCTGCATCATGTAGTGCACGGCGTTGATGCCGGGCAGGTCGCGCTCGGCGCGCACCCAGTCGCGCAGCGGATGCGCGATCACCCGGCCGGCGGCATCGATGATCACCGTGTGGCCGCGGTCGGCAAAGGCGATCTGGCGCTGCAAGGACACCGGATAGTCGGTGCTTATCATCCGATACCGAGATAATCGTTGGGCAGCGTCTTCACCAGATAGAAGGCCGGGTCACCAGCATGGCCGCCTGCGAGCCAGACGCGTTGTTGACAGCGATTGCCGCGTTGGCGGCGGCGGTGCCTAAGGTCACCGCGGCGGTGATCGACGGGCCGCTGCCCAGGGCGCTGCGTTCCGCGGCAACAGAATTCACCTCCGCGGTGACGCTCGCCATCTGCGTCGTGGTCGGCCCGACGACGTCGCCGGACTTCCCTGGGTGCGCGGTCAGCACGCTGCTGGAGAAATACGACGAACCGGTCTGGCCTACGTATTGCTGATACAGCGAGGTGGACGGATTGATATAGAGATTGGTCATCACTGTCAGCGCCGCCTGCAGCGCCGCGGCATTGGCATTGGCGCCCTGCACCGATCCGCCGGTGTAGTTCGCCGGCTGGTAGGGACTGCCGCTGGCGGCGTTCACCGGATCGAACATCGCACTGTCGACCATCGCGATCTCATTCGCGGCGTCCAGCGGGCCATCGATCAGCGAGGTGAGGTGTTCTCGATGATGATGCGCATGTCGTTGTTGACGTCGGTGATGACGTCGGCGCGCGCGGTGGCGGGGAGTGCGAGCGCGCCCAGCCAGAGCGCACCGAACAGGAGAACGGCCCGTGCCGCGGTCCGCGTTTGACGAAGCGTTGTCATGTCGCGTAGCTCATCAACCAGGCGCCCACTCTCACTCTCCCTTGGACGAGCGTGCAACTTGTATGCCTTTTCTCAAATCGTCGTGATTGCAACACTTTATCATCTCGGGTGAACAAGGAGACCAATCGGGGTGTAAAGCGCGCCTTGCACGCGCGTTCACGCATGCGTGAGGCCAGCGCTCGACGCCTTTGCTGGGCGGGTGGCCGGATCAGATGCCGAGGGCTGTCCGGATTGCTGCCAGGGCGTCGTCGGCCTTGGTCGCGTCCGGGCCGCCGGCCTGGGCCATGTCGGAGCGGCCGCCGCCGCCCTTTCCACCGACCGCGGCGGACGCAGCGCGGACGAGATCAACGGCGCTGTATTTGCCGGTGAGGTCCTTGGAGACGCCGACGACGATGCTGGCCTTGCCCTCGGCGGTAGAGACAAGTGCCACCACGCCGGAGCCGAGCTGCTGGCCGATGGCGTCGGCGAGGGATTTCAGCTCGCGCGCCGGGACCTCGCCCAGGTTGCGGGCGGTGAGTTTGACGCCGTTGACCTGCTCGACCTCGGCGCCTCCACCGCCGGTGGCGAGCTTCTTCTGCAGTTCGGCAAGCTGACGTTCGAGCTTGCGGCGATCTTCGAGCAGGGCGGCGACACGCGCGGCGACCTCGGCCGGGCTGGTCTTGAGTTCGGCCGCGGCGCGATTGAGCCGGCCGATGGTCTGCGCGACAACGGCTTCCGCGGCGGCGCCGGTGACCGCCTCAATGCGGCGGACGCCGGCGCTGACCGCGGCTTCCGAGACGATCTTGAAGTAGCCGATATCGCCGGTGCGGCGGACATGCGTGCCACCGCACAGTTCGATCGACCAGGCCGGCTTGTTGCCTTCCGGCGCGCCCATCGCGACGACGCGAACTTCTTCGCCGTATTTCTCGCCGAACAGCGCCATGGCGCCGAGGTCCACCGCGGCGACGGGGGTCATCAGGCGGGTAACGACCTCGGAGTTCTCGCGGATACGCGCGTTCACCGCGGCTTCAACGATTTCGATATCCTCGTCGGTCATCGGGCGGGGCTGCGAGATATCGAACCGCAGCCGGTCCGGTGCGTTCAGCGACCCCTTCTGCGCGACTTGGGTGCCGAGGCGCTGGCGCAGCGCCTCGTGCAGCAGATGGGTGGCACTGTGGTGCGCGCAAATGGCGGTGCGGCGGGCGTGATCGACCTCGGCCACCACCGGCGTGCCAACATGGACCGTTCCGGACTCGACGCGGCCGAGATGGACGAACAGGTCGCCCAGCTTCTTCTGCGTATCGGTGATGGCAATGCGCAGCCCGTCGGGACCGGTGATGGTGCCAGTGTCACCGACCTGGCCGCCGCTTTCGGCGTAGAACGGGGTCTGGTTCAGCACCACCGCGACATCCGTTCCGGCCCCGGCGTGTTCCGCCGGGGCGCCACCGGCGACCAGCGACAGCACCTCGCCCTCGGCCCTCTCGGTGGAGTAGCCGAGGAATTCGGTGGCGCCGACGCCTTCCTTGATCTCGAACCACACGCGCTCGGTGGCGGCCTCGCCGGACCCGGCCCAGGCGGCGCGGGCGCGGACCCGCTGCGCCATCATCGCCGCGTCGAAGCCCGCCATATCGACCGTGCGACCCTGTTCGCGTAGCGCGTCCTGCGTCAGGTCGATCGGGAAACCGAACGTGTCATACAGGCGGAACGCGATGGGGCCGGGCAGCGGCTGGCCGGAGCTGAGTTTTTCGGTCTCCTCGGCCAGCAGATGCAGGCCGCGATCGAGGGTCTGGCGGAAGCGGGTTTCCTCCAGGAGCAGGGTTTCCTCGATCAGCGCCTGGGCGCGGACCAGTTCGGGATAGGCGGCGCCCATCTGACGCACCAGCACCGGCACCAGGCGGTGCATCAGCGGGTCGCGCGCGCCCATCAACTGCGCGTGGCGCATGGCGCGGCGCATGATCCGGCGCAGCACATAGCCGCGGCCTTCATTGGACGGCAGCACGCCGTCGGCGATCAGGAACGAGGTGGCGCGCAGATGGTCGGCGACGACGCGGTGGCTGGCACGGAACCGGCCGTCGGGGTCCTGGCCGGTGGCTTCCGCGCTGGCGAGGATCAGCGCGCGCAGCGTATCGATGTCGTAATTGTCATGCTTGCCTTGCAGGATGGCGGCGATGCGTTCCAGACCCATGCCGGTGTCGATCGACGGGCGCGGCAGCGGCACGCGGGTGCCGGGCGGCCCCTCCTCGAACTGCATGAAGACGAGGTTCCAGATCTCGGTGAAGCGGTCGCCGTCTTCGTCGGGGCTGCCGGGCGGGCCGCCGGGGATGTGATCGCCGTGGTCGTAGAAGATCTCGCTGCACGGGCCGCAGGGGCCGGTGTCACCCATGCGCCAGAAATTGTCCGCGGTGGCGATGCGGATGATGCGGTCGTCGGGCAGGCCGGCGACGGATTTCCAGATCGCGGCGGCCTCGTCGTCTTCGGAATAGACGGTGACCAGCAGGCGGTCTTTCGGCAGGCCGTACTCCTTGGTCACCAGGTCCCAGGCGAAGGGAATGGCGGCGGACTTGAAGTAATCGCCAAAGGAGAAGTTGCCCAGCATCTCGAAGAAGGTGTGGTGGCGGGCAGTGTAGCCGACATTGTCGAGGTCGTTGTGCTTGCCGCCGGCGCGGACGCATTTCTGCGCGGTGGTGGCGCGGACGTAGGGGCGCTTTTCCTGGCCGGTGAAGACGTTCTTGAACTGGACCATGCCGGAGTTCGCGAACATCAGGGTGGGGTCGTTGCGCGGGACAAGCGGGGAGCTTTCCACGACGGCGTGGCCGTTGCGGGCGAAGAAGTCGAGGAAGGTGGCGCGGATGTCGTTGGAGCTGGTCATGGTGGGCAGGAAGTAGCGCGGGAGGGGCGGGATGTCACGGCGGGACGGCGGGCACATACGGGTGCGACGGCCGGGTCTGGCGGAACGGGCAGACTGGGCCACCCCAACATGCGTCGGTGCGTTGATCCGGCCGAACCGCGAATGATACCGGGCACAGGCTGATTGCAGGCTTCTCCATTGACAATCCGGCTCTCGGCATGAACGCCCTGGGCACGTCGCCCGGTGGCGCGACCAAGGTGGAGGTGGGCGCGGCCCGCGCCATCGATGGCTGATCAGATCATCGTTGGCGCGGGTCCCGGCGGCGGACCCCAGGTCAATGTCTACGACGCTTCGACAGCCGCGCGGCTGAACAGCTTTTTTGGTTGGTGGGCGCGGAACCGCGACAGACCCCTATGAGCCGTGGGGAGGTGCCTCGGCCGCGGTGGTCCGCCGGGTGTCAGCCGCCTTGGCTGGCGCGATTGACCCGGCCAGTGGCGCTACCTAGCTTGCCGCCGATGTCTGCCCCGCCACGCAACACTGGCACGCCGCCCAAGGCGTGGCCGTTCGAGGAAGCCACCAAGGTCGCCGCAAGGCTGGAGGCCTCCGGCAAGGACATCGCGCTGTTCGAGACCGGTTACGGCCCCTCAGGCCTACCGCATATCGGCACCTTCGGTGAGGTCGCGCGCACGTCCTGGGTGCGGCATGCCTACCACGTGCTGACCGGCCGGGGATCACGCCTGATCGCGTTCAGTGACGACATGGACGGGCTGCGCAAGGTGCCGGACAATGTGCCGAACCGGGAGCGGCTCGCGCCGTATCTGGGCAAGCCGCTGACCCAGATCCCCGACCCGTTCGGCACTCATCCCAGCTTCGGTGCGCACAACAACGCGCGGCTGCGGGCATTCCTGGATTCCTTTGGGTTCGAATACGAGTTCGCCTCGTCGACCGAGTATTACGCCGCCGGGCGGTTCGATGCGGCGATCGTCCGCATCTTGGAATGCTACGACGCGGTGATGGCCGTCATCCTGCCGACGCTGGGGCCGGAGCGGCGGGCAACCTATTCGCCGATCCTGCCGATCCATCCGCGCACTGGCATCGTCATGCAGGTGCCGATGGAGGCGCGTGATGCGGCGTCCGGCACCGTGGTCTGGCGCGACCCCGATACGCAGGAGCGGTTCGAGACCTCAGTGAAGTGCGGCGCCTGCAAACTGCAGTGGAAGGCCGACTGGGCGATGCGCTGGTACGCGCTCGGCGTTGATTACGAGATGTCGGGCAAGGACCTGATCGACAGCGTGCAACTGTCCAGCCGGATCTGTCGCATCCTGGGCAGTCCGCCGCCGGAAGGTTTCACATACGAACTATTTCTGGACGAGCAGGCGCAGAAGATCAGCAAGTCGAAGGGCAATGGGCTGTCGGTGGATGAGTGGCTGCGCTACGCGCCGCCGGAATCGCTGGCCCAGTTCATGTACAACGCGCCGCAGCGGGCGAGGCGGCTGTATTTCGATGTGATCCCGCGTGCCGTCGACGAGTATCTGGCGAACGCAGCGCGACTGAAGACGCAACTGGAGACGGAGCGACCGAGCAATCCCGCGTGGCATATCCATGCCGGGCGGCTGCCGAACCATGCGGGCAGCCCGGTGTCGTTCACCATGCTGCTGAACCTGGCGTCGGTGGTGAATGCCGAGACGCCGGCGATCCTGTGGGGCTTCATCCGCCGCTACAGCCCCGGCGCCGGTCCGGACACGATGCCGTTCCTGGACAAGCTGGTCGATCACGCCATCGCCTACTACCGCGATTTCGTTCGGCCGGAGAAACGCTATCGCCACCCGACGGAGCTGGAACGCGCCGCGCTGACCGACCTGGCGGAGATGCTGCGCGGATTGGACGATGGCGCCGACGCAGAGGCGATCCAGACGATCGTTTATGAAGTCGGCAAGCGGCATGCGTTCCCCGAGCTTAAGGCCTGGTTCGGCTGCCTGTATCAGGTGCTGCTGGGACAGAACGAAGGCCCGCGGTTTGGCGGGTTCATCGCGCTGTACGGTGTTGCGGAGACGATTGCGCTGATCGAGGCCGCGCTCGCTCGTCCCGCTGACACCGCCTGACGCAATGGCGGTTTCGACGGCCCGCAGCCGGCTCGGTACCACGCTCCGCCGGCTCCCGGCGCTGCTGGGTGTGACCCTGCTGGTCGGCGCGATCTTCGCCGTGCAGAAGGAGTTCCGTCAGCTTCGGCTGGAGGACGTGTCCGCGGCACTGGATGCGATCCCACGCCGCGCGCTGGCGCTCTCGTTCCTGTGGACGATTGTCTCGTATTTTGTGCTGACGTTTTACGACCGGCTGGGCACGATCTACGCAGGGCACAAGGTGGCGTATGGGCGGGTCGCGTTCGCCTCGTTCTGCGCCTATGCGCTGTCGCACAACCTGGGATTCTCGGCGCTGTCGGGCGCGGCCATTCGCTATCGGCTGTATGCGCATTGGGGGATGACGCCGGGGCAGATCGCGCGGACCGTGGCGTTCTGCAGCCTGACCTTCGGCCTGGGCGGGATGGTACTGGGCGGCACCATTCTGATCCTGGAACCGCAGTCGATACCGTTCTTCGGCGACGTGCTGCCGCCCTGGGCGTTGCGCGCAGTTGGCGCGGCGTTGTGGGCGATCGTCGCCAGCTACGTCACGCTGGCACGCGTGGTGGGCACGATCCGTGTGTTCGGACACGAAATCACTTTGCCGGGGCTGCGCATGGCACTGGTGCAGGTGCTGCTGGCCACAGTCGATGTCGCCATCACCGCGTCGATCTTCTACACGCTGCTGCCCGCCCCGGTGGAGGCGACGCTGAGTTTCCCGGTGTTCCTCGGCATCTATGTCGCATCCTACACGGCGGGACTGGCGGCGAATTTGCCAGGTGGTATCGGCGTATTCGACACGGCGATTCTGTTCGGGTTGGAGCGATACCTGCCGGCGCCGGACATCCTGGGTGCGATCGTGGTGTTCCGGCTGTACTACTATGTGATCCCGCTGTTCCTGGCGGGCAGTCTGTTCGCCGGCAACGAGATCCTGCTGCGCGGTGGCTCGCTGGTGCAATTGATCGGCGGGGCGCGCGGCATGCAGGCGATGGCGCGCTGGAGCGAGCCGGATTTCTCGGTTGCCGCAGCGACCGGCGCGGTGGTGCTGTCGGGCATCATGTTGCTGGGCGTCGGCGTGGTGGCGCCGCGGCCGGATTTCTCCTGGCTTGATCCAGACTATGCCGACATCGCCACCCAGGCCGGTCAGTTCATTCCATCCCTGATCGGGGCGGGGTTAGTGGTGCTGGCGATCGGGCTGTCGCACCGCGTCACGTTGGCGTGGGGCGCGACCCTGGTGTTGCTGGTGGCGGGTGCGGCGTTCAGCACGGCACAGGGCGGACGGTTGTGGATCGCCGGGGTGCTGGTGCTGACCATTCTGCTGATCGCACCGTTCCGGGCATGTTTTTATCGTCACGCGCGATTGCTGGCCGGACCGCTGGAACCGTCCACCGCGCTGTCGTTGCTGTCGCTGGTGGTATGCCTGCTGGCGCTGGTCGGATTCCGTCAGCACTTGCGGCTGCTGCCGAACAATGCGTGGTGGAAAGTCGTGCTGTCACCCGAGGTGCCGAACTCGCTGCGCGTCAGCATCGCGTTGACGGTGGCGCTGGCATTGGTGGCGATCTGGCGGCTGGTGCGACCCGGCCGCGTGCAATGGCATCCGTGGAACGCCGAGGCCCGTTTGCGGCTGGCGCGCCTGGGGCCGCTGCCCGCCACCGGCGCCGACGGCGTGGTGTGGGGCGAAGCGGAAGACGCGGGCATCCCGTTCCGCCGCTGCGGCCGGGTGCTGTTGGGGCTCGGCGATCCGGCTGGTCCGCAAGCGGATCGAGTGTCCGCGATCTGGCGGCTGCGAGACCTGGCGCAGCAGGAGGGGATGGATCCGGCGATCTGGCGTGCCGGGCCGGCGCTGCTGAAGGTTTATGGCGATATCGGGTTGACCGCGCTGCCGTTGGGTGCGGATGGTTTGCCACTGCCGGAGGCGCCCAACGAGACACCAGAGGCGGAACATTATCTGGTCTGCATGGCCGAGCGTGACCTGACGACGCTGCTGCCGCTGCTGCCGGAACTGGCGATGGTTGATGCGGCCGAGTGACGGTCGAGACAGCGCCGCGCACGAACAATGTCTTGACTCTCCCCGGCACGCGCGCCCCTATCCAAGCGGCAAGCTCGGGGAGAGCACCGATGGCCGAAGTCCCTCGGGAGGTTTTCCGGCAGATCCTGACGATGCTCTCGACAACCACCTACCACGATCTGCCGCTCGCCGAGCGGGGCAGTTGGCTGCCGGTCGACATCCGGGAAGCCATCGCGAACGGCTGGGTGGTGGCCGACGGACCGGATGGCGGCATGTTCGGCCAGCCGGTGCAAATCACCGAGCTGGGTCGTGCGGCGTTGGCGACGATGCCTTATCCGCCGTACCGCAGATAGGCGCGGCGTCGGGCGGCACGTTTCATTCGATCTGCACGTACTCGAAATCACCTGGCTTATTGTCCACGCCCACGCGCGGCGGTCCGATCCAACTGGCGTAGTGACCCGGCCGGCGTTCCGGACGCATCAGGCTGGCGAGATAGATACCATCCTCGGTGGTGGGCAGGAATTCGTGCTGCCGCGCCTGCCATTCCGTGTCGCTAAGCAGAGTGCCGGCGGGATCGGCCTTGGCTGCCGTGAACTCACCGATGCGGCGATTGAACACGACATGCGGCAGCGACAAGTGATAGTCGAAGCCGGCCTTCTCGATCGCCTGGTTCCAGCGCCTGATACCGCCAGTCGTGTCGCCCAGGAAATCATCCCGCAGCCGCATGTTGAGGGCTGACAGTGCCGGCACAGCCTGATTGGCGATGGCGTCGTCGACCAGTCGCAGCACCGGATAGGTAGCGTTCAGCAACTGATGGTCGTCGGTCAGCTTGTCCTCGCGAAAGCGCCCCTTCAGCCCGGCGTTGAACGCGTTGGCCGCATTGGTCGATATCTCGGAGCCGAACAGATCCAGCGTTACCGACATGTGCAGGTTGATTTTCCGCTGCAGCAGCGGCAGATCGATCACGCCCAGCTTGCGGATAGGCTCCACATCCGTCGGATCGTCGATCCCCGCGTCACGCATCGCCTGGCAGGTGCGTTCGATCACCCGCGTGACGCCGGTTTCGCCGACGAACATGTGGTGCGCTTCCTCGGTCAGCATGAAGCGGCAGGTGCGCGACAGCGGATCGAAGCCCGACTGCGCCAGTGCGCCCAACTGCATCTTGCCGTCGCGATCAGTGAAGGTGGTGAACATGAAGAAGCTCAGCCAGTCCGGCGTGGCTTCGTTGAACGCGCCCAACAGACGCGGCGTATCGCGATCACCCGAGCGGCGGCGCAGCAGTTCCTCCGCCTCCTCGCGTCCATCTCGGCCGAAGTATTTCTGCAGTAGGTAGACCATCGCCCAGAGGTGGCGGCCTTCCTCGACGTTCACCTGGAACAGGTTGCGCAGGTCGTACAGGGACGGCGCCGTCGCTCCGAGATGTCGCTGTTGTTCAACCGATGCCGGTTCGGTATCGCCCTGGATCACCAGCAGCCGGCGCAGCATCGCACGGTATTCGCCCGGCACTTCCTGCCACACGGGCTCGCCCTTGTGCGCGCCGAACGCAATGCGGCGACCCTCGACCTGCGGTGCCAGCAGGATGCCCCATTTGTACTCGGGCATCTTGACAAAGCCGAACTTGGCCCAACCGTCCGTATCCACACCAATCGCGGTGCGCAGATAGACCAGTGCATCCTGGAACCCATCGGGGCCCATGTCCTTCCACCAGTCGATATATCCCGGATGCCACGTCTCCAGCGCCTTGCGTACGC
Organism: Acetobacteraceae bacterium; assembly: GCA_035486355.1. Taxonomy (GTDB): domain Bacteria; phylum Pseudomonadota; class Alphaproteobacteria; order Acetobacterales; family Acetobacteraceae; genus Palsa-883. The sequence goes on from DATHNE010000058.1 coordinate 10,113, forward strand.
GGGCATCGTCATTCAGGCCGACATTGTTCGGGATCAGGCCATCATAATCGACTGTCGTACCATCAGGCATCGTCGTGCCTCCTTCATACCCGTTCCGGATCGAACGTCGGTCGCTGGCCGGTGCCATAACGTTGCAGCGCACCATTGGGTCCCACCGCGTTGGGCCGCTGGAATACCCAGTTCTGCCAGGCCGTCAGCCGGCCGAAGATGCGCGTTTCCATCGTTTCGGGGCCGGCGAAGCGCAGATTGGCCTCCATCGCGGTCAAGGCGTCGGGCGAGAAGCTGGAACGCTCTTCCAGCATCAAACGTACCTCGTCCTCCCAATCGATCGCATCGAACGACACGGTGATCAGCCCCAATTCGTCCGCGGCCGCGCTGGCCAACGCCTGGCCCGCCGCGGCCTGTGCGCGCGTAACGCTGTCCGGTTCGCCCAGGAACCGGGTCGCCAGCCGCGTCAGCCCGTTGCTCATCGGATAGGTGCCGAAGTTCAGTTCGCTCAATGCCAACTGTGCGCCGTCCTCCTGCATCACCGCGCGATCCGCGGCGAACGCCAGTTCGGCCAGCGTGCCGGCGAAGCAACTTCCCTGTTCGATCAGCGCCACCAGGCTGCGCGCCGTCAGGTCGACACGCTTTAACACCCGCTTAAGGAACAGGCGCACCTCACGCACCAGCCAGTCCGTTGCATGCGCCTGCAGCAACGCGTCGGCGGCCAATACCGCGGCGATGTCACCTTCGGTGCGGAGCACCAGCAGGCCCAGTGCCGGCTCGTTCAGCCGCAGATGCAGCAACGCATCATCCAGCTCGCGCGCCACCGCCAACGGCCAGAACGCCGCGCCTGCGGCATGAATGCCAGCCAGATCCTGCGGCAGCGTGTGTGGGCCATGCACAGTGATCGTCGCCCGTCGCGCCGCACGATCCAACGCGACATGCACGTGCGGATACGTCATCGCGTTATCACCCAATATGCGTTGCAATGGTGTCAGCGTGATGCCCGTCGCACCCTCTGGCCGACCCGACCGCATCGCGAGCTCTCCGGCCCGCGCTGCCACTGTCTCTTGCCATACGGACGGCGCAACGACTTCATCCACCAACCGCCAGTCCACCGCGCGCTTGCCACGCACACCTTCCTCGATGCAACAGAACTGATCGGCCCGGTCGCGGCGGACCTTGCGCTTGTCGGTCAGGCGCGTGAGGCCACCCGTGCCGGGCAACACCGCCAGCAACGGCGTCTCCGGCAGCGCCACCGCGCTGCGCCGGTCATCGATCAGCATGATGTACCCGGCGGTCATCGCGATCTCGTAGCCACCACCGGCACAGGTGCCGCTGACGGCCGCGAGGTAGAACTGACCGGAGTTCTCGGTGGCGTCTTCGATCGCCATGCGGGTCTCGTTGGTGAACTTGCAGAAGTTCACCTTGTGGCCGTGGGTTGCCTTGCCGAGCATGCGGATGTTGGCGCCGGCGCAGAACACGCCTGGCTTGCCGGAGGACAACACCACCGCACGCACCTCGGGATGTTCGAACCGCAGCCGCTGCACCGCATCGTGCAGTTCGATGTCCACGCCAAGATCGTAGGAGTTCAGCTTCAGCTCATACCCGTCGAACAGTCCGCCGGCCTGATCGACATCCATCACCAGATGGGCGACCGGTCCATCGAACGTGATACGCCAATGCCGGTAGCACGAGGGATCCGTTTGAAAGTCGATCCGCTTCGTCATGCCGCGACCGCTTGTGTCTGCAATACCCGTCGCGCGAACGCGGCCACCGCCGCGCAGGTTGCCTCGGGCGTTTCGACATGTGGCGAGTGCTTGGCGCCTGGGATCAACCGTGTCTCAATCGGGCAGCGCGCATGACGTTCGGCGACGCGCAATTGTTTGATCGTGCCATACGGATCGTCGGCGCCTTGCAGCAGCAGCGTCGGCACGCGAATGCCTTCAACCTGGCGTGTGATGTCCCAGGCGCGGAAGGCGGGATCAAGCCAGGCGCCGCTCCAGCCACGGAACGCCGCCTCGACGTCGTCATGGTGACGCGCGAGACGGGTGCGGAGGTCGCCAGTGTCAAAGTCCCGCGTGATGCCGGCGATACTGGTCACGCAAACCTCCTCGACGAGGAAATGCGCTGCGATCGTCGCCAGGCCAGCAACCCGCGGATCATCGTTCTCGCCTGCGTAGATCGCGGATATCGATCCACCGTCGGAATGGCCAACTAACACGCAGCGCTTGATCGCGGCCGCATCCAGCACATGCCCCAGGACCAACCGCGCCTCGTCGTGCATGTAGCTCAGCGGCCGCGGCAGACTGGTGCTGGCGGATCGGCCGTAGCCAAAACGCGAATAGGCGAAGACGCCGAACCCGGTCGCGGCTTGCAGCGCCGCGGGGAAGTTGCGCCACAACCCGACCGAACCGAGACCCTCGTGCAGCAGGACGAGCGTCGGCGCCTCCGATGGCGGCGGTCCACACCAGGCCGTTTCGAGGCGCTTTCCGTCAAGCCGCATCATCGGCCCAATCCCCAAGCGCTTGCACCGTCATACCGAGCGAAGGCCCGGCATCCACGCCTTCGTCGGCTCCACGAAGGAAAGGCGTGGCGACCGTAGCCAAGCCACGGCATGACGCGTGGGGGCGGGTCACGCCGCGTCCTCCCGCAACTTGAACCGCTGGATCTTCCCAGTTGCCGTCTTCGGCAATCCATCAACGAACGTGATCCAGCGCGGGTATTTCCACACGCCAATCCGGTCTTTGACATGGGTCTTCAGCAACTCCGCCAACGTCGCCGCGTCCTGCTCCCGTGCGGCGTCGCGCAACACCACGAACGCCTTCGGCTTGACCAGCCGATCAGGGTCCAGATGCGCCACCACGGCCGCTTCCAGCACGGCGGGATGCGCGATCAACGCCTCCTCTACCTCGAATGGCGAGACCCACACGCCGCTGACCTTCAGCATCTCGTCGCTGCGGCCGCAATATCGGTAGTAGCCGTCCGCATCACGAATGTAGGTGTCTCCGGTGTGCGTCCACTCACCGCGAAAAGTGCGGCGCGTCTTGTCGCGCTGATGCCAATAGCCGTCCGCAGCGGACGGACCGCGCACGACAAGCTCACCCGCCTCACCATCCGGCACGGTGCCGCCCCGCTCATCCAACACCATCGCGTCGTATCCAGGCACTGGCTTGCCGCTGGTACCATAACGCACATCATCGGACCGGTTGGAGACGAAGATGTGCAACATCTCGGTCGAGCCGATGCCGTCCAGGATCGGCACGCCCACGGTTTCATCCCAGCGGCGGCCGATATCCGCGGGCAGTGCCTCGCCGGCCGAAATGCAGCGTCGCAACCGCGACGATCCCGCCTGCGCGCCGATGCGCGGACTGGCCAGCAACGCGGCATACAGCGTGGGCACACCACCAAACATCGTTGGCTGATGCCGCGTCATGGCGTCCAGCACCGCATCCGGTGTCGGTCGGTCCGGCAGCAAAACGGCACCGGCGCCCACCGCCATTGGGAACGTCATGGCGTTGCCGAGCCCATAGGCGTGGAACGCCTTGGCCGCCGAGAACATTAGGTCGTCACCACGAATGCCCAGCACCTGCGCACCATAGGTATCGGACGTCGCCTTCAAGCTGCCGTGCACATGCCGCACGCCCTTCGGCGCGCCGGTGGAGCCCGACGAGTACAGCCAGAATGCCACCTCATCCGCCGGCGCCACCGCTGTGTCCGCGTCTGGCGCGCCCGAGGCCACGAAGCTCGCGAGATCAACCTGGCGCGGATCGTCGATCGTGGCCGGCGTGCTGCCATCCGGCTGCACCACCACGACCCGGCGCAGCGCGGCAATCTCGTGCAGCACGGGCAGCAACGCGGGCACCAGCGGTGCCGAGATCACCACCGCCTCGGCGCGACTATCGGCCAGGATGTAGCCGACCATCTCATGGGTCAGCAGTGTGTTGATCGGCACCGGCATCACGCCGGCCCGCAGCGCACCCCAGAAGGCGATGGGGAAATCGATGGTGTCGAGCAACAGCAGCGCGATACGCCGCTCTCGCCCGATGCCCGCGTCCCGCAACGCACCAGCAAAGCGATGCGTCGCCGTGGCCAGACCGGCGTAGGTCAGGCTGCGCCAGGGATCGCGGAACGCCACGGCCGCACCGCGCCCCTCCCGCAAATGGCGGTCGACGAAGTAGTCAACGGCATTGCCATTGGCCGACGCGTTCATGCCCGGATCCTGGTCGCCCCGCTCCACGGGCACACTAGGCGCAAGCCAGCGCCAGGTTCAACGCCGCGGATACAGCGCGGTGTGGGTGCAGAGCTGCACCGGCTCGTCGCGCTGGTTGAAGGTGGTGGTGCGGAAGGTCACGATGCCCTTGTCGGGACGCGAATGGGACACCCGCGCCGTCAGCACCTCGATCTCGATCCGCAGCACGTCGCCCACCACGGTCGGGCGCGGCCACCGCAGCTCGACGCCTGCGCCCATGCCGCCGCCCTTGATACGGATCGTGTCGGCCAGCAGCCGCATGGTCATGCTGGCCGTGTGCCAACCACTGGCGCAGAACACGCCCAGGTTGCTCTGCGCGGCGCTTGCCTCACCCAGATGCTGCGGTTGTGGGTCGTATTGGCGGGCGAAGTCCAGGATCGCCTCGGCAGTCAGCGGCGGCAGGCTGCCCGAACGCAGCACGCGGCCGGGAACCATGTCCTCGAAATAGGTGTAACCATCCTGGTCCATGCGGGCCTCGTCATTGGTTGCGGTGTCCTGGCGGACGGTTGTAGCCGATACTGCCGCGCGAATCGTCCCGGAGGCACCGCGTGTCAGTCGAGCTGAGCGGGATCAGCCTTGCTGCCTTCGCCGCACTGGCGGCGGTGTGGCTGGTGCTGCGTCAAGGACGCGAACTGCAGCATCTGCGCATCCTGACCGAACAGGCGCGCGATGGCACGCGCACGGAGGCCGAGACGACGCGCGCGCATCTGCGCGCGCAGGGCAATGAGGGCGTTGAACGCCTCACGACCCTGCGCGGCGCGCTGGACACCAGCCTGGAGCAAGTGCGCACCGTGCTGGCACGCGAGCAAGGGGAACTACGGCTTGCGTTGGGCGAGGCGCAGCGCAAGTCCGCTGAGCAGATTGTCGAGCAGTTCAACGCCACGCGCAGCCTGCTGGAGGCCAAGCTGAAGGAGTTGCGCGAAGGCAACGAGGGCAAGCTGGCGGAAATCCAGAAGACGGTGAACGAGCAACTGCACGCCGCGGTCGAGAAGCAGATGACCGAAAGCTTCAACCGCGTGATCGATCAGTTCGCTGCCGTGCAGAAAGCAATGGGCGATGTGCAGGCGGTGACAGCGCAGATCGGCGACATCAAGCGATTGTTCAGCAATGTGAAGACGCGCGGTGGCTGGGGCGAGACGCAGGTCCGCGCGATGCTGGACGACATCCTGCCAGCGGGCGAATACGAAACAAACTACAAGGTCCGGCCGGAGAGCAACGACATCGTGGAGTTCGCCGTGAAGATGCCGGTGCGCGGCGAAACGCGGCCGCTACTGCCGATCGACGCGAAGTTCCCGGTGGAGGATTATGAGCGGCTGCTGGCGGCGTCCGAGGCCGGCGACGCAGAGGCGGAACGGACGGCCACACGCATGCTGGAGCGGCGCATGCGCCTGGAAGCGAAGTCGATCGCCACGAAATATATCAATCCGCCGGTGACGGTGGAATTCGCCGTGCTATATCTGCCGACGGACTCTCTGTACGCCGAAGTCGCGCGGATCCCGGGGTTGATCGACGATATCGGGCGCGACTGCCGCGTGCTGGTGATGGGACCGAGCCTGTTCCCTGCTCTGCTGCGTACCATTCATCTCGGGTTCGTGACGTTGGCGCTGGAGCAGAAGGCCGATCAGATCGGACAACTACTGGGCGCCACAAAGCAGGAAATGCTGAAAATGGACGGCGTGCTGGAACGGCTTGGGAAGCAGGCCGGCAGCTTCACCAACACGATCGAGCAGGCCCGCGTGCGCACACGCGCGATGGCGCGGACGCTGCGCAGCGTGGAGGCGGCGGACGCCTCAACCGCCGAGCGGTTGCTCGAGTTGGAAGCCCCGAACGCGGAAGAGGCGGAAGACGCGCAAGGCGGTTAAGCCAAGCGACATCTGCCATCTCGGAGCGGCGGAATGTGCAGCGCCTTCCGACCTACGAAGGGTCTGCCGTCAGCCCCGGTTTGTCGACTTCGAACAGCGCAGCCAGTTCATCGGCCGCATCGCGCGCGCTTTGGATCAACTGCGCCTCGTCACGGTAGATCGCGTGGTTCTCCGTCAGGGCGCGTTCGTCGTGTTCTCGGAACAACTCCACCGCCCGCGCCGCATCCGCACCCTCGATCCCCAGGGATGTCAGCGCCAGGCGTCCCAGTTCCAAGCTGGAATAAAACGTGTCACGCACCAAACCATCCACCACACGATCCATCAACAGGAACGCATGCCGCCGATTGCGCGCGCGGGCCAATATCCGCAAGTGCGGGAAGTTGCGCTTCGCGACCTCCACCGTGCGCAACACGGCCTCCATATCCCCCAGCGCCACGACGATCAGTTTCGCTGACTCTGCGCCGGCCGCACGCAACACATCAGGCCGTGTCGGATCACCAAAATACACCTTGTTGCCGAAGCGGCGCACCACATCGACCTGGCCGGGATCACGCTCCAGCGCGGTGAAGGCGATGCCGTGCATGCGCAGGATGCGTCCGACAATTTGCCCAACACGGCCGAAGCCGCAAATGATCACCGGAGCCGGTTCCGCATCGATGATGTCGAACGCGGGTGTGGTGCGACGCGTCAGCCGCGGGATGACCCATGCCTCGGAGCCGGCGAACAGAATCGGCGTGGCCAGCATCGACGCCGCGACCACCAGCGTTGCGAACGCCGCGGCGTTGGGCGACAGCGCACCGACCGCGACCGCCGCGGTGAACAGCACGAAGCTGAATTCGCTCGCTTGCGGCAGGGCGAGCGCAAAGCGCAGCGCATTGGCGTTGTTTTGTCGTGCGACGCGACCCAGCCCATAAGCGATAGCGGACTTTGCCGCGAGCAGCACCGCAGTGCCACCCAGCAGCGCCATCGGATGCGCGGCCACCAGCGACAGATCAGCCGACATACCGACGGAGATGAAGAAGAAGCCCAGCAGCAACCCCTCGAATGGTGCGATGTCAGCTTCCAGCTCGTTCCGATAGGCCGACTCTGACAGCAGCACACCCGCCATGAACGCGCCAAGCGACGGCGACAGCCCACCCAGGGTCGCGATCTCCGCGGCACCGATCACGATCAGCAAGGCCACCGCGGTGAACAGCTCGGGCGTCTTGGCGCCACCAATCGCGCGGAACAATGGCTGCAACAGGAAGCGTCCCCCCCCCAGGATCACCGCGATTGCCGCTACCGC
>DATHNE010000059.1:0-4325 GCA_035486355.1 Acetobacteraceae bacterium
ACCGACGAAGGCCCAAACGGCATCGCCGGCCCACTGCCCGAAATGGTGGCGCTGTTCATTGCGAAAAGGCTACGAAATATCCTGCTGCAACAGGACCCCATCGCGCACGAGAAACTGTGGGACCAGATGCACCGGATTATGGTGCACGGACGTCAGGGCGACGCGATGCTGGCGATCAGCGCGGTCGATTGCGCGCTGTGGGATTTGAAAGGCAACTGGCTCGGTCAGCCGGTGTTCCGCTTGCTTGGAGGGCCGACGCGGGATGCGATGCCGTGCTATGCGTCGATGCTCGGCTTCGCGGTGCGCGATCTGGGCCGGGTGCGGGAACGCGCGGCGGAATACCAGGCGCTGGGGTATCGCGCGCAAAAATGGTTCTTCCGTCACGGTCCGATGAGCGGGCCGGAGGGCATGCGCGATAACGTTGCCCTGGTGCGCACGCTGCGCGAGACGCTGGGCGAAGATGCCGACATCATGATGGATTGCTGGCAATCGTTCGACCCGATCTATGCTGTGGAACTCGCCGAGCGCATCGCCGAATTCCGCCCACGCTGGCTGGAGGAATGCGTGATGCCGGATCGCATCGACAGTTACCTGCGGGTGAAGGAAGCGACGACCATCCCGCTGTCCGGCGCAGAGCACGAATACACACGCTGGGGATTCAAGCGCTTCATCGACGCGGGGGCGCTGGATGTGTTGCAGCCGGATATCTACTGGGCCGGCGGGTTGTCAGAGGTGTTGAAAATCGCTGCTTACGCCAGCGTGCACGACCTGATGGTGATTCCGCACGGCCACTCGACACCGGCAGGCCTGCATTTTTCGTTGGCACAATCGCCGCTGCTGACTCCGTTGCAGGAGTATCTGGTAAAGTGGAACACCATCAACCAGCACTTCCTGGCGCATCCGCTGGTGCCGGAGGCCGGTGTGCTGCGCGTGCCGACCCAGCCGGGACTGGGGATGGCACTCGATCAGACGAAGATCGAGACGCAGGAGGAACTGTAGCCGGCCATTCGCCGGCGCTCATCGCACCGGATCGAACGGTCGCAGATCCATCGCGGTTTCCCGCCCGAGCGCCAGGTCCGCCAGCAGCTTGCCGGCGAACGGCCCGATCGTCAGGCCGGCCGCGCCCAGGCCGTTGCCGACGAACAAGCCATCCACACCGCGCACCGCGCCAAGCAAGGGCAGGCCATCGCGCGAGACCGGACGGAAACCGACGCGCGTCTCGATCACGGTCGCCGCGGCCAATCCCGGCGCGACGTGGAGTGCTTCCTGCAATACCTCGGCCTGCCCTGCGGCAGTCACCCGATAATCGAATCCCGCGCTGCTCTCGCGCGTCGCGCCGGCGACGACGCGCGAGTCTTCGAATGCCAGCAGGTAGTGCGCGCTCTGCGGCAACACGACCGGCCACGAGGCGGTGTCGGTTCCTGGCAGGCGAAGATGCACGATCTGCCCGCGCATCGGTCCCACCGGCAACGTGATGCCCGCCGGCCGCAGCACCGCCTGTGCCCAGGCCCCGGCAGTGACCACCACCGCATCGGCGTCCAGCGTTTCCCCAGCAACACGGACGCCTGTCACGCGCCGGTCCGAAAGCGCCAGTTCCGCGTTGCCATCTCGCAAGTCAGCGCCGAGCCCATGGGCCGCGCGCAACAGCGCCGCGGTCAGCCGCCTGCCATCCACGCGCGCGCCACCGGTAACCAGCACACCTTCGAGGCCGGCGCGCAATGGCGGAAACAACGCGCGCGCCTCGTTGGTGGAGACGCGACGCACCTCGCCGGCCTCCGGTGCCTCCGCCGCCCGAGCACTTACGTATTCTGCAATGAAATCCAATTCGGCGCCGTCATCCGATACGCACAAGCCGCCGACCCGCGCATAGCCGAGGTCATGCTCGCCGCGCGCGCCAACCAATGCGACCAGATCGGGATAGTACCGCGCTCCGCCTGCATACAGCCGATAGAACGCGCCATCTTCTGCTCCCGAAACCCACGGGCAAACGATGCCGGCACCAGCCGCAGTGGCGCGTCCGTCATGCGCCGCATCGACCAACGTGACGGCCGCGCCCGCATGGGCCAGATGCAGTGCGGTGCTCGCCCCCAGAACGCCTCCGCCGATGATTGCGACGCGCATCCCGTCCCCCGTCTCAGCTCACCGCACCGCCGGCACGCAGCGCGGCGATTTGTTCTTCCGAATAGCCGAGAGCGCGCAACAACTCGTCGGTATGCTCGCCCGCGGCCGGCGGCTGACGACGCAATGCGGGCGCCTCATCGTCGAAACAGATCGGCGTGGTCGGCAGCTTTGCCACGTTGCCCTTCGGCATGCGGATCGGCAGCATCCGACCATGCGCATTCATCTGCGGATCGTCGAATAGATCCGATGGCGTTCGCACGGGAGCGAACGGAACGTTCGCCTCATCCATCATGCGCTCCAACGTTGCGATATCGTAGTCCAGGACGATGGCAGCGATGTACTCGCGCAACGCGGGCCGGTTGGTGACCCGGTCGGCGTTGGTGGTAAAGCGCGGATCGGCGAACAGGTCGGGTTGTTCGAACTTCTGGCAGAACGTGCGCCAGTGGTTGTCTGACGTAATGCCGATGAACAGTTTTTCCCCGTTCCTGGTCGCGAATGTCTCGTAGATTCCCCAGGCCCCCCGCCGCGCCGGCATTGGTGGCGGCGCCGTGCCGGTTGCTGCCTCGCCGGCCATGTGCTGCGCCACCATGAACGCCGACGATTCGAACAGCGAGCTGGTCACCTTGCGGCCGATCCCGTCGCGGTCGCGCTGGCGCAATGCCGCGAGCACACCGACCACGCCCATCACGCCGCCCATGATATCGACCACCGACGTGCCGGCGCGCAACGGTTGCCCGGGCGGCCCGGTCATATAGGCCAGCCCCGTCATGAACTGCGCCAGCTCGTCGAGCGAGGGCCGATGCTCGTACGGTCCGGGCAGAAAACCCTTCAACGCGAGAAACACCAGGCGCGGATTCAACGCGTGCACCGTCTCCCAGCCGAGACCCAACCGTTCCATCGTGCCGGGTCCGAAATTCTCGATCAGCACGTCGGCGTTGCGCACCATGTCCTTGGCGACCGCCAACCCCGCTGGCGATTTGAGGTCGATGCAGATGCAGCGCTTGTTGCGGTTGAAATAGACGAAAAATCCGGTTGCGAAACCATGCAGCCGGCGGGTGCGATCGCCGTCCGGCGCCGGTTCCACGCGGATCACATCGGCGCCGAGATCGGCCAGCACCATGCCGCAGGACGGACCCATGACGGTGTGGCTGAATTCGAGGACAGTGAGGTCCTCGAGCGGCATCACGGGCATGTCCTGGCTCTCCTCATTCCCACCCTTCCGGCGCGGTGAACCCCAGCCACGCATGCTCTAGCATCTCCGCCACCGCGATCGTTGTGCGATCGCCATACAGCGGCCCGACAATCTGCACCCCCAGCGGCAGGCCGGCGCGCGTGAAACCAATCGGGGCGACCGATGCAGGCAGATGGTAACCGCACGTCAGGCCCGGCCAGAACAGCATGTCGTTATAGGCAATTGTGCGGCCGTTGATCGTTACGGTGCGTTCCCACGTGTTGCCGTCTTGCCTGTGCGGCAACGCGGCGGTGGCGATCGGCGGGCATAGCAGCACGTCCCACTCCTGGAAGAACGCGCTCCATGCCCGGCGATACTTCGCCCGTTTCTCGTTCAGCCCGAGCCACATACGATGCGTCATATCCACGCCGCGCACCATGATCGCGTCGGCACTCATGTCGTCGGGCGCGCGCCGCGCGGCGGCGGCCCGCTTGTCGGCGATGACGTGTTCGTTCTGCCGTCCGCTCAAAGCCGCGTCGAGCAACCTGAGATAGAGATGATAGGCCTCCACGGCTGGGAATAACGGCCGGGCCGAGCGGCTGACGGTCGCCCCCTCACGTTCCAGGAACGCCGCGAGTTCGTCGATCTTCCCAACAAGTTCCGCATCCGTCTCCTGCCCGTGCTCCTGCGACCAGACGGCAACACGCAATCCGCGCAACGTCGTCGCGCGCGGCGGGGGCAGGTTGAATGTCAGCGATGTCTCCGCGGGATCGGGACCGGCCAGAACATCCAGCGACAACGCCAGATCGGCAGCGCACCGCGCGATCGGTCCCAGCACCGAGATATCCGTTGCCGCCGCGGGGCTGGTCGCCGGGTCGCCGGTCATCGGGCACAGCGCCCAGGTCGGCTTATGACCGAACACACCGCAGTAATGTGCCGGCACGCGCACCGAGCCGCCAATGTCGGTGCCAAGCTCCAACCCTGCGAATCCGGCCGCCATCGACGCCGCCGAACCGCCCGACGATCCACCTGG
>DATHNE010000060.1:0-10873 GCA_035486355.1 Acetobacteraceae bacterium
CCGCTATCGCCGAACGAGCCTCAACCATCGGTTGTTCACCCGCAGGGTGAGCGATGACAACCGGTTCCTGTGTGTCCATGCCAACAGATTCCGCCGATTCGGGGAGGCCAGGCAATTACCCAACTGCCGGATTTAGGCTGACACATCCAACATCACCGGTGCGACGATCGACATCAACACCGGCTACGTCACCGGTGATACGCTGAATTGCAGCGTGATCGACGGCATCACCGTCGTGAGCAACACGAACGGCACGCTGATCCTTGGCGGCACCACCACCGCCGCGGACGATCAGGCCGCACTCGACTCGATCAAATACAGCTTCACACCCAGCGATGGCGACCCGACCGACGCCGGCAGCCACAGCATGCGCACCGTCGACTGGAAGGTCACCGACGCCTCCGCCAGCAGTTCCGTCACCAGCAGCGGTGTGGTCACGAACGAACCCTCGTCCCCCCTCAACTACGGGACAACGATCCAGGAGAACGGCATTGTCGCCGCGACCGAAACGGTCAGCGGCGGTGTGATGACGCTGCGGTGTGATGACGCTGAAGAACAGCGGCGGCACATCGGTCGGCTCGATCACCGTCGGCCTGTCGCTAAACACCGGTGATTTCCTGGTCAGCAACAACGGCACCAACAGCACCATCGTGCTCGACACGGTGTTCGGCACCTATGTGTCCGGCATCATGCTGCTGACCGACCCGACCACCATCGCGGCGACCGGCAAGGTCAGCAACACCGTCGCCAACACCACCGCGGTCTCCGGCCCGACCGGCACCAACTGGACGCTGACCAATCTCGGCAAGGTCAGCGATCCGGCGGACGTTGGCATCAGCTTCGCGCAGAGCGGCACGATCACCAACGCGTCGGGCGGCACGATCACCGCCCTGAACATGGCTGTCGACCTGACACGGGCGGCGTCGTCACCAACACCTCGGGTGGCCTGATCTATGGTGGCCAGGACATCTACGCGACGTCAGGCGCCGTTATTGTGACCAACGTCGGCAGCATCGGCGGGGCCATCGACTACACCGGCGCGTCCGGCGGCCTGACCTCCTAAGCCGCGGCCGGAGCGGGGGCGGTGCACGCCAGCGCGTCCTCGACGAACAACGTGCTGTGGGCCGGTGGCGGCGTGACCAGCGACGATGTGCTGATCGGCGGCAGTGGCAACGACCGACTGGTTGCGGGACCTGGCGCCGATACACTGACCGGTGGCGGCGGGTCGAACGGCTTCATCCTCATCAATGGCCTCGATGGCGGCAGCGTCGTCGTCACTGACTTCAACAGCTCAGATTCAGCCGACCTGCTAGGCTACGGCGTGGGTGCCGCGAACGCGGCGTTGCAGTCAGCGCAGTCAGCCGGCGGCAATACCACGATCACGCTGTCCGATAACACCCAGATTACCTTCCTGGGTGTCTCCACTGCCGGCGCGCTGCAGGGGCACTTGTTCTCGAGCTGAGGTGGTGCTGGCGGCGATCGCCGCCAGCACGCAAGCCGGCGTGATACGCGCCATGCCCGTCGTCTTGTCGGTTCGCCCGTCCGGCGGCAGGACCGGAATGATCCGCTGGCTGTGCCGCAGGGGCGGCCAGCCGCCGAACAGCCCGTAGGCGGGGATGCCGACTGCGGCGGCGATGTTCAGCACCCCGGTGTCGTTGCCGACGTAGAATGCCGCCTCGGCACACAGGGCTGCCACGTCGGTCAGCTTCCAGCCGATGGCGGACCGAACCGCACCCTCACGCGGCCTGAGATGATGGAGTACCTCGCCGATCAGCGCGGCCTCCGTGCTGCCGCCGACCAGGACCAGGTGGTTCCATCCCGCGGCCAGCAGGCCTTCAGCCAGGGCAGCGAAGTTGGCTGCACCCCATTGCTTGTAGGGTTCCGAGCTGCCGGCGCCGATCGCAACGATCGGTCCGGATGGCGCGCCCAGGCGCTGACGCACCTCCGCGCGTGCGGTCACCGGCACCCTCAGTTCGGGCTCGGCCTCAGCCTGTGGGATGCCGGCGACGCGCAGCCAGGCAGATGCCTGGTCGAAAGGATGCAATCGCTGGTCAGTCGGTGACAGGAATGGTCGGCGATTAAGCAGCCAGCGCTGGGCAGCGCTGCCATAGCCGTAGCGGGCGGGAATGCCGGCCAGCAACGCCGCCACGGCGAGGCTGTGGCTGTGATGCAGGATCACGATCGCGTCGAACCGGCGCGCGCGCAGGGCCGACACGAAGCGCAGGAAGCCGATCGGGCCATCATGCGCGCCGCGGCGCCCGGTGGGATTGCGATCCATCCAGACGATGTCGGCCACCGCGGGTTCGTTGGCGAGAATCTGGTCGGCGGCGGAGCGTGGCTTGGTGATCAGGGTGACCGGCCGGCCGGCGGCCGCGGCGAGGGCGCGGATATGCGGCAGGTGCCAGATCATGTCGCCGATGCCGGGCAGCGGCTGTACCACGGCCAGCGAAGCGGGGACACCATCGTGGAACAGGGGTGGGGAGCTGGACACCATCGGACCCATGCAGTCGCGCCGGTAACTGCCAGTCGGCCCGCGGCGACACAAGGCCGGCGGTTCGCCAGGTGGGAAGCGCTTTCCTGTCGGGGCGCGGATGGGCAGACTGGGCACAGCGGACGTGGAAACCACGCCGCGAACTGGGGGACAATCATCCATGACAACATTCACGCGCCGCGCCACACTCGGTGTTCTGGCGAGCGTTCCCTTGGCGATGCCGGCGATGGTTCGGGCGCAGACTTCCTCGAAACCCCTGAAGATTGGCCTGCTGAGCGACATGAACGGGCCATATCGCGCCAATGGCGGGCCGGGCATGAAGATCGCGGTCGATCTCGCGGTGCAGGACGCCGGCGGGTCCATACTTGGCCGGCCGATCGAGGTGTTGCAGGCCGATGACCAGAACAAGCCGGATGTGTCCTCCGCGATCGCGCGGCAGTGGATCGACGACAATGGTGTGGAGGTGCTGGCCGACGGGTCCGCAACGTCCTCGGGACTTGGCGTCATGCAGATCGCCAAGGAGAAGCAGCGCATCTACCTGATCAGCGATCCGGCGGCGACCGATTTCATCGGCAAACTGTGCACGCCGTGGACGTTCCAGTTCGGCTACGATACGTACGCGCTGGCAAAGGCAACCGGCGGCATGCTGACCAAGGCTGGCGGCGATTCTTGGTTCTTCATCACCGCTGACTATCAGTTTGGCTATTCGTTGCAAGAAAACACCGAGATGTTCGTCAAGCAGTCGGGTGGCAAGGTGCTGGGCGCGGTGCGGGCGCCGCTTGGCACATCGGATTTCTCCACGTTCCTGCTGCAGGCAAAGGCGTCCGGGGCCAAGGTGATCGGCCTCGCCAATGCGGGCACCGATTTACAGAACTGCATCAAGCAGTCGGCGGAGTTCCAGTTGACACAGGGCGGCGTGCGGCTGGCGACGCTGCTGATGGCGATCACCGATGTGAACTCGCTGGGTGTGCAGACCGCACAAGGGTTGGTGCTGAGTGACTCGTTCTATTGGGATGCGACCGACAAGACGCGCGCCTGGACCAAGCGGTTCAATGCCAAGTTGGACGCGCCGCCAACCATGCAGCAGGCCGGAGGATACGCGGCGGTGACGCACTACCTGAAGGCGGTGAAGGCGGCAGGTACGTCGGAGACGATGGCGGTGGCGGCGAAGATGCATGCAACGCCGGTGAATGACTTCTACAACACCAATGTGCGCATCGATCCGAACGGGTGCGTACGGCACGCGATGTATGTCTGGCAGGTGAAGACGCCGGCGGAGTCGAAGCATAAATGGGACTTTTACCAACCGGTGGCGACGTTGGATGGCAAGGACGCATTCCCGCCGGTTGATATGTTTGGCTGCACGCTGAAGTCAGCCTGAGGAACGTCATGCACACCTGCGCGATGCGTGGGTGTGCGCGCCTTGCTTGGCGCGGCTAGACTGGGTTGCCGTCGAACGTCGCGGGAGGACAGGCCGATGAACAACCCGTTGCTAACATTGGCGGCGCACGCCGCGACGTGGCGGACGCGGCCGTGGCCGGCCGGCGTGGAACACCACGCGCGGCGCGCGCTGGTGGATTGGTTCGCCGCGCTGCTGCCGGGCTGTGCCTATCCGCCGGCGTCGCTGATGGCGCCAGCGATGGCGGCCGAGCGTGGCGCAGGGCGCGCGATCTGCTACGTCGATGGTGGTTTGTCCGGCATGCGCCATGCCGCGCTGCTGAATGCCACCGCCAGCCACACGGTGGAGTTCGACGATATCTACCGTGACGCGGGCTATCATCCCGGCTGCCCGACCATCGGGGCCGCGCTCGCCGCCGCGCAGGACAAGGGCGCCGACATGGATGCGCTGCTGCGTGCGATCGCGGCGGGGTACGAGGTGTCGTGCCGCATCGGCCTGGCGATCCAGCCGAGCCACTACAAATACTGGCACACGACCGGAACGGTCGGCACGTTCGGCGCGGCGACCGCGGTGGCGGTGCTGCTGGGCTGCGATGCCGCGCAGATCGCGCACGCGATCGCCACGGCGGCGACCATGGCCGGTGGGTTGCAGCAGGCGTTTCGTGGCGACGGGATGAGCAAGCCGCTGCATCCGGGGCACGCGGCTGATGCGGGCACGTTGGCGGCGATCGCTGCCTCGGCAGGTGTGACCGGCGCGCTGGATGTGCTGCATGGACCGGTCGGATTTGCCGCCGCGACCAGCGAGGATGCCGGGAAGTGGACGACGGCGCTGGCGGGGCTGGATGAGACATTTGCGATTGCCACGATGACATTCAAGAACCACGGCTGCTGTGGGCATATATTCGCGGCGCTGGATGCCGTGCATGATCTGCAGGTGGAACATCGGTTCGTGCCCGAGGGCGTGGAGCAGATCCACATCGCCGGGTACAGCGCGACGAAGGATGTCTGTGACCGGCCGGTGGTGCGCACCGAGCAGGAGGCGCGGTTCAGCGCGCAATACTGTGTTGGTGCCATGCTGGTGCTGGGCGGTGTGCGATTGGCCGCTTTCGCACCGGAGCGGTTGGTGGATCCTGCGATCCATACACTGATGGCGCTTGTGTCGGTGAGTTTGGCGCCTGATCTGGCGAATGCCTATCCAGGCAAGCGCGCGGCGCGGGTGACGATCACGTTGCGGAACGGGACGATTCTCGAACGGTATCAGCCGACGCGCAAGGGGGATCCCGATGCGCCGTTGAGCGATGCGGATCTGGCGGCGAAGTTCCGCGAACTGGCAGGGCCGGTGATTGGGGAGAAGACGGAAACGCTGCTGGACGCGCTATGGACGGGCACCGTATTGCCGGGGGCGCTATAGATTTCGGACGCGCTACGCGGCGGCAGCGTAGTGGGCGGTGCTGTCGGTCTGCAGCTCCAGTGTGAATGCGCCCTCCAGGTCGGCGAACAGGGATGCGGGGGCCGTGGCAGCGCCATTGGTCCAGCGCCAGCGTTCCGCAGGTTCGAAATCGTGGAAGCCTTCTATCAGACGTGTGTCCTTCGCGACCACGAGCCGCATGCCGGGGCCTTCTGATACGACAATCCGCCGTACCGCCACGCCCAATCGTCGTTGATCCGGGCCGAGGCCGAGAGCGGCGGGAATGCCCGTGCGTGAAACGATCTGGATGCACCGCGGCGTTTCCGTGATGCGGAACTGCCACACGCCGCGGCCGTGCAGTGTCGCGTCGACACGTGCGCCATCGACCAGCAAATGCAGGTCGGGATCGTCTGTGACCATCGTGGCGGTCGCGTTCGCGCATTGGGCCAAGCGGTGCCACGCTGCCTCGAGCATCGGTCCTTTGACGATGATCGGTGCGTAGCGTGGCGGTGCGAAGTCGGTATCCCAGGCTGGATCCACGTTCTGGAACAACCGGCGATTGTCGCCGTCGCGATAGCTTTCCACGGCGGCGCCCTCAGCCAGCAGCACTTCATGCGACGGCAGCTCGATATGGCACACCTCGGTGACACGTGCCGCGTTATCCCACAGGATCGAACGGTGATTGATCAGGAATTCCACCGGAATCAAAACGTCGTCGACATAAAGCGAATGTCCCGTGGTCAGCCGCAGGTCACGATGCGGCACGTTGTCGGCCAGCGCGCCCTTGCGGACGATGACCGGCGTCGCCGCGCTGCGCGCTGGTCCTGCCGGCAGGACCAGCGCCCGGTGCCAATCCAGGTGATCGGCAGGCGGCGTCCGTCCCAGGTGAACGCCAGATCGCCGACGCGCAACCGCTCCACCGCGACCTCGCCCTCGGGCGTGGCGATGCGCGCGCCGGCGAGAAAGCACAGCAGCTCCACCTCGGTGCCGTTGCTGCTGTCGGGCGTGATGGTGAACGGCGTGCCGTTGGCGATGCCGCTGACATGCAGCGTATTGGTGGTACTGCCGCTTTTCGCCGACAGCACGCCGCCGGCGATGGTCGCCGTGGCGCCCGTGGCGTAGGTGAGCGTGGTCAGGTCGATCGTCTCGGGACCGGTCAGGCCGCTGATCGTACCCGCGAAGCTGGTTGGCGTGCCCAGCGCCAGCACAGCGCCGCCGCCGGCGAAGCTGACGATGTCCGTGCTTGCGACGCTGCCATCCAGCGTCCAGGTCGCGTTGCTGTCCACGACGATGCGGCTAAAGCCGGTGTAGTTGCCGAAGCTCAGCGTGCCGGCACCGCCCGTTGTCAGCGCCAGTGAGTTGACATAACTCGCATTGGCGGCGACCGCGGCATCGAACACCGCGCTGGGCGCAATCGTGAGCGCCGCGGCGCCCGCGCCGAACGCAACGGCGGTGCCCCCACTGCCGGTAATCGTTCCGCTGGTAGGCAGCGTGCCGCCGGATTCGAACGCAATACCGACGCCCGAGCCGTCAGTGCCACTGATCAACCCGGTATTGACGACGGTGCCCGCCACGGAGCGCAACTGGATGCCGAAGCCGCTGTCGGTGCTCGTGCCGTGGTCGAGATCACCGACCTCGCCGCCGGCGGTCATGACGATGCCGTAGGTGCCGGTGCCGCCAATCAATCCGTGATTGGTGACGCGTCCAGCCCCGTCCAGGGCAATGCCCTCGGCGCCGCCGGTGATCGTGGCGCCGTGGCATTGCTGACAGTGCCGCCATCCAGCAGGGCAACCGCGACTTCGTTGACCGCGGAAATCGTGCCGCTATTGCTGACTGTTGCGGTGGCGCCGTTGGCGTAGACACCCGTGCCGCCGGCGCCAACGCTAGCGGCATTATTGACGCTGCCGCCGGCAGCGAGCGAGACACCGAACCCGGTGCCATCGCTGTCGGTGATCTGGCCGGAATTGACCAAGGTGTTGTCGGTGCTGTTCGGGACATAGACCGCCGCCGCGCCTGCGCTGCTGATCGATCCGGTCGCGGTGAGCGTCGTGCACTGCGCGCTGAGCGTCACGCCAGTCATCAGGGCGGTGGAGATCGTGGTGGTGCCGCTCACCCCCGTACTCCGAGCGTCGCGCATGGCCGGGCGGCGCGGCCCTGCCGCATTGGCCTGTCGACATCCCTATGACGTATCGGGGTGATTTAGGAGCACATCGCGCGGTCGGTCCGCTATCGGCCAGAAGGCTTAGGCCGGCCCCGAATCCGCCCGGACTTGACCCGGGCGCGCGCCTGCGACAGCATTGATGGTAGCGATAACATGATCCCGCCGGGATGGCGAGATCAGGAGGAGGCGCGTTCGACGATGCGAAACGGCACCTTCACGCGGCGCGCCCGCGATGGCGCGCCGGTCGCCATCAGACGCTCCAGCAGGAATCCCGCCGCGTGCCGCCCGATCCGGGCGCCTTCCACACTGACCGTGGTGAACGGCGGGTCGCTCGCGGCGCTCAGCTCGAAATCGCCGAAGCCGCAGACCGCCAAGCGGTCCGGGACTGCCAGGCCGTGTGCGCGGGCTTCCACCAGCGCGCCGAACGCCACGACGTCGGAGCTGCAGAACAGTGCGGTGCGGCGATCGAGCGAGGGCAGCAGCGCGCGCAAGGCGGCCCGTCCGGCGGCGATGGTGCTGGGCGCCGGGATCACCGTTTCGGCCAGCACCGTACCGCCTGCGGCCCGTGCCGCCTCGGCGAACGCCGCGCCGCGGATGCGCGCTCTGGGATCCGCCGCGGCGAACACCGCGAACCGGTCATGACCCTTGGCACGGAAATAGCCGGCCACCGCGGTGCCGACCGCGGCGTGGTCCACGCCGACCAGCATGTCGATCGGGCGGCGCGCCACGTCGAATATTTCCACGACCGGAATGGCGGCATCAGCCAGCATCTGCCGCGTCGGTGCGTCGTGGGACGCGCCGGTGAGCAGCAGCGCATCGGGACGGCGTGCCAGGACCGCGCGCACCAGCGTCGTCTCGTTCACATCGCCATAGCCGGACAGCGACAACATCACCTCATAGCCCTGCGCGCGCAGCGCGTCGGTGAAGTTCTGCACCAGCTCCACGAACATCGGATGCGCCATGGTCGGTACGATGGCGGCGACCATGCGCGTGCGGCGGGAGGACAGTCCTCCGGCGACCAGGTTCGGTACGTAGCCGAGCCGATCAATCGCGGCGCGCACACGTTGCGCGGTCTCGGCGGAGACGCGTTCGGGTGTGTTCAGCACGCGCGAAACCGTCATGGGCGCGACGTCAGCGGCGGCCGCCACGTCGCTGAGCTTGACGGACGGGCGGCCAACCGCTTGATGTGCGCCGCGCGTCTGGGTCGACACGATCGTTTTCCTCCGTTGTGGCAACGATGCCGCGAGCGTAGCCTTCTTGTGCCGCGCGCGTCATCTCTTGGTCACACCGGCGGCCAATACCAGCAAGGGAGGTTCTTCGCATGACTGATTTTTCCACCACCCGTCGCGGTTTGCTCGGTGGGATCGCCGGCGCGGCCGCATTGGGCGTTGCCGCGTACCCTGTGCGCGCCGCCAGCGCGCCGCCGCTGCCAGCTTCGCCGGTCGCGCTGAATGTCGTTGATGTCGCTGGGCAATTGCAGTTGACGCAAGGTGCCATGGACGCCTTCGCCAAGGCGAACCCGAAACTGGTGTCGAAGATCATCTATTCGCAGGCGCCGGCGCCGGAGCTGCCAGGCAAGATCAAGGCACAGCAGGCGGCGAACAGCGTCGATATCGACTTGGTGCTGACCGGCACGGATGCGCTGTCCGCCGGTATCGACCAGAATCTGTGGATCCCGCTTGCGACCGACTACGCTGGTGCGCTGCCCAAGCTGCAGGATATCTACGTGCCGGGTGCGTGGAAGATGCAGGGGCTGGCGCAGAACCAGGCGGTGTGCGTGGTGTTCTGCCCGGCCGGGCCGATCCTGGAATACATGCCGGATGCGGTGAAGACGCCGCCGAAGACAGCGCAGGAGCTGCTGGACTGGGCTAAGGCGCATCCGAAACGGTTCATCTATCCGCGCCCGGCGAATTCCGGCCCGGCGCGCACCTTCCTGCAAGGCGTGCCCTACATCCTGAAGGACAAGGATCCGATGGATCCGAAGGACGGCTGGGACAAGACCTGGGCGTATCTGGCCGAGCTGGGCAAGTATATCGAGTACTACCCAACCGGCACCGGACCGATGATGAAGGAGCTGGGCGAGGGCTCGCGCGATATGATCGCCTCGCATCTTGGCTGGGATCTCAATCCGCGGATCCTGGGCGTGGTGCCGAAAGAGGCGCAGATCGGCACCCTGGAAGGGTTCCACTGGGTGACCGACGCACAGTACTGGGCGATCCCAAAGGGCGTGTCGAACGACAAGCTGGCAGTGCTGCTGGCGATGACGAACTACATGCTGAGCAAGCCGGCGCAGGCGCTGACCTACGATAAAGGTTATTTCTATCCCGGTCCGGCGGTGAAGGACGTGCCGTTGTCGATGGCACCGCAGGCGAGTCAGGATGCCATCAATGCCGTGCGGCGGCCGTTCATCGACAAGCTGATCGAGACGGTGCCGTCCGAGGTGCCGCTGCCACCCGACAAACTGGTGTATGCGTTCAAGCGCTGGGACGAGCAGGTCGGCGCACGGGTGGGCAAGTAGCATCGCATGCCGATCGCATCGCGTGACTTTCGCGAGCTGCGGCTCGAAGACGTCAGCCGTGACTTCGGACAGCATCGCGCGCTGCGCGATGTGAACCTGACGGTCAAGCGGGGCGAGTTCGTCGCCCTGCTTGGCCCGTCGGGCTGTGGCAAATCCACCACACTCAACTGCATCGCGGGGCTGTTGCAGCTTACCGGCGGGTCGATCTGGCTGGACAGCCAGCGGCTGGACGAGGTGGGCCCGGAAGACCGTGGCTTCGGCATGGTGTTCCAGAATTATGCGCTGTTCCCGCACCTGACAGTGCGGCGCAATGTCGCGTTCGGTCTGGTCACGCAACGACGGCCAAAGGCGGAGATCGAGCGACGAGTCGACGAAGCCCTGGCACTGGTGCGGTTGAATGGCCAGGACGAAAAGCTGCCCGGTCAGCTATCCGGTGGCCAGCAGCAGCGGGTGGCAATTGCGCGTGCCATCGTGGTGGGTCCGCCGCTGGTGCTGATGGATGAGCCGCTATCGAATCTTGATGCCAAGCTGCGGCTGGAGATGCGGGCGGAAATCCGTCGCATCCACACCATGCTGGGCTGCTCGACGATCTATGTGACGCATGACCAGGAGGAGGCGCTGTCGCTCGCCGACCGCATCATGGTGATGATCGATGGCCAGCCGCGGCAGATCGGCACACCAGAAGATCTCTACGCACGGCCCGCGAGCGCCGATGTCGCGGAGTTCATGGGCTATCGCAACCTGCTGACGTCGCCGGCGCAGATGACCGTCGACGGCGCCGCGGTCACGGTCAGTGGCGCGCGCGTACTCGGCACCGCGATGGGGACGGTGGGGGCGCGCGCGACCGTGGCGATTCGCCCCGATGATCTGCAGCCGACGGCAGACGGGCCGATCGCG